>PMWW01000162.1 GCA_003165795.1 Acidobacteriaceae bacterium
CTTTGTTCAGTTGTTTTAGGTCTATCATTCCCCTTCCTCCGCGAGGTCGATTCTTGATTAGTACTCTTAGGAATGGACGTATGTAAACGGGAACTTGTCAGGCGAGACTTGTAGATGATACGACGGCGGCGCGCGTCGTGATGCCGCCGTCGGTGCGGTCCCAGAGAACCCGCGGGCAACGCAGATGTGGGCGCTCTCCCCGGACGCATGGGAGAAGACTGAAGAAGCGGCATCTCTGCCGGGAATAAAACTAGCACCGGCACACTGAACACGTTCCTGGGCGAAGACGCCGGTTTCGACAATGCCACCGGCAGCCAAAACACCTTTGTGGGTTCGTTTGCCGCCGCGTCGCTCACGACTGGCTCCTCGAACACTTTTGTCGGCGCTAGCGTCGGTAACACCCTGCTTACTTCCAGCAACGACATCATCATTGGCGCTAGCGCGGGCCAGGCGAGGGCAGTAGCGACATCATTATCGGCAACGCCGGGCGTCGGCGCAGAGAACAACACCATCCGCATCGGAACCCAGGGCACCGGCAGCGGCCAGCAGACGTGACTTACATTGCCGGCATCACGGGCGCAACCTCTAGGAAAGAGCTTGTGGTGGTTCAACGTCTTGTTGATTTTTCTGAGTTCAGACTGCGTGGCGGAGGGAGAGGGATTCGAACCCCCGGTACCCTTTCGAGTACAGCGGTTTTCAAGACCGCCTGTTTCAACCGCTCACACATCCCTCCGTAGCTCTAATCTACCCTAGTTTTCCAACCACTTGCAAAGACTGTCGCTACCGCGGTTCCGCCCTTGCCAGGCACCATTGTCACTCTTTTGTAACGCCGTCAGTCCGCTCACGGCGGTCATCTCCGCTGGCCGGTTTATGGGCGCGTGACGCAGCGGCTTTCCGGAACGATCTGCGACCATCATTGGAACTTTGTCCAACTGGGAACGGCACTCAGTAAGGGCATTTATCGAGCGGCGGCAAGGAGGACGGCACACCCATAACGCGGGCGCCGCGCTTGAGCTCGACGCTTTGCGGTTTTCGTTCGCAGAAGAATCTCGCGCTAAGGTCGCAGGGCTTTTATCGATACGCGTCTATCAGTCAGCCTGGACCATCTCCGCCAAGAGCGCTTGCTAACCTGGAAAATGCAGGGGATTTCGTGAGTACGGCCCGTCTAATTCTGGTGTTGGCAGTCGCAAGCATCCATCGATTCTAACTTCGGGAATTGGCGGGGGCATATCAAGGAAGTGCTTTTTCGCTGAGATCAGCCCCTGCGATCGGGCAGCCAGGGAGTGAGAGAACGACATCCGGTTGTCCACCGACGCCGATTGCAATGCGGCTGACGGACGGGGCTAGCAGCATAGTTGATTTGCTCCCGTTTGCTATGATTGCGGATTGAAAATCTAAGGAGGTCGCGATGGACCACTCTCACCCTCATAGCCACGATGAAGTTACCCATGAACACGAGCATTCCCACGACGACGGTCATCACCAGCATTCGCATGATGACCAGCTCGATCAAAATGGCAAGCACACCCACGAACATACCCACAAGGGAGTGACTCACTCCCATTCTCATGACCACGACGAGCACCACCCCCACGATCACGACAAGTAGCAGTCGAAAAAGCAGGTTCCGCGCCGTCCATGTGTCCGGCGCGTTGTCTGAGATCGTGGTCGAGCCAGGGATGCGACGCCGCCGAACCGGCGAGTCCCTTGCGAGATCGCCATGACCCAACTTAGCGACATCGGTTGAGGCTGTCACCAACCGGAGACGCCTTGCCGTCCCAATATGGGACATTGCCGGAAAATTGCGTGCTCATCATGGATAATAGTTGACACCGCTTTTTCCCGGGACTATAAGTTTAATGTCTGGTAGTTGGGAAGCGCGGTTAAAATCCGCCACTGCCCCGCAACTGTGAGCGCGGAGATCCGACCAGCAAGCCACCGGAGCTAAAGGCCCTGGGAAGGCGGTCTGGATCGTTGAGGCGCAAGTCAGGAAATCCGGCCAGACGCTTACCTGTTGTCCGATTCGACCTCGATGGGAGGGTCAGTCGGTGTCTTGACGACCCGCTAGCTCGGGTTTTCTGGGAGTTTGGCTCTAGAGTTTCCCGTCCGAAATGTGGTTCGTGTTCGTCTATCCACATCTGCGGAGGGACCTGAAACACGCGCCGGTAGACGGCGGAGTTGATCGCCAAACATTGCAACCAGCAGGTAGAGGTGCAGACTTTTCTCCGTGAGTTCGCCTTCGGGAGTTCGGAGAGAGTGATTGGGACCAAGTCGTGGTGCATCTTTGGGCTATGCGCAGCGATGGCCGATCTCTATCCTTCTATTCGTACTGCCGGGGGCGGACGTTTTGGAACAGCGTCGTTTGGCCTTGGAACCTGGCTATGATAGCGTTCCTCGCACTTTTGTTCTGGAAGACACACTTTTCGTTCTCGGAGGTCATTTGGCGCAATCGGTGCCATTTCCAGAAAATCATCCTCTTGCTATTCGGTATAATGCCGATCTTTAGCTTTTTTTGGTTGGTGGGACTCTTATCTGTCGGCGTCGCTATATTCAGGCAATATCACTTCGGGTGCGATCTTGGTCAGTGACACCGTAAGAAATGAA
This sequence comes from Acidobacteriaceae bacterium, assembly GCA_003165795.1. GTDB lineage: Bacteria > Acidobacteriota > Terriglobia > Terriglobales > Acidobacteriaceae > Bog-257. The sequence continues at coordinate 2,605 of PMWW01000162.1, forward strand.
TTACCTGAATATGTTCGCGGATATGTAAAACACGTGGATGGGGCGAATAATGTGCTTCAGATTTCTAGATGGTCATTTGGCGAGCTTAATGTCCCGCCTTATCCTGAGGTGAGAATCTACCGGGACATTGGAGGACGGCAATTTTAAGCATCGTAAGCCGACCGGCGGAGGCCACTCCACGGTTGCCTGACCGCCGCACCTGTTTGCTCTTTCATTTGACTGGCATACGACACGGCAGCAACCATGAAGCGTAGCTTGCGCTTAGCGTATCGCTAAGGCAAGCGCTACCTTGCTCCTGAAATAAGTGGAAAGAACGACTTTTCGCGGTACTACAGCCACCCCTTCGCCCGCGCGAGCCTCGCTGCCTCGACGCGATTGGCTGCCCCCAGTTTGCTGATTGCCTCCGACAAGTAGTTACGTACCGTGCCTTCCGACAAGTTCAATTCGATCGCGATGTCGGCGCTGGCCATGCCTTCTCCGGCGTGACGCAACACCTGGCGTTCGCGCTCGGTGAGCGGATCGGGCTCGTCGCTCCAGGCTTCGGCGGCAAGTTGCGGATCGATCACCCGCAACCCGCGATGCACCCGGCGCACTGCCTCGGCCAGTTGTTCCGCGGGCATGTCTTTCAGCAGATAGCCGGAAGCCCCGGCAGCCAGCGCGCGGCGCAGATATCCGGCGCGGGCGAAAGTGGTCAGGATAATCATGCGCACCGGCACGCTGCGCCGCTTCAGCTCGGCAGCAACTTCCAGCCCGGTAAGTTTGGGCATCTCGATGTCGGTGATGAAGACGTCCGGCCGCAGTTGCTGCACCGTGCGCAGCGCTTCCTCGCCATTGCGGGCGCGAGCGACAACCTCGATGTCGTCTTCCATCTCGAGCAGGGCGGCGAGCGCGCCCAGCACCATGACCTGGTCTTCGGCGATGACGACGCGGATCTTGTCGCGCTTAGCGCCCGGCATGTCCCTCAGTTTCGCAGAGCGGAGGCGACCTGCGCGAGCGGCAAATGAATAACCAGGCGGGTTCCGGCTTTGGTTTGGCGCTGCAGCGATCCGCCGATGGCTTCGAGGCGTTCGCGCATACCGCGCAATCCGTTGCCTTCGGGGGCATCAACGCCGCGGCCGTTGTCGGCGATTTCCAACCTACAGAGATCGTTGTCCCGTTGCAGACGAACGCTGCACTGTCGCGCCTGCGCATGGCGCACAACGTTGGTCACCGCCTCGCGCAACGCCAGCGCCAGCACGGTTTCCTGCGCCGGGGTTAGGGGAAGCTCGGCGACGTCGGAATCCACCAGGATGCCGGCGGTCTCCAGCGTTTTGCGGGCGCGAATCAGCTCGGCGGCTAGACCTTCGCCGCGGTATCCGCTGATGGCTTCGCGCACGTCGGCCAGCGCAGCGCGCGAGGTGTGCTCAACGTCTTGCATCTCCTGTTTAGCGCGCTGGGGATCGCGGTCCACCAGCTTGCGCGCCAGCTCGGCTTTCAAGGTGATGAGCGACAGGGTGTGGCCCAGCAGATCGTGCAGATCGCGCGCGATCCGCTCTCGCTCGGCCACTTTGGCCAAATGTTCGATCTCATCGTCGGCCCGGCGCAGCTTCTCCTCGGCGCAGTGCATGATCGCGCCGTAATGGTTCCCCAGCCCCACTAGGACGATCAACAGCAGCATCGAGCCCCAAAACTCTACCGGCAGGTGCAGGCGATGCGCGTAAAAGCCGAGGATGCCGAGTTCAAGCGCTATGAGCATCAACACGCGCCGCAGACTCGTGCTGAAACCTCCGGCGGCGCTGGCATAAATGAGCAGGCCCACGTTGCCGGCGTTGGATGAAATTGCGATTGTTGCCATCACAATCATCCCGGCTATGGCATAAAGCCGGCGCGGTTCGGGGCGGGAGAAGGAATAGAGGTACAGCCAAATAAATACCAGTCCGTAGATGGTGTTGCCGATCCACAGCAGCGGCCCAGCATGTTTCCACCAGATAGGATCGACGAAGAACCAGACCATGAAGGGAAGCCATATCAGCGGCATCCAGCGATGCTTGTCGTCGCTGGGATAAAGCTTCCACCAAATTGCCTGCAGCCTAGCCATCATGCGTCCTCAACCACCGTGCCGGGTCTATTGTCACCTGGAAGTGGTGCGCGGCACAACCGTATACCACACCACCGAGGAGACGATCATGGCCACCATCAGCCAGTCAAAGCGCCCGCTGAGCGTCAGCCATAGAAAGATGATCATCGTAACCGTCCACAAAATCCATTGCGAAGTCTTGCTCTTCATGGGGAGTTCCTTTTAAGTCGCTATTCGCTATTCGCTTGGGGCTTTAGTGTCGTGCTACCGGACCGGCACTGTCATGGTGATGTTCTAGGAGCACCCGCTCCTGCTTTCCTTCACCGCGTCAGCTTACGAACCGTTACCAATCCATAAGCGAAAGGCGAAGCGCGGCTTTTCTCATCCGTACAGCTTTCCTTCGTCGCGACGATAGCCCCAAGCGGCCAGGCCCAGGAACAGCAGGGTGCACGCCAGTAACGCCTCGACGTGTCCCCACGCCGGTGTCGGATTCGGTGCCATCCCTACTGCATTCAGCGCCAACTGGCTGAGGTGATAGGGCGGCAAAATGGTGGCCAGCGCCCGCAATCCATGCGGCAATACGGACAGCGGAATCCATAATCCCGAGCAGAACGACATCGGTAAGTAGATCAGGTTGACCACGGCTGGCGCGGAGTTTGGCTTGGCGAAATATCCGATGGCCAGACCCATTGCGCTGAACGGTATTGAGCCTGCGACCAGAATGCCGACCAGCTCCACCGCGGTTGCGAACGGCAAACGTACCCCTCCAAACGCGATTCCAACCGAGAGCAGCAGCAGCATGATGACCGTGCTGAACACCACTGCGGCGAAGAGTTTGGCCAGAAAGTAGGCGCTCACCGGCATAGGCGATGCGCGCTTCACTTGCAGCCAACCCTGTCCGCGCTCCATAGCCAGGCTGACGCCGAAACCAAACAGCGCGACCGCCATGGTGCCAAAGCATCCCATCGTCGCCAGCATGTAAGTTGCGTTGTCCCTCCGGTCGCTGGCGTTGCCCAACACGATCCCGAACAGTACATAAAACATCAGCGGAATGGCGATTGTGGAGAGCGCGTAAACCGGAATGCGCGTCTTGTTGATGAGCTCGTACTTGGCTTCCTTGGCGTAGAGCGCAATCGTGCGCGACAGCGAACGCCGCGGCACGGCTAAGACAGCAGGAAAAGTAGTGGTGGCCATGTTAGTTTCCCCCCTTCGCATCGGCGTTATGATTTTGCGTCAGCGCCAGGAACGCCTCTTCCAGCCCTGCGTTGGTCACTTCCAGGTCGGCGAGCCACGGGTCGCGTTGTAGCAGCTCGCGGACCACCGGCTCGGCGGCATTTACTTGCAACTCGAAAGCGTTGCGGTCGGCCTTCACGCTGAGTACGCCCGCAATCTGGCGAATCTCTTCGATCGCCAGCCGGCTGGTGCAGCGAATCTGTTTGCCCATGGCGCGCGACTTGATCTCTGCGGGCGTGCCCTCGGCCACCACCGCTCCTTTGTCGAGCACCAGAATGCGATCAGCCAGCGCATCGGCTTCGTTCAGGTAGTGAGTGGTGAGCAGCACGGTCTTGCCACGCTCGATCAGGATGCGAATCTGTGACCACATGAGGCGCCGCGCCTCTACATCGAGACCGACCGTGGGCTCGTCCAGAAACAGCAGGTCCGGATTGCCGCAGATGGCAATGCCAAACAGCACGCGCTGCTTCTGTCCGCCTGACAGCTCGCCGTAGCGGCGATCTTTGATTTCCGTTAGCCCGGCGATTTGAAAGGTTTCGTCCAGAGGCAGCGGATTGGGATAGTATGACGAGAACAGATCGAGGTGCTCGCGCACCTTCAGCGTCTCCGGCACCCGTCCGACCTGCAGCATCGCTCCCAGGCGGGCCTGTACCTGTCCGCCAAAGGGATTGACGCCGAAAACCGACGCGCTGCCCGAGTCGGGCCGCGCCAAGCCAAGCAGCACTTGTACCAGCGTGGTCTTGCCGGCCCCGTTCGGCCCCAGCAGCGCCAGCAATTCGCCACGACGGACTTCCAGGTTTAGATCATGCAAGGCGACAATCTCGCCGTAACTCTTTTTCAGGTTGCGCGTGCAGGCAACGCTGGCCGGCTGCTGAACTCGCGCGCTGCGTGGCATTCCGGCATTCGACAAGTCCCGCACCTGGACTTGGTGAGGTGGTAGAAAGGCGGTTGACATGGTTCACTCCCGTGCGCCCTGTTCTTCCAGGCACGTTAGCGATGATCGGTCATGCGGAGAGCGGGCAGTAGTGCCGATTGTCAGGCAGTGGGAGTGACAAATGTCATCAGGCCGCTTTTCGCTTCTCGCCGGCCGCGATCATAGCTTTCATGAAAAGGAAGCTCCGCTGAGCGGGATAGGGGTCCTTCGACTCCGATTCGCAAAATCGGCATTCGCCAGGCTCAGGGTAGGTTCTCCGCTCAGAAGGCCGAGGTTTTTTGGGCTAATAGGTAAGGGATAGGAGGTACGACGTATGAGCTGAGAGCTGACGGCTGAAGGCTGAAGGCCAAAAGCTAAGAGCGAGAAGCGAATGGCGAAAAGCGGCCCTTTCGAGTGACCTCCATCACTTTTGCACGTGATACCAATCACGGCTAGTTTGTCCATATAAGGCGACACTTGAACGTAAGAGAGTGAGGGCCGGAGCCGTTCGGTAGCACCCTGCTTTTGCAACCTCGGCCGAGGTGAACGAGGTGAGCCATGTTGCTCGCATACCGCCTAGTCAAACTAATTGAGAGCCATTCCGACGGGCTGGCCCGTAGCCTGCACAACCGTTACCGCGAATGCAATAAATGTTCCGCCTACGCCAATGTTCCCGACGGCGAACTGACGGAAAAAGTCTATGAAGTGTATCGCCATCTGGGCGCTTGGCTGCTGGGCAAGACTGAAGCTGACATTGAGCAGCGCTATCTCGAGGTGGGCGCGCAGCGCGCGGCCCAGGGCGTTCCCGTCAGCCAAGTGGTATGGATGATTTGCCTGGTACGCGAAAACCTGTGGGAATACATGCAGAAGCATGCTGAACTGGAGCGTCCCGCGGAAATTTTCGGCGAGCTCGAATTGCTGGAAATGCTGGACAAGTTTTTCCACCTGGCCATCTACTACGCCGCCCTGGGACACGAGCGCGCGACGGCTGGCTACTCCGTGAAATCGGAAACTATACCTGCTTAATTCGAGGCCTTTTGTCTATGTCGTGGATCGACCAATACCGTAACAAGCTGGTGACCGCACGCGAGGCAGTTGCTTGCGTGGAGTCGGGAATGCGCGTGTACATCCATCCCGGCTGCGCCGAACCTGAGGCGCTGGTGGAGGCCCTGATGGGGCGCGCTCCCCATGTCAAAGACGTTGAACTGATGCATCTGTTGACCTCGGGAACCTCGCCCTACTGCGCGCCCGAGATGGCGCCGCACTTCCGGCACAACGCATTGTTTGTCGGCGGCAATGTTCGCGAGGCGGTAAACGATGGCCGCGCCGACTACACGCCCATCTTTCTTAGCGAAGTCGAAGCCCTGTTCGAGAGCGGCGAGATGCCGATCGATGTCGCCTTCATCCAGGTGTCGCCGCCCGACCCCCACGGCTATTGCAGTTTTGGGGTGGGAGTGGAGTGCACCCTGACCGCCGCGAAATACGCGCACCACGTGGTGGCACAAGTGAATGCGCAAATGCCGCGCACCTATGGCGACAGCTTCATTCATGTGAACGAGATTGACGCCATCGTAGAGCTTTCGCGTCCCCTGTGCGAGTTGAAGAAGCAGCCCAGCAACGAGACTTACCAGCAGATAGGATCTCGGGTAGCTTCTCTGATCGAAGACGGTTCGGTCTTACAATGTGGGATAGGAGCAATCCCCGATGCCATTCTTCCCAATCTGATGGACCGCAAGGACCTGGGCGTCCACACCGAGATGATTTCGGACAATGCCATCCCGCTCATCGAGGCCGGCGTCATCAATGGCCGGCGCAAGAACATGAAGCCGCGCAAAATCATCCTCGGATTCGTATTGGGGACGAAAACGCTGTTCGATTTCATCGACGAGAATCCTATCTTCGAATTTCATCCCGCGGCTTACACTAACGATCCTTTCCGCATCGCGGCGAACGATCGCATGGTGGCCATCAATTCGGCTATCGAGATCGATTTGACCGGACAGGTCTGCGCCGAGTCCATTGGACCAGGGTTCTATAGCGGCTTCGGCGGGCAGCTTGACTTCATCCGCGGCGCGGCGCGCGCTAAGCACGGCAAGCCGATCATCGCGCTGCCATCGACGGCCAAGGGCGATACCATCTCGCGAATCGTGCCCCGATTGGCGCACGGAGCGGGCGTGTTGACCGGCCGAGCCGACGTGCATTACGTAGTCACCGAATACGGTGTCGCTTATCTGCATGGGCGCACCATCCGCCAACGGGCCGAGTCGCTGATCCAGGTGGCTCATCCCAAGTTTCGCGACCAACTGCAGGAATACGGCGAACAGCAACGCTGGTTCCAACGCAACGCTTACGAACCGAAGTGTGAGGGTAACAATGTCATCGCAACCGCGCGGTAACGTCATCATCGATCCTGAAGAATGCAAGGGATGCGGCCTGTGCGTGGAGTCGTGTCCTCCAGAATGTCTCGAACTGGCGCCCCAGCTCAGCAAGTACGGTGTGCATCCGGCGCAATATAGCGGCGAGGGCTGTACCGGCTGCGGCGCTTGTTTTTACTGCTGTCCCGAGCCCGGCGCCATCGTGGTGGAACGGCTGACGCCACCCGCCAAAGCCGCGTCGGCTATACCGCTGCCGCAGGAGGTGGCCCATGAGGCAACTCTGTAAGGGGAATGTAGCCATCGTCAAAGCCGCCATAGTAGCGGGCTGCCGGGCCTTTTACGGATATCCCATCACCCCCGCCAGCGAGATTGCCGAATACGCCGCCCTCCTCATACCGGAAGTGGGCGGCACTTTTTTGCAGGCGGAGAGCGAAGTGTCGGCCATCAACATGGTTTACGGCGCTTCGTCCGCGGGCATGCGGGTCATGACCGCGTCCTCCGGCCCCGGCCTGAGCCTAATGCAGGAGGGCATTTCCTACATGGCAGGCGCCGAGTTGCCGGGCGTGATCGTTGACGTGGTTCGCGGCGGACCGGGACTGGGTAACATCGCTCCCGAGCAAAGCGACTACTTCTGCATCGTGAAGGGCGGCGGCCACGGCTGCTATCGCAATCTGGTGCTGGCCCCCTCGTCGGTGCAGGAGATGTTCGACCTCACCGTGCTGGCCTTTGACCTGGCAGACCGCTATCGCAATCCGGTCGTCATCATGACCGACGGCTATGTTGGCCAGATGATGGAGCCGCTCGACATCAAGCTGCGCAGCATCGAGCAGCCCGCGAAAGACTGGGCGGTAAAGGGCACGGCGGAGACCAGACACAACATGATCAGCTCCATCGTGCTGGAGCCGGATGCTCTGGAAGCGCATATTCGCCACCTGGAGTCGAAATATCTGCTTGCCCAGGAGCTGGAGAGCCGTCACGAAAACTACCTCACCGAAGATGCTGACGTTCTGCTGGTAGGCTTCGGCATCGTTGCCCGGGTACTGCGTTCGGCCATCGACCAGCTGCGGGCGCAGGGAGTGAAAGCCGGACTCTTCCGTCCCATCACTTTGTGGCCGTTCCCCTCGCGCGAGTTGTGCGAGACGGCCAAGAACGTGAAGTCAGTCCTGGCAGTCGAGCTGAGCACCGGCATGATGGTCGAGGATGTGCGGCTGGCGCTCAACGGCAGCGTTCCGGTGGAGTATTACGGACGCGTTGGCGGCAACGTTCCTATGGCGGAAGAGATTACGGCGCAGGTTTTTGCGCGCATGGCGGCCCACGTATAAACCGGGGCACTCCACTCTTCGCTGGGTTGGCGAAAGAGTGGATTCAAGGAGGAATTTGTGGAAGGCTATCAGGTAATTCACGAAAAATCGCCGGCGTTCTACGACAACTACGATCGCAAAGCCGAGATGCAACACCAGACGCATTACTGCCCCGGTTGCGGACACGGCATCGCCCACAAGCTGATCGCCGAGGCGCTGACTGAACTCGGCCTGAAGGACCGCGCCATTCTGGTCAGCCCCGTCGGTTGCTCGGTCTTCGCTTATTACTACTTTGACGTAGGCAACGTGCAGGTGGCACACGGGCGCGCTCCGGCCGCCGCGACCGCCCTCAAGCGCTCCAATCCCGACTCGATCGTCATGGCCTACCAGGGCGACGGCGATCTTGCGGCCATCGGCACGGCTGAAATTATTCACGCCGCCAATCGCGGCGAAAACATCTGCGTGTTCTTCGTCAACAACTCCGTATATGGCATGACCGGAGGGCAGATGGCGCCGACCACGCTCGTCGGTCAGAAGAGCACAACCTCGCCATGGGGACGCCGTGCCGGCAACGAAGGTCTGCCGCTCCATGTCTGCGAACTGCTGGCCGCACTGGAGACGCCCACTTATATCGAGCGGGTCGCCCTCACCGACATGAAGAACATCATGAAGGCCAAGAAGGCGGTAAAGAAGGCCCTGCAGATCCAAAAAGACCACGGCGGCTTTTCCCTGATCGAGCTGCTCTCGCCCTGTCCCACCATCTTGAAGATGGACCCCGTGGTCGCACGCAAATGGGTTAGTGAAACTTTGGCCAAAGCTTTTCCCTTAGGTGTTTTCCGCGATCGCAAGCCTGAGCTGCCGGTCGATGCGATCGTTCCTCATCTGACCGTTGCCGAAGCACTTGGCGTAGAAGAGGACCAGAGCAACGAGCCGGTTATCCGGCGTCATCATCACACCCGCGATTTGACAGTCAAAATCGCCGGCTTCGGCGGACAGGGCATCTTGTTGATGGGGCAACTGCTGGCCGAGATGGGCCTGCGAGAGCAGATGGAAGTGAGCTGGCTGCCATCGTACGGACCCGAGATGCGCAGCGGCAGCGCGCACTGCCACGTGACGCTTTCGCATGATCGCATCGGCACCCCGCTCATTTCGCAGCCCGAAGTGCTGATCGCGATGAACGAACTGTCGCTGCACAAGTTCGCATCCAGCGTAGCGTCGGGAGGACTGGTTCTCTACAACGGCACCAAGCTGCCGGAAGGCTTCAGCGCGAAGCAAGCCCGTGTGGTCTGCGTACCGGTATCGGAGATCGCCGATCGTCTGGGCTCGGCCAAGGTCGCCAATGTGGTGATGCTCGGCGCGCTCCTGGAAGAAACCGAGTGTCTGCCCGCCGAGACGGCAATGGCAGTGATCGAGACGATGGTGAAGAATCCTAAGATGCTCGCTCTTGACCGTCAGGCGATCGCCGCGGGATGTGACTACGTCGATACCCAGATCGAAATTGGAGCGGTGTCACAGCCGGACGGCTACTCGTACTGAGGAAGCTGTCAGCTATCGGCCATCAGCCTTTAGCTAAGGCTACTGAATAAGAGGGTATCTACTAAGCGTTAAGATCGCCTCCGCTGCTCATCCCCAGCGCGGAGGCGATCTTTTGTGTTGGGCGCGCTATCGGTCATCTCCATACGATGCTGTCATCCTGAGCGCGCGCAGGCGGCGCTTCGCCGCCGGAGTCGAAGGACCTCTATGGTCAGGAAGACGATCCCCCACGGAGATCACGGAGAAAAATCGAAAAAAGTTGAAAAAAGAGAAATCCAAAACCTCCGTGTCCTCCGTCGCAAATCAATTCGTGGCGGAGTGAATACTTTCTCCTTCTCACACTCGGGCGTGACCTGGCTCACTGCGCTCGCGCCCGATTCGCAGTGCAATACAAGCGCTATGCCATTCCAAAACGACGAAATCCTTTGCCCGCTTTGCCACGGCCACGGCCACGAACGCAAGGAGCTTCTGGTGCTACGGTCGCGCAGCCGGGAGTTCCAGCAGGAACTGCAAAACTTTGCCGATGAAGTGGCATTCGGGAACACCAGTGGTCTCAAAGACCCATATCGGAAGGAAGAGCGCGTCTACAGCAACGAGTCCGACTAGCCTTCCGAGAACTTTTCTCACGCCACGTTTTTCGGCGGGCGCTCAGCGTTTCGACGGCTGACCATCAGCCGAAACTGGTTTGCGCCGCTGCTTGATGATCGCCAGGCAGATTGCGTACACCACGAAGGCTGATCCCAGCACTACGAAAAACACAGTTTGCTTCAAAGTGATGGCAAAGGTCACGACCGATGCCGCCATTACCCACATGAAGGCCTCGCCCAGAAAGCCATCTGCCCAGTTCGGTAGTCCTCCGGCGGATGGCAGCTTGGGGCGTAGCGCCGGCAGCAGTCGCGGCACGGCTGCGCAGTAAGCCCGATAGCTGTCTCCCTGGCTCGCCATGATCCCGGTTTCTTCCCGCAGGATCAGGCGATAGTCGAAGAAGATCATCGCCGCGACCAGAATCACAAAACCAATACGGCTTGCCATCATACCGAAGCCTAAGCCGAGCAGAATATTGCCGAGGTACAGCGGGTTTCTCACGTAGCGATAAGGTCCATCGGCCACCAGCCGCGAGGTGTGCATCTGCATATCGACCATGACTTCAGGATTGAGGTAGGCCGTGGCCCAGGTGCGGAGTAGCGCGGCGGTCAGACAAATCAGCGCCGCGATTGCCAGTACCACTTGAGCCTGGGCGTCCGTCGCGGTCGCGCCGCGGAGATGGCCGATCCAATTTACCAGCGCCGCAGCCGCGTTCTGGTGGTCGACGCTATAGCTGGCGAACGCGGTCCAGAAAAGAGCGCCGAAAATCCAGAAGCGATACTTGAACTCGAAATTGCTGGCAGCCATCATGCACTACTCCTTCTGCCCTATGCCCGGGTTGAGGGCGTCAGAATGATACGCCAGCCGGAAGCTCGACCATCGGGAGCGATTTCGCCTTCGCAGTACATTCCGGGGCTGCACCTTCGGACAGGTAAGGACAGCCTCTCGCACCTCTCCCAAATTGCGCCCACAGGCCAGTAGCATCGAGCCGCGCGGCGCGCTACTGTTGAGTCTGGCCGACAAGTTCTACCAGAGCTGGTTGGGATATGCAACTCTCCACACCGACAGGAACGCCGCCTTAGAAATTACGGGTGACGCGAGTTAGCCCGCACTGCGGGCGCACGGGCTCAGTTGCCAATCGTGGCAGCTGACGCGGGGCTGGCATGCTTTAAAGGGGGAGCTTGCCGGCCCTTTTGCATCTCCACGTTGTCTACAGTTTCCCTGCTTCCTCCTGAATTCGTTTCCATGCGTTCTCGACGTGCATTTGTGTCGTGTTGGTCTGGCCGACGCAAAAGCGCAGGGTAACCTTGCCGTTCAAGCGCGTATGCGTGAGATAGAGATCGCCGCTGGTGTTCAGACGGTCCATCAACATCGTATTGCGCTCATTCCCACCGCGATGGCGGAAGCATACTAGGTTCAGCGGCGCCGGCGCAGCTACTTCGAAACGATCATCCTGCCTCACCCATTCGAGAAACTGTTGGGCCAGTTCCACATGGCGCCGCACGTGGAACTGGAGTCCCTCCACCCCATAGTGCCGGATGACGAACCATAACTTCAGCGAACGGAAGCGGCGCCCCAGCGGAATGTGCCAGTCGCGGTAGTCGAAGACGGCCCCTGATTCGGTCGCCTGGTTGCGTAAATACTCGGGCAAGATGCTCAGAGTATCGATCAGCGCCTTACGATCGGCGACGTAGAAACAATTGCAGTCGAAGTTGGTGAACATCCACTTATGCGGGTTGAAGGTGTAACTGTCGGCGAGATCGAGTCCGTCCTGAATGTAGCGCAACTCCGGACACAGCGCCGCCGTACCCGACATGGCCGCGTCCACATGGAACCAGATATTATTTTTCCGGCAGATAGCGCCGATCGCCGGTAGTGGATCGAGAGCATTGGAAGACGTAGTTCCGACCGTCGCCGATACAAAAAAGGGGACCAAGCCAGCCGCGCCGTCCTGCGCGATCTGTCTCGCTAAAACCTCCGGACGCATGGCAAACTGCTGGTCAACTTCGATCAGCCGCAAGTTTTCTAGACCAATGCCGGCAACCATCGCTGCCTTCTCTAGCGACGAATGGGCCTGGTTCGAGGTATAGGCCACTAGGCGACCGTCGCATCCCTGGCGATTGCTGCGATAGTTAGTGGCCCTTTCGCGACCTGCCAACATGGCACACAGCGAGGAACTGGAGGCTGTGTCCTGGATCACGCCGCCGCCCTTGCTGGTCGACAAGAACTTCTCGGGTAAGCCCAGCATGGAAACCAGCCAGTCCAGGACGCAAGTCTCCAATTCCGTGCAGGCTGGACTTGTGGCCCAGAGCATCCCCTGGACCCCGAGAGCTGACGAAAGCAGGTCGCCAAGGATGGCGGGACCCGACGCGTTGGCGGGAAAGTAGGCGAAGAAGTTCGGGGACTGCCAGTGGGTTACTCCCGGCAGAATTACCGCCTTCATGTCGTGCAAAATCGCGGTGAAGGCTTCACCTTTACGGGGAGCCCCGGGAGTTAAAGTCTGTCGAACTTCTCCCGGTTTTACTTGAGACAGGACCGGCAGAGTTCCAATATCTTTGTAGTAGTCCGCGATCCAGTCAATTACGGCATATCCATACTCCCGGAATTGCGCCGGGGTCATGTGGTAACTCTTCTCAGACAAGTGCACTCCTTTTTCTCGACTCAAAACGACACAATATGGGAAGCCGTTAGTGGCCCACGACAGGCCTACAAATGCTGTATTTCTATCGGCGTGACCCCATATTAGGCGCTCATTTCATTAACCTAGGCGCTAAAGCACCCACCACTTCATGGTTCTGACAAGCAAACCACGTCCTTTTAATTGAAATTGTCAGCCATCAATTTAAACATACTGTTACACTACTCGGGGTAATTCAACGGCTCGAAAGGAGAAGCATGGATATCCAGAACATACTTGGTGATCTAAAGAAAGAACGCGAACGTCTCGATAGAGCGATTGCTGCCCTTGAGGGACTAGGCGCCGGGCAGCGTCGTCGCGGGAGGCCAGTTGGAAGCCACAACGTTGCCACGGCCACGGCCACGGCCAAGCGCCCACGCCGTCACATGAGTGCCGCCGCGCGTAAGCGCATCTCGGAAATGATGAAGCAACGGTGGGCAGAGCGGAAGCGGAAGGGAAAATCTTAGTAACAAGAACCGTTGCTGACCGGGCCATCGATCAGTATCTTTGGAAATGCCACTCGTTACTGAGTGGCATTTCTAATTTACGCCTAGTATCATGTCCCGCAAGTTCGTGGCAAAATCTAGCCCTTGTGTTTGAAAGGGCACGGCTT
>PMWW01000199.1 GCA_003165795.1 Acidobacteriaceae bacterium
GATGAGAGTTTGGGGGCAGGTCATACTTGCGAGGGGAATCGACTGGAACCCCCAGCCAAAACTGCCTAATTAATCGAAAGCACAAAATTGTCTCGAAAGTCTTCGGCGGAAAGCGACGGCCTTTTCTATATTTCATTTCTGTTCAACGTTGGTCCCACCGGCACTTTCATTACCTACCGACCAAAACTGACAGTCAATGGCTTGTTGACAAATCTGTGACAATTAAGAAGAAATTGTTGGAGTGCCATCGGAAGCCTAAATGGGTTTGTTGTAAAGCTGGCGATTCGTGGGTAGCGATTGCCCAGGCAAGCCTAGGCTTACTGTTGAAGTGGGTATAACACAGTACCAAACCTTTGAAATGAAGAGCGCAATTACGGAGAATTATTGTCGTGAAGCTACGGCCTCCGGTGGGACTAAAGTCGCGGTGGAAAGCAACCATTTGTCGCGGCCGGGGGCCTGCGCTTCTATGGGGTGTTGAGCTTTTCCTTCACCGCTGACACGGGTAGGTCCTTCCACAGGCGATCTAAGTTTTCGAGGGTTGAAAACGTGCGGGCATACATTCGGTCAGTGTACAGAATTCCGGAAAGATGATCAATCTCGTGCTGTAGGATGCGCGCGTACCAACCAGAGGCCTCAACCCGGACCAACTCCGCTCGTTCATTTAGAAACTCAACTGTAACCGTGCGCGAGCGGGGCACAATTGCCGAATATCCGCTAATACTAAGACATGCTTCGAAGAATTCTATGGAAGCCCCTTTCGCTGAAACAATTGTGGGGTTGATGATGACGTGGAATGGGACGGGTCGCCGTTGCCTTTCCGTCAATTGCTCTTGGCTCAGTTTGCTGTGATACTCCGGGCGGTCCTCGATGACGGCCAATCGCAACGGAATACCTACCTGTGGCGCGGCCAGCCCAACGCCGGGAGCGTCCCGCATAGTATCTGTCATGTATTCGATCAGCCTCTGCGTTTCCTCAGCCAATATTTCATCGCGGGACAATGCACCAGCCTGCCGCCGTAGCACCTCTTCTCCGGCTTGGACAATTTTCAAACGCAATCTTTAGTCACCTCTGGTATATTCGTGCCCATGATCTTACATTAGTGAGGGGTCCCTGGATTGCCTCGGCTACTCCCAAAGGAACGCGATTGTTCAACAAGTCGAGCGGGAGTGGCTTACTGCTTGAGTAAGGTCACATTGCCGGGAAGGGCACATGATTCGATTGCACCACGGTTGCTGCAACACTATTCAAGCCTAATCTTTGCGAAGGATAAACATGGATATTCAAGGTACTTTAGAACAACTTAGACAAGAGCTTGACCGTATTGATCACGCCATCGCCGCTCTTGAACAGCTAGGCCAGACCTCACCTCGCCGTGGCCGTCCACCCAACGTGACCCAGGCTGTCCCAGCCGGCGGACGAAAGCGCCGCACGATGAGCGCGGCGGCACGAGCCAAAATAGCCGCCGCACAACGCGCACGCTGGGCAAGACAGAAGGCGAATGCCGCGCCAAAGCAGGCTAAGTCAACACAGAAGAAGTCTTCTGGCCGTCGTCCCATGAGTCCTGCGGCCCGCAAGAGATTGTCGGCGATCCTGAAAGCAAAATGGGCAGAGCGGAAGAAGGCAGCGTAGGAACCCCGGTTTGGGGTGTTCGATTCGAGAGCGCCGGAGCGCCGCGTAAGCGCTGACGGCGGCGAGCCACGCCCCTAATCCGCTCGCAGCGTGATCGACGGATCGACCTGGGCGGCGCGCCACGCGGGTACGCTGCACGCGACCAGCGACACGCCTACCAGTAGCACGATCACGCCGAGATAGGTGATAGCGCCAGTCATCATCATGATGATTGTCAAGATGTGACGACCAAGCTGAGTTGACTTGGGCCATGCCCATCGGCATGCCTCAGGGCTGGCTCCGATGACCAGCACGACCAGAACGTGGGCGGCTTCACCGCGAAGAATGTAGCAGGAAAGGGACTCCGGCACCGGTTGGATCATTCCCAGGCCCGCGACCCGAACCGGCCAGCCGGATGTAGAACATGCCGCCATCCATCGTCGGCCAAGGACCGGCCTGTCCCTCTTGCAAGCGTCAGATGGCTCAGCAACGTGCGACTGCTCTAGAATCCAGTCAGCGAACAATTGAGGCCTAACCTTGGCGACAGTGCTTCTAGCCCGGCAACTGCTGACTCCGCTCGAGCGCATTGATGATGCCGCGCTTGTGATCGAGGACGGGATCATTTCGGCGATCGGGTCGCGCGATGCCGTTCCCCTTCCTGCGAATGCCCGAACCATCGACTTCGGTGACTCCATCCTTACGCCGGGAATGATTGACATCCACATTCATGGAGGGGCGGGACATGACGTGATGGAAGGTTCTGGCGAGAGCTTGACGGCCATTGAGCGGTTGCTGGTTCGCCATGGTGTGACAAGTTATTGTCCCACGACGGTCACTGCGCCGATGGATGAAACCCTCACGACACTGGCGGCCCTGGCCAAAGCCATCGAAGACCGGGAGAGCCATGGTTCTGCTGATCCTCACCGTGCCCGCCCGCTGGGAATCCATCTGGAGGGTCCGTTTCTGAGCCATGCGCGCCGCGGCGTGCATCCGTCCATGTTTCTGCAGCCAGCTTCGACGGAGATCTTCAACCGCATGTGGGATGCCGCCGAAGGACGCATACGGATGCTCACCATCGCCCCCGAGTTGGAGGGCGCGCTGGATCTCATTACCGCCGTTTCACAACGCGGCGTGTGCGTCAGCATTGGTCATTCCAATGCCACTCTCGCGCAGGCAAACGCCGGCATCAAGGCGGGGGCGTGTCACGCGACCCACACCTTCAATGCGATGCGGCGGCTCGATCATCGCGACCCCGGGCTGCTCGGCGCAATTCTCACCGACCGAAGCCTCACGGCCGACATGGTGGTTGACGGAGTCCACGTCGAACCGGTCGTGGTCGATCTCTTCCTGCGGGCGAAAGGGGTCGACGGCGCGGTCTTGATCACCGATGGCATCAGCGCCACCGGCATGCCCGATGGGACCTACCGCCTGGGTTCGTTCGAAGTCGAGGTGCGCGCTGGCCGCTGTGAGTCGCATGGAAAGCTCGCGGGGAGTGTGCTGACCCTCGATCTCGCGGTGCGCAACGTGATGGCCTTTGCCAAAATGAGCCTTCAAGACAGCATTCGCATGGCCACGCTTAATCCTGCCCGGGTCCTGCGTATCGAACCCCGCAAAGGTGTTTTGCGGGCGGGCGCCGACGCCGACATCGTTGTCTGCTCTCCGGCCGGCGAGGTGCAACGGACTATCGTGGGCGGCATGCTGCAGTAATCCGGCAATCTTTGCGGAACGTTCTGCCCCATTCGTCTATCACCTCTTCAAGTGACCCCAATCACTGCTCTGGTGACCATTCTGAGCGAAGGTCAAAGAGGAGAGCTAGATGCTCCTCCCAGCCTTCCTGGATGGCCGCCGTTGGACCGCACGCTGCGGTAGGCAGCGTGTTTCGTCGTGGCGCACCCTGTTTCCATTCTTACTTGTTCCGTTGCTGTTGTCTGCCGAACCCAACCCTGCGAATTCAACGTTCCATGGCAATGGCGGATTCGGCGGCGGAATCCTGCTCGGCCTGGTGCTGGCGATGCTGGTGGGCGGGTTCGCGCGGACCCGATTCAAAACCGCAGAGCGCGCATCGGCGACCTGGAAGGAACTGGCCGATCATCGCGAGTACGAACGCAACCTGGCCCAACAGGAGTTAGTGGGCAGGCTGGAGGAAGAGCGCGAGCTGGCCAAGGAGAAAATGCAGTTCGAGTCGCAGCTCACGGAGTATGAAAAGTATGCCTCACTGGCCCAACTTGCTCTGGGCGCGGCGCACGAGATCAACAATCCACTACTGGGCATCCTGTCGCATCTCGAACTCGAGTGGAGAGAGGCCACCGACGAACGTCGCGACGAAATCGAACAGTGCATCGAGGGCGCCAAGCGTATTTCCGCGGCGGTGCGAGGCTTGCTCGACTATGCGCGACCCGGACCGTTGACGCTTAGCAAAGTCAACCTGCAGCGGCTTACCAGCGAGACGCTGAAGTTCCTGGAGCATCAGCCCATGTTCCGGCAAATCGAATTGCAGAACTGCGTCCCCCACGACCTGCCCAACCTGAGCGCCGATGCCAACCAGTTATCGCAGATCCTGATGAACCTGCTTCTCAATGCCGCCCAGGCGACCTCGCCAGGTGGAAGCATCACCATCCTGGCTGACAAAGTGAAGTTCGCCGAAGTCATCGAGCTGCGCGTACGTGACACGGGTTGCGGAATTCCAGCTGACATCCTGCCTCACGTCTTCGAGCCATTCTTTACTACCAAGCGCGGCAAGGGAACTGGCCTGGGGTTGAGCATAACCCAAAGTTATGTGCGCAGCCACGGTGGCGACATTTATGTGGAAAGCATACCGGGCGCAGGCACCACGGTGCGGGTCACTCTGCCGGTTCGCCAGGTGGGCAAAGTTGTGCGGCCCAGCGAGGAAGTCATCGCTTAGCCATGGCCCACTCCATACTGATTGTCGATGACGAAGCTCTTACGCTGCTCACCATTGGGCGCGCCTTGGAGACCGAGGGCTACGAAGTACTGCTCGCCTCCAGCGGAGAGGAAGCACTGCAGACCATCGCCGAACAGAAGCCCGACCTCGCGCTGCTCGATGTAGTTTTGCCGGGCATTAACGGAATCGAAGTCTTGCGCCAGGCGAAAAAGTTTTCACCCGCGACGATCGTGGTAATGATGAGCGCCTACCACTTGGTAGACCGCGCCGTCGAAGCCATGAAGCTGGGCGCCTACGACTATCTCATCAAGCCTTTCCGCATTGCGGACATGGTCAACGCCATCCAGCGTGCCACCGAGATGCTGGCGTTGCGGGTGCGGGTTCACGATACGGTGGAAAGCGCCAAGGGTCGCTACGATTTTGGGCGGGTCGTCACCCAAAGTCGGACCATGCGCGAAGTGCTGGAGATGGCGCGCCGGGCCGCCGACAGCGATCACACCACGATCTTGATTCAGGGCGAGAGCGGAACCGGTAAAGAGGTGCTGGCAAAAGCCATTCATTACAACAGTTCGCGGGCCCAGGCGCCGCTGATTGCGCTCAACTGCGCGGCCTTGCCCGACACGCTGCTGGAGAGCGAACTTTTCGGCTTCGAGCCAGGAGCGTTTACCGACGCCCGCCGGCGCAAAGAAGGACTGATCGAGAAAGCCTCGGGCGGTACTCTTTTCCTCGACGAGATTGGCAATACGTCGTTCAGCCTGCAAGCCAAGCTGCTGCGCGTTTTGGAGGAGGGGATATTTCTCCGCTTAGGTGGAACCAAGCCCATTCAGGTGAACGTGCGCATCATCACCGCGACCAACAAAGTCCTGAAGGAAGCCGTCACTAAAGGCGAGTTTCGCGAGGACCTTTACTACCGTCTGAATGTGCTGCCGCTGTTTATTCCGCCCTTGCGCGAGCGTCGCGAAGACATCTTGCCCCTGGCGCTCGATATCATGCAATTCTTCAACAAGGAACTGAAGAAGAGCTTCGTCGGATTTACCCCGTCCGCCGCCGAATTGCTGCAACGGTATCCCTGGCCGGGAAACATCCGCGAACTGCGAAACGTGATCGAGCGCACCATGATCCTCTCGAAGGAGACGGAGATCGACGAAGAAGCTCTGCCCGAGGAAGTCCGCGACTACCACGACGAGCCGGCGCACGAGGAGATACTTTCGTCCTTCGAACTCTCGCCGACCGGCAATCAATTCGTAAGCTTGCGGGAACTGGAAGACCGCTACATCCACGAAGTGTTGAACGCTACCGGCCAGAACAAAACTCATGCCGCCCGCATCCTGGGCATACATCCTACTTCGCTCTTGCGCCGTCTGAAGAAAACGCTCGAGCTGGTTTAGCACTCAGCCGGCACGGCCTCACTACTGCAAAGTGCAACAGTAACCCCTGCAAAACGCAGTGGTTCGAAGTCCCTAATCGGCACTCCCTCGCATAACCCCTTTAGAACTCCAGCCCCTTTCGGGAAGCGGTTTGCACGCCACGTGCACGTCTAAGAGCGGAGCATGATGCCATGACGACCTGCCCAACCTCGACCAGCCAAGCATTAGCCAGCCAGATCGGGCGGCGCTCGTCGCATCGCGCTTCAAGACTCCGCGCAACCATCGCACTTTCAGAGATCGCGCGGAGCAGGTAAGGAGGCCTTATGTCGATCCTATTTGTCCTGCTTACATTTCTTCTGATTCTTACTGTCATGTACTTCCGTCGCCCACAGGATGCGGTGAATGGACTGCAAGTCGCGCCGGTCAAGCGCATCCATTCTCCTGTCATGCTGAAGAAAGCCGGCTTCGAAGTCCCCGAGGGATATTGCTTCCATCCCGGACACACCTGGGTGATCGATGAAGGCCGGCAGAATGCGCGCGTCGGCATCGATGCGTTCGCCGGCAACTTGTTTGGCAAGATTGACTCCATCGAACTGTCTGACCTGAATCGTTGGGTGCGGCAGGGACAAAAACTGTGTACGGTCACGCGCGAAGGGCAGAGCACCGATCTGCTCTCGCCTATCGAAGGCGTGCTGACGTCGGTCAACCACGAAGTTCTCAAGAACCCTAACCTCGTTATCGATGACCCCTACAAGAATGGCTGGCTGTGCGTGATCAAAGCTCCGGAGATGGCGACCAACGTAAAGAACCTTTTGCAGGGACCGCTCGTGTTGTCGTGGATGCAGAACAGCCTGGCCCGCATCGGAGCGATGGTTCAGCAACTCACTCCCGCTTTGGCGCAAGACGGTGGCCTGCCGATCAAAGGTCTGCTCTTCCAGGTCGATGAGGGTGCCCGGGAGCAGCTGGTGAGGGAATTCTTCCTGACGTAGCGCGGATCGGACACGGACACGGAGACCGTCATGGCACAAGAAAAAGCGTTACTCATCGACATCAAGCGCTGCATCGGTTGCCTGAGCTGCGAGACGGCATGCAAGCAACTCCACGGATTCGGCACGGAACCTGAACCAACTCTGTCTGACACGGCTTTCACCGTGGTCGAGGCGCGCGGCGATAAGTTTGTTCGGAAGATCTGCATGCACTGCGAAGATCCGGCCTGCGCCTCGGCCTGCCCGGTGGGAGCCATCAGCAAGACCGCACTCGGCCCGGTGGTGTACGACGCCGGCAAGTGCATCGGTTGCCGCTATTGCATGCTGGCCTGCCCTTACCAGGTACCGCGCTATCAGTGGACCAAGCTGGCGCCGTTCGTGAAGAAGTGCGACCTGTGCTCGGACCGCATCAAAGCCGGCAAATCGACCGCCTGCGCCGAGGCCTGCCCGGTGCGAGCTACCGTCTTCGGCAATCGGGACGATCTGATTAACGAGGCCTGGAACCGCATTCGCGGCGACAAGTCCTACGTCCCTCACATTTGGGGAGTGGAAGAACTCGGCGGCGGCAGCGTGCTGTTTGTCTCCGACGTTCCCTTCGAGAAGCTGGGATTCAAGCCTGCTCCCAGCGGCAATCAGCCGATGCCTACGCTCACAGCCAGCGCGCTGGGCGACTCGCCCAAAGTTGTCATCATGGGTGGCACTATTCTCTCGGCGCTGTACTGGGTGACGCAGCGGCGGCGCGAAGTTGCGCTGGCTGAAGCCGAAGAGAAGGCCACCATCGCCAAGATCAAAGGGAAAAGGACCTAATCATGATCGCGCGAATTAAGTCAGAAATTACATTATGGCGCGTCATTGTAGCCATCATCTTTGTTACCGGCATTTATGCGACTTACCTGCGGTTCTTCGAAGGATTCAGGGCCAGCACGAATCTGAGCGACCAGATGCCATGGGGGCTCTGGGTTGGATTAGGCACGCTGTGCGGCGTGGGATTGTCGGCGGCTGGTTTCGGCATCAGCGCCGCGGTCTATCTGCTGGGCATGGAGCGCTACCGGCCCATCCTGCGCGCGTCAATTCTGATTTCTTTTCTCGGCTACCTGACGGTTTGCGTCGGATACCTCTACGAGATCGGCTTGCCCTGGCGCTTCTGGTATCCCATCGTGATGTGGAACCACAAGTCGGTGCTGTTCGACGTGTGCGTCTGCATCATGACCTACACCACCGTACTGACCTTTGAGTTTGCGCCGGCGGTCATCGAGAAGCTGCCGTGGAAGCGCTTCCGCGAGACCGTCCTCCGCTATCACCACAAGATCCTGATCGGCGTTGTGCTGGCGGGCGTACTGCTATCGTCGATGCACCAGTCTTACCTCGGCGGACTGTACCTCATCGCCCGCGGCAAGGTTCATCCTCTCTGGTACTCGCAGTACATGCATGCCATGTTCTATCTGTCGGCGATACCGGCAGGCCTGGCGCTGACGGTGATGGCGATCTACCTCTGCATGCGTTCTCTTAACGTGCGGATCGATTTCAGCATTCTCAGCGACTGCGGCCGGATGATTCAGCTGCTGCTTATCGTCTACGCCTTCTTCAAGGTGCTGGATCTGATTGCCAATCAGGCTCTCGGCTATGCCTTTCAACGCACCAATGAAGCGGGATACTTCTGGCTGGAGGTCGTCCTCTTCTTGGCCATTCCTATTACGCTATTGAGCTTCGAGAGTGTGCGTGCCAATCCCGAGAAGCTGTATTGGGCGTGTGCATTCGTGGTCGCCGGATTCATGGTCGACCGGCTCAACGTGTCGATTAATGCTCTGCAAACCGCCATGGGGACGCACTACGTGCCCAAGTGGAGTGAGCTGGCGTCGAGTGTGCTGATGATTGCGGCCGGCGTGATGGCCTTCCGCTACGCCGTCATCTATCTCGACATTCTTCCCAAAGCACCGCGGCCGCCGGTGAACCGCTGGATGGCGAACGGCGGGCTGGCGGCGCAAGCGTAATCGACGCACGACTTTCCTCCAGTTGATGGGGCCTTGCGCTGGGCAAGGCCCCGGGGATTTGCGATGACCGCCACGGATCTTCGAGAGCTGGGACTGGGAACTTCGGATCCTTTCGACGAATTGGCACGGAATCCTTCGCTGGCGTTGGAAGAAGCGGCGGTCGCGCTCGACCTGGAATCCTGGATCGTAGAGCGGCTCCGCCATCCGGTCGAAGAAACGATCTCCTACCTGCAACTGGTGCGCGATTCCGGCGATGTCGTAAGTGTGCCTCTGTTTCAGGTACAGCACAGCGCATTGTTTGGATCGACCATGGGGAGTCTTTCGCTGCGGCCCGATCTCCAGCTCCACACCTGCGAAGCCATCGCGATGGAGCGCACCTGGCAGGCGGCGTTGCTCGGGTTGCCCTTTGGCGGCGCGTCGTATGGTTTGGTCTGCGATCCGGATGAACTGAGCGAAAGAGAACTGCTGCGGTTGTTCACCTGCGCAGCCCAGCGCTTGCGATTCCAGCCGGGAAGGCAAGCGATCATTTTTCCTGGCGGCAGCTGCCGGCGTGAGTGCATAGCGAAGCTGTTTGCCGAGACTCGCGAGAGTGGCAACTTGATCGTGACTGGCAAACCCGATTGTCTCGCTGGGCTGAATCTTGATCGCTTCCAAGCGGAAGGCCTCGCGGCCATCGTTTCTGGGGAACTTCGGCGCATCGGCAAACAGCCAGCAGCTGCGAAGGTTGCGATTCAGGGCTTCGGTCCTCTCGGACAAGCCGTCAGCGAGCGGCTGGCGAGCGAAGCACTCGTGCTGGTCGCGCTTAGCGACAACTCGGGAGGACTGTATCGCGCCGACGGCCTCATCTTCGATGACATTCGCTCCCGCTATGACCGCGAACCAGTCCTGTTTGGGTATTCCGAAGCGGAAGCCATTAGCCGAGCCGACCTGTTGCAAGTGAAGTCTGATGTCCTGGTTCTCACCTCGGGCTCGAATGAAATCCACGGCAAGAACTGTGGCGCAATTTCTGCGCCTTTAGTTATCGAAACTCGTTGGAACGGCGTGACCGCCGCTGCCAAGCGTAACCTGGCAGCCAGGAACATTCAGGTCATTCCCTGGTCAATCGCGACCAGTGGCGCACTGCTGGGAGCTTGCTTCGAAAGTTGCCAGAGTCAGATTACCGATAGTCTGCGAGACTTACTCTTCAAGACACATGCGTGCGTCGAAAGGACCTTGGGCGCAGTCGTTCGTTACGCTCGAGACAATGAAGAATCGGTGACCCAAGCGGCGCGACAAATCGCGCTGGAACGTGTAGCCAGTTGCGCGCGCTTGTGTGGTCGGGGAAACTAATTGATAGGGAAAAAACTCGGAGCACAAAAGGGTGCTGGTAGCGAAAAATTTAGTAGTGTCCTAATTTCAAGTCCCAAAAAATCAACCCTAATAATACTTACGACAACAAAAACTTCGGGCTCTTCGGAAATCCGGCGCGGAAACCATAGCGGCCTTTCCCTGGCCTATGTAAAAGTTTCCTTCTGCATCATTCACCCAATCGCTTAAGCCCCATGTTTTCTGTCCCCAAACGTTTGGCTAGAACCGTGCAATCTATAGGGCAGGGACACGGAAATGCAGTCCGATTAGCGGACAGAGGGTGTTTATGACAGCTGCGATTAGTCCGGGGATGCACATGCGGGAACGCCGTAAAGCTATTCTCTGTTTGTGTTACGACACAGATGTACTGCTGGTTCGCCGAATGCTGCTGGAGCACTTTGGCTACAAGGTGTTACCGACTAGCTCCGTGGAGGAGGCGAAAACCGTTGCAGAAGGCTCGTGTCCTGACATGTTGCTGATGGACAACAGCCATCCGGGCATTGCCTCCGAGCAAGTAGCGGAACAGGTTAAGAAGGTTTGCCCCACCATGCTCGCCGTTGTGCTATCTCCTTACTTCGGGGTTTGGCCGGGATCTCTTGGCTGCGTAGACGGGTTCGTCGCCAAGGACGACGGTCCCAACGTCCTGATTGCCCAGATTGAGGAATTGTTCGAGCAACGAGCGAGTGGCGAGGAGGCAAGTCCGGCAATCATGTAACCGAATTTTCTGCTTCGGGTGGTCCTTCACGAATATCAACAATGTATGAGTGCGGAGGGACGGACCTCGGGGCCGCCCACCGGCTTTAGCGAGACTGCAAAGAGGATCTACCTGCGAAACCGGCCGGCTTTGGAGGTCAACTTTCCCGCTTGGCTCGGATCATGAACCGTTGTTCTTGCCGATCGAAAAGGACCACGATGACGTTGGGCTGGCAACAGACTTGACAGTCTTCTACGTAGCTTTGCAATGTCCCCGCCGATTCGTCGACCTCGGTAGTGTTCCACTCACCGCAATAACTGCACTGAAATCCGGAAGGCACAAAGAAATCGTAACCTGAAACTGGGCGGACGGTTTCCCAAATCAGATCACCAAATAAGGAATCACCCTGATTCGGAACGGCGTGAAGGGCCCTATGCTTTCGCTTTTCATTCGCATGTCACTGAATTGCTACGGGTTAAACATGTGGCCTTCTCTGCCGATAAGTTGGTAGCGCAGTTGCATTTCTTGGTCGTGCTGGCCTGCAGAGCAACACGAACGAGGGGCTGGCGTGGTGGAACCAATGAAACTTCCCGCAAGCAAGTTGCAGTCTCCCCCTAATTCGCAGGCGGCAACGCCTTCACCGGTTATTTTATTGGTGGAAGACGAATCGATGGTGCGTGAGGTCACCAGTGAGGTATTGCAGCTGGCTGGATATCACGTGCTGCAGTCCAGCGGACCGGAGGAAGCTCTCCGGGTGGCAAAAGAGCATGAAGGACAGATCGGACTGCTCTTAACTGACGTGATCATGCCGGGAATGAATGGCGCTGACCTGGCCCACCACCTGCAAGTCATGCAGCCCGATCTGATCACCGTCTTCATGTCGGGATATGCGGAGAATGATGTTCTTCGCAACATGCGGCGGCAGTCAGTCATTCATATCCAAAAGCCGTTTACTGTCGATGTGCTGCTGTCGCGGGTCGCCGAAGCGCTGGGAGCGGATGCAACAACGCGTCCGAACACAAATCTATCAGGTCTTTCCGCCTAAGCCATTTTCCGCCGCAGCTTTCCCAAGGTTGGGTGCCGGACCTGGAATTTTCGCTGGGGCTGCGGGAACCGGCTGGTTCGCCACCCGCGGGGGGAGGGGGGTCGTCAGGATCACCACGTCCACTCGTCGATTAAGCTGCCGCCCTTTGGCGCTGTCATTGCTGGCGACGGGATGGAACTCCGCATAACCCGAAGCCGACAGCCTCTCAGCCGAAACGCCGTGATTCTCAATCAGGGTCTTGACCATTTCGGTGGCCCGGGCGGTCGACAGCTCCCAGTTGGAGGCAAATTGCGAAGTGTGGATCGGCACGGTGTCGGTGTGACCCTCAATCCGCACCGCACAAGGGTGTTCTTGCAGGATTAGAGCGACGCGGGAAAAAGCATCCTCCGCCCCTGGTTTGATGGTAGCTGAACCGCTGTCGAAGAATCCCGCCTCGCGCAGGCTGAGCACCAGCCCATCGGATTCCATATGAAGCGCAACTTCATTGCGCTTGATCTCGGCGGCCAACGCCTTCTCCAATTCGGCTCGAATGGCGTCGAGGTTTTCCTTCTTGCGAACCATGTCCGGCTGACCCTGAGCTGGGCCTGGCAGGCGCGACAGGTTTTGCGCAGGACCGCTACCGGGACTGGCCTCGGCTGGCAAAGCTCCGTTGGCGGGAATCTCCGCCTGCCCCCGAAGCTCATTCTGGAAGACGCCAAGATGCTGAAAGGCGTCCTCAATCGCTCCCGAAAGCTGTATCGCCTTTTTTTTGTCGATCTGCGCCGAGGCGTAAAGAACCACGAAGAAGGCAAACAGCAAGGTCACGAAGTCGGCATAGGACACGAGCCATCGTTCATGACTGATGTGGGGGGCCGGCCGGCGGCGATCTTTCATCGCGAATCTCCCACCGCCGTTGTTGCCTTGGGAGCGTCCTGCAGAAATCCAAATAGTTTGCTCTCCAGCATCCGGGGATTCATTCCCTCGAGGATCGAGACCACTCCCTCCAGCGTCATCTCGCGCATGATCTGCTCTTCACGGATACGCAGCCGCAGCTTGCCGGAGCTGGGCAGGAAGAATAGGTTGGCGGATCCAACTCCGTAGACGGTGGCGACAAATGCGACGGCGATACCTTTGCCCACCTCGTTGATGTTGTCCAGGTGCTGCATGACCTGGATGAGGCCCAGCACCGCTCCGATGATGCCGATGGTGGGAGCGAACCCTCCGGCCGACTCGAAGACCTTGGGTATGTTGTCTTCATACTCGGATTGGTTGTCGATCTCCAACTGCATCATCTTGCGAAGCTCCTGTGGCTCAGTACCATCCACTGCCAGCATCAAGGACTTTCTGAGAAATGGATCTTGGACGCCCGGCAAGTCGGCATCCAGCGAAATCATTCCATTGCGGCGCGCCTTGTTGGCAAAAACTACGAGTTGCTTTATGACTTGCTGCGGGTCGAGTTTCGGCTCGAAGAAGACGTGGATCAGGCGGCGGAAGGCCGAGGCGACGACGGGCATGGGATATTGCAACAATACCGCGCCCAAGGTTCCGCCAAAAACGATAATGGCCGCCGTGGGCTGCAGAATCTGGGAAAGCTTGCCCCCTTCCAGTAACAGTCCGGCGACGATGCCGCCCACGCCGACGATAAGCCCAGCAAAGCTGCTCTTATCCACGGTCTGGCTCTTCCGCACTCTGCCTGCGGGGGCAGGAACTGTGGCTGGCGCCAAAGCCGGGTTCGGGAACACGCGAAGGACCGCCGCCGGTCAAGATCGAACGGCGAAAGTCACGAACCCGCTCGATGACCTGTTCGGTGGTTTCGCGCACCAGCAACTTCTCCCCGCTCAGCAGGGTGATGACGGTGTCCGGCGACTGCTCAACATACTTTATGAGGTCGCAGTTGACCGCTAAACGTGAATTGTTCAAGCGGGTGAGCTGGATCATAGAGACTCCTCCGCCGGGGGTACATCAGTCAACCCATCGGCAAAATTTGCCGGGTGCTTGAGAGTTAGACCCTCGCGCACCTAATGACTAGCCCCAAGTTCGATTTTCCGCGGATTGAATCATGATGGTTTTTTGGGATGCCAGATGAAAAGCGGCGGCGGCCACGTCATCCCTGAGGTAATCGGTAAGCCGTGGAGGGTGGGTGCCAAGAATCGTTTCGTCGGAGAACCTTCCTTCCACTTCTAGATTCTGAGGTCCCAAAAGTTCCTGGAAGATGACCGGAACATGCCCGATTCCTTTTTCCAGGAGGGCGAGCGATCGGTGATAGCCATCCTTAAGAAAGTACCTGCCTCGATACAAAACAACCTGAACAAAGGAAGGGGGAAGAGCAACGCAAAATCCATACCCCATCCCGAATAGACCGGGGGCCAGTTCGACCCGGGCGCTGAAATGTCCCACGATTCGGGTATCCGGATTTCCCGACTGGAGGATCCAGGCATTCTTCTTCTGATCGAACTGCATGGGCAGCTCGAGCGGCGTGGGGATCGGCAAAGTTATCTTGATTATAGAAAGCATGTCGCTCGGGGCCGCTTGTTGAATGAGCTTTCTAAAGTGATCTGAATGGTGCAAATAATCCGCATGCACTATAGGTTGTAAGGCGCAGATTTCGTTCAGGTTTGCAATTCTGATGGTGCAACCGCTAGCAATATATGGTTTACAGTTTGGGTGTTCTTTGAATTTAGTTAAATAATCACGCAACTCATCGCCGGTATCCGAAAGCACCTGCGTCTGATCCATACCAGTCGGCCTGGATCTGACGGCTGCTTGGGCTTCCTGTACGCGTCGCACATGTTCGGGAAGCGGCTTTCCTGGGGCCAGTGGAATCGCGAGCATGATCTGTGCCTCCCGCTCGGGCATCCATCCAATCAGCGCCCTGGCTGGCCTGGTTTTCAGTCCAACGAGGTTTCCATCTTTTAGCAGTTTCTCCACTAGATCATTCATTGTCGGCCCATCACCTGCGATTGGTTAGCCACAATTTCGAAAGCCAGGCATTGTCCATGATTATTAAGACCCTCCAATGGCTCGACGCGGCGCCAAGCTTAGAACCCTGACTGCGACAAGAGTGGTTTCGCCGCAGCCTGCGGCTGAACCTTCGCGCGCGTCCCGGCGCCCGCGTGCCGACATGTTTTCTTCTCTGTTCATCCAGCCACTTCAACCGCCAAGCTTTTCGTCGAACCTGGTTATGGGCAAGACTCTTATCTGGAGACCTACAT
Organism: Acidobacteriaceae bacterium; assembly: GCA_003165795.1. GTDB lineage: Bacteria > Acidobacteriota > Terriglobia > Terriglobales > Acidobacteriaceae > Bog-257. The sequence continues at coordinate 15,132 of PMWW01000199.1, forward strand.
GCAGGTCACGGAGTGAAGGCGACTGCCGGGCCATTGGCATGAGAGGTTGCTAATGCGGCGGGGCATTTAGGCGGAAACTATGTTCCTGAATGGGAATATTGCACCGGAATTAAAGCGCTGGATGACCGGGCCGATGGAATGGGTGAATAGAAAGTAGGTTCCGCCGGTCAGAAAAACCCCGGCAGCGCACCTGCGGGAACGAACTCCAGTCGAGCTCGGGCAAGGTGGAACCATGTGAGAGGAGCTATCCCATGGCAATTAGTATTCTGAACAACATTCCGGCCCTTGCCGCGGAAAACCAGTTATCGATCACCCAGGCCAACCTGGAAAATACCTTGCAGCAGTTGTCCTCTGGTTCCCGCATCAACAGTGGAGCTGACGATCCGGCCGGCTTGGCTATTGCCGACGGCCTGCAGGCCAACGTCACTGCTCTGACCCAGTCTTCGCTGAATGCCAATGAAGGTGTGGGAAAACTGCAGGTTGCCGATGGCGCCCTGTCGCAGGTCACAACCCTGCTGAATCGCGCCGTCACCCTGGCCACGGAATCGGCCAACGGAACCGTCAGCGACGGCTCGCAGCGCGAGGCGTTGGACTCCGAGTTCCAATCAATCAAGTCGGAGATCGATAACATCGGCCAGAGCACAACCTATAACGGCTCTGCGATCTTCGCCGGCGGCTCCACCAACTTTAATCAGATCAACTCGGCCGGCACCGCCGCTGGGTTGGCTACCGCAGTCAGCGGGACCCTGGCCATCAAGACCACCGGCGGCGCGACCATCTACACCACCAGCGCCAGCGACACCACCGTAGGCGACGTGGTTAACGACATTAACGGCGCCGGCAAAGGGCTGGTGGCTGCACTGAGCAGCACTGGGACACTCATGGTTACCGACGCCCAGAACCGCGGCACCAGCGCGGCCAACGAACTCGAGGGCGATGCCGCCACCGGCACCTTCAAAATCGGGAGTGACGCCAGCGAAACCTTCACCAACACGGCCAACTCCAGCACCATGAACGTGTACCTGAGCGACTCGACGGAGGCGGGCAGCTATTCGATTGGGGTCACGCTGGGACAGTTCAACAGCGGCAACATGAACGGCATCAGTCTGTCCAGCGACAATTTGCAGACGGCGACCAGTTCTCAGACGGCCCTGATGGACATCAACAACGCTATTTCGCAGGTAGCGGCACTGCGCGGCTCGATCGGCGCCGGGGTCAACCAGCTGCAGGCGGCAAGCAATGTTATGGCCAACCAGACGCAGAACCTGTCTTCGGCTCAGAATGGTATTCAATCGGCCGACATTACGCAGACCGTAGCCAACCTGACTCAGTATCAGATCCTGGCCCAGACCGGCATTTCGGCCTTGGGACAGGCGAACCAGATGCAGCAGAACGTGCTTAAGCTGCTCCAGTAATCGGGATGGCGCTGCCGGCGGCGGGTAACCGCCGCTCCTTTCCGGCAGACTCCAAGTTGCACGGGGGAGAAGGTGGGGCTTTCGGGTCCCCCTTCTCTCCCAGCAGATTCTGAATTGGGGGTGGCAGGCACGGACGTTGAAAGGATTCTCGGGAAAGGAGCCGTGGCTAGGTCATGAGCACTTCCGGAAGCAGCCTCTATAGCAGTACCGTCAGCAGCATCCTGGGCAATATCAACGATGCCTTTAGCGGCAAGACCGCGGGCATCGATGTATCCAGTATTGTCAATGAGCTGATGCAAGTGGAAGATCAGCCTGAAACCCAGTGGCAGGACGAGCAAACTACCATCAGCTCGCAGGTCAGCGCACTGACCACCATGAACACCCAGCTGTCCACCCTGAATGACAGCGTCGACAGCCTGACCGACATCCTGGGCGCTCTCAGCCAGATGACCACCGGATCCAGCGACAGTACGGTGGTGTCCGCCAGCGCTGACAATACCGCCGTGGCCGGCACTCACTCCATCGTAGTTAGTAATTTGGCCACGACCTCCAGCAGCTATTCCGGCTATATTCCCTCGGGCAGTTCGCTGGCGGGCGCTGAAATCACCGTCGAGTATGGCAATCCCAATAACCCTACGTCCACCGACAACATCGACATTCCAACCACCGACACGACCTTGCAGCAGGCGGCCAGCTACATCAACGGCGGTGGCTACGGGGTCACGGCAAGCGTGGTGACCGATTCGCAGGGATCGCGGCTGGTTCTGGGCAGCAATACCTCCGGCGCAGCGGGCAATCTGACGGTCAGCAGCTCGGCCACCAACTTCACCAGCACGGCGGGCGTAGATGCGCAGTTGACCGTGGACGGAGTGCCGGTCGACAGCAGCACCAACACCGTGACCGGAGCTATCTCCGGAGTGACTCTCAGCCTGGGAAGCGCCGACCCCAACACGCCGGTGTTGATCAGCGTGCAGCCCGATACCACTCAGGCTTCCGATGCGATCCAGAGTTTTGTTACCGCCTATAACGCCATAATCGGCTCGATCAACAGTCAATACACGGTGAACCCGACAACCGGAAGCGAGGGCGTTCTGGCAGGCGACAGCATGTTACGGACCCTGCAAAGCCAATTGCTGAGCATGGTGTCGGGCTCGACCAGCGCCGCCGGGCCGTACGTCAATCTGCAGTCGATGGGGATCGAGATGCAGAACGACGGCACGCTGCAGATCAACGCTTCGGCCCTGAGCACCGCGCTCAGCAGCAATTATTCCGATGTCCAAAGTTTTTTCCAATCCACTTCACCGGCAGGTTGGGGCGAAACGGCCAGCACGCAACTGCAACAACTGACCGATCCTACGCTGGGTCCGGTCTCGGCCGACATTGCCGGCTTGAATCAGACGAGTAACAGCTTAACCAGTGAAATCAATGACTTTGAAGCCAATATGACAGGGGTACAGCAGCAATTGACCTCGCAGTACGACGATCTCAACACCTTACTGATGCAGTATCCCATGCAAATGGAGGAAGTGTCGTCGCAGCTGAGCAGCCTACCCAACGCTACTACAACCAGCAGCAGCACCAGCAGCAGTATTTAGGGGCCTATGAAACCCATGGTTGATCCCAGGCGAACGTATCAAGACAACGCGGTGCTCGGGGCCTCTCCGATTGAATTGGTGGTTATTCTCTACGATCTGGCAATCGAGGACATGCGGCGCGCGGTGGCGGCCATGAAGAACGGTGAAGTCGAAGTGCGATCGGCGGGAGTGGGCCATGCGCTCATGGTGCTCAATCAGTTGCAGGGCACCCTCGACTTTGAGCACGGGGGCGCCTCGGCTAAGCAGTTCGAACAGTTCTACAACCTCATCCGGGCGAAGCTTTTGGAGGCGCAGATGAGGGGCTCATCGGACCTGATGCAGCAGCAGATTCGTCTTATGTCCGAGGTGCGAGACTGCTGGATCCAGGCCAAGCGAGCACAGCCCCCGCCGAGTCCGGCAGCGGTGCTGGTGTCCGCCGGCACTCCAACCGAAGAGGGAGGTAATAGGAGCGAATGGGACGCGTAGAGAATGACGGGCCTCTGGAGTTGCTGCGCCGGGCCAATGCCCACTTCGGAGGTTTTTTCGAGCGCTTCGCTGCCGCTCCGGTCATGGGATCGTACGAAGAGGTCGAGGCGCTCCTGCAAGTGGAGTGTACGCTGCATGCGGTCGGCGGCTGGCTCGATGGGCGGCTACAGAAGAGCGCAGACCACGAGGTCCGCCAGGAACTGGCCCGCTATCGCGAGAACCTTCTCCGCCTGCGCCGCGAACTCGCCAACATGCAGGAGTCGGCTGTCGGCTGCCGAGCGCGCTTATACTCCCGCCAGAAGCATCTGCACGCGGCCCAAGCCTGGTGTGCCGCCTCGCGAGAGACTAGTTGAATTCGGCAGGGCCGAAGTAGCTAGATTTTGCGATGAATCGCCGCTCACCTGCGGCTGGCGCCAAAGACCTTCTATCTCACCGCATTCTTTGCTACGAACAAGTGTGTCCCTGATCCAAACCGATTAGGCGCTCGAAATTGTCCAGCGGTGGACAACCGATTCTGAAAGCGGACGCGGGAGCCCCAGTCCCGGGGTCCGTTGCGGTCGATAAACACTTATCCTCTAGGCACTTGGCGAAGGTGCACGATGGCCTTCGACGTGTACTTTATGGTCCCGACGTAGGTGCAGCTGCAGTTAATCCCAAGATCTCTATCCAAGCAGTTGCTCTCACGTCTTAACGGGTATGAGGAGGCAGTATGGAGCGCAGATACTTGGTTGCGGCCTTGGTAATCATAGCCACCTTTACGGGGTTTTCCCGCGGCTTCCAATCGCTGCAGCACATTTCCTTCCTACACGCCGAACACTTAGGGGCTATGGCGAAGGCGAAAAATGATGCGGATTCTACTGCGCGTGCGGCGGCAAAAACGATCTTGAACGGCGCGTTGAGGTCAGCACTGCCTTTCTAGCGAGGCGGCTCGCGACTCAGCGGGTAAAACTGGAGATTGCCGCCAGTAGGCCACAGGCAAGCTTCGCTGCCAATCGACAATTCCGACGTGTCGGTCATCGACGCCGATGATGCTGATCAGGACTCAAGCAGCGTACCGATTCACGTCCGCTGTAATGGCAAAAGTTCCTGGCAGCGGCGAACGGAACGTTCCGCTCGCGAAGCCGCTGGTGACGCCATGCGTCAGATCGAATACTCCTTCAGCTCCAAGTAGCGAATTCGCTCGAGGAGGAAGCACAAGCGAAGTGTGATGGCTGTTGCGCCCTCAGTGCTCCGCTTCCTCTTCTCGACCGAATCCCATTGCCTCTGCCCCGCACTTTCACCGGCAAGACGGACAAGCGACTGCCGACCCCCTATAATGTTGCTCCATGCGCATTCCCCTGGCAGCTTCGGTTGTTCTCTTGTGGCTCGCGAATGGTCTTGCAGTTGGCCAGACGCTGCAGATTCCCGCAGTGCCTCCGCAAAGCGCCATCGTCGGACAGACCTACACCTTGCCTCTGCAGGCAAGCGGTGGGTCGTTGCCTTACACCTGGCAAGTGGCGGCTGGCAACCTTCCCCCGGGACTCACGCTGCACCCGCACTCCGGCAAGATCACCGGGGTGCCGACCACTCCGGGCGAATATCACATCACGGTAGTGCTCGTTGACTCCAGCGTTCCAAAGATGCAAATACAGCGCGACGTCATCATTCAAGTGGTCGCCGGGCTCACCATCGACTGGAAAGAGCCTCCCGGAGTTCATGGCACAGCCATCTCCGGCTCGGCCATGGTGACCAATCAAACCGCCAACGATTTTGATCTGACCGTGGTCATCGTTGCCGTGAATAAGATCGGTCGCGCCACGACCCTGGGATATCAGCACTTCATGCTGGCTGCCCACGCCACCAGTCCGGTCATTCCTTTTGGGTCGAGTCCGGGCCCGGAAACGTATTATGTTCGGGCTGACGCCGTCGCGCATCGCCCGGGACATCAACATATCTATCGCGCCAACAAGCAAACTTCGGATGCGATCAAGGTGACCCAGTTCTAAGCATTCCGCCAGCATCTCGCGATCACAATCAGGACCGGAGTAATGATGGACCATCGATCCCGCCAGAACCAGTTTCAGCAAACACTCGCCGATGACGAGCTCGACGGGTTCGTGGTCACCCATCCCGCGAACCTGCGTTACCTGTGTGGCTACACCGGGAGCAATGGTCTGCTGCTTTTTTTCGGTGGAAGCCGAATCTTCTTCACCGACGGCCGCTACACCCAGCAAGCGCGTGAGGAAGTACAAGATGCGCGAATCGTCATCACTAAGGGCCCGCTTCTCAATGAAGCCGCGAAGCAGTTTGGCCGCCTGAGATCGGCCATCGGTTTCGAAGCTGACCACACTACGGTCACGGTCGCCGCCGATATGCGCAAGCTGGTCCGCAAGAAAACCGCGTGGAAGCCGACCTCGGGACTTATCATGCATCAGCGAATGCGGAAAGACGCCGAGGAGCTGCGGATCATCCGTGATGCCGTCAAGATGGGAGCAGCCGTCTATGAGCAGGCGCTGCCGTCGATTCGCGCTGGGGTCAAAGAGTCCGAAGTCGCCGGCAGATTGGAATTTGCCGCGCGCGAAGCGGGCGCCGATGGCATGTCGTTTGACACCATCGTGGCTGCCGGTAGGCGCTCGGCGCTGCCCCACGGACGCGCCTCCAGCCAGGCCATCCCCAAGCGCGGATTCGTGGTGGTAGATTCAGGTGTCGCGTGGCGTGGCTATTGCTCAGACATGACTCGCACGGTGCATGTAGGGCCGGTAAGCAGGGAAGAGCGACGCTGGTACGAAGCCGTCTTGGCCGCGCAGTTAGCGGGTATTGCCGCCGTAAGGCCGGGCACGACTGCTGGCGAAGTGGACCAGGCTGCGCGGCACGTCCTGCGCAAAACCAAGCTAGACAGGTTCTTTACCCACTCTACCGGCCACGGTGTGGGACTGGAGATTCACGAACCGCCGCGCCTGGGGAAGCAGCAGGAGGAACGGCTGGAAGCGGGCATGGTGATCACCATCGAACCGGGAGTTTACATTCCCGGCAAGGGTGGCATTCGCATTGAGGACATGGTGGTGGTCACGGCAAAAGGCTGCCAAGTCCTGACTCCGGTCACCAAAGAACTCATAGAGATCTAGCTGCCGGGAAATTCGTATAGCTTACGGCGAAACTTGAAGGGGTAGAGATCGACATGGGAAAAGCCGAAGATGGCGACCAATCTCCATCCGACACGGCCAAGATCCGTCTGCAACCCGTTCGAGCACTCCTTATTGCTCTGGCTCTCGTAATCGTTACGGTTGCGCTGTACTCGCCGGTAAACCGTTACGACTTCGCTGACGTCGACGACGCGGCCTACCTGACCGACAACCTGCATATCAAGTACGGTCTGGACTGGGACGGCGTCAAGTGGGCGTTCACCACATTCTATGTGTCGAACTGGCATCCCGTGACCTGGCTTTCCCACGCCTTGGATTGCGAGTTTTTTCGCCTGAATCCTGGCCGCCATCACAACATGAACGTCCTGCTGCACGGACTGGACGCGGTGCTGCTGTTCTGGGTCTTGCTGCGCGCGACGGGATACATTGGCCGGAGCGCGATGGTGGCGGGTCTCTTCGCTCTACATCCCATCAACGTCGAATCGGTAGTTTGGATTGCCGAGCGCAAGAATGTCCTGAGCATGTTGTTCTTCCTGCTGGCGCTGGCGGCTTACCGCTGGTATGCGGTCCGTCCTCGCATCGGCCGGTACTTGCTGGTCGCGTGCCTGTTTGTCTTAGGATTGATGTCGAAACCGCAGGTGATCACACTGCCGTTTGTCCTCTTGTTGTGGGACTACTGGCCGCTGCAGAGAATGTTCGCCGGAACTCGGGAAGGTCCTTCGGGAGCGAACACAACGGCAGTGAAGATTCCACCGAGAAAACTTTCCTGGCTGTTAATGGAGAAGTTGCCGCTGCTGGCGCTGTCCGCCGCCAGCGCGATCGTCACCATGAAAGCGCAACAGGCGGGCGGTGCGATCAATCCTCTTAACTCGTACGGGCTTGCCCTTCGTATTGAGAACGCAGTCGTCTCTTACGTCTTGTATATGGGAAAGGCAGTTTGGCCGACTCGCTTGTCAGCTTTTTATCCGTATCCTACTGGGTCTTTCACCGCCTGGCAGATATTGGCAAGCTCGCTTTTCTTGCTTGCGGTGACGGCGCTAGTCATCGCAAACCGCCGCCGCCGCTATCTCGTCGTCGGCTGGTTTTGGTTCCTGGGAACATTGGTCCCGATGATCGGGGTGGTGCAGGTGGGCGACCAGGGTATGGCGGACCGGTATGCCTATCTGCCGTTTCTCGGATTGTTCATCATGATCTGCTGGGGCATTGCCGACTTGTGCCCCCAGCGAGTCAGCATAGGAAAGTCCCAGGGGTGCGGAACGGTTTCCGAATCGAAGGATATTTCTAGTGTCTGGTTGACTGTTGCCGGCATTGTGGTACTGGTGGCGCTGGCGGCGCTTACGCATCGCCAGATCGGATACTGGAGAGACGACGTCACGCTGTGGTCGCACGCCGTGCAGGTCACGACCGGAAACCATGAGGCGGAAACGTATCTGGGGCAGGCCCTGGTGCGCCGGGAAAATCCGCAGGCCGCCATACCGCATTTTCAGACGGCGATTGCCATGTATCCCGCCGGCCCCACGGCCTATTTGTTCCTGGGTTATGCTGAGCAGCAACGCGGCCACTTGCGGGAAGCTATCGCGCAATATCAAAAAGCGCTGGACGTCACCCAAAGCTATGGCCGCTCGGCTGCCCGGGTGCGCTCGGCCGCATTCGAGAGCATGGGCTATTCGTATCGCGCTCTCGGTGACTACGCGCGCGCCGCACAGTGCTTACAGGCCGCGCAAGAATTGAGCCGTCCCTAGAATCCAAGCCGGTCAAGAAAACGCAGTACGGCGAAGCGCCGGTGCTGCCCCCTTGCATCCAACCGCCGAAACCCGGAAACTGTAGCAACGGCCTGCATGAATATCGCATTGTTCGGCGGTACCTTCGATCCCATCCATCGCGGACACGTTATCGTGGCCCGCGCCGCAGCTGCCAAGTTTGGCCTCAAGCAGATTTGGTTTATCCCCGCCGACATTCCGCCCCACAAACAGAAGGCGCCGATCACGTCGTTCTATCATCGTTATGCCATGGTCTCGCTGGCGCTGGCGGGCGAGAGGGAATTTGTACCCTCGTTGCTGGAGGCGGCCGATCCCGCGATCGACGGCGGCCAGCACAAGCCGAGCTATTCTATCGACACCGTGCGCCGGGTAAAGCAGACGCTGGGCAAGAGCGACCGCTTGTATTTTCTGATCGGAATGGACGCTTTCCAGGACATCGCCAAATGGAACGAGGCGGACGAGCTGCTGGCGCAATGCGATTTCATCGTGGCCGCGCGACCGGGATTTTCGCTGGCCGACGTGGCGTCGTCGCTGCCCGAGAAGCTACGCCCGCCGCCGGCGGTGACAAAATTGTTCCGCAAGCAGAAGATGGAAGGGCCGCTGGTGTTGCCGGGCGTCACCCTGCACATGCTGCCGGAGACTCACGAGAACGTTTCGGCCACGCAGATCCGCGCGGCCGTAGACCGCGGCAGCGCCCTTAAGCGGCTGGTGCCCGACGCCGTCGCCGAGTATATCCATAAAGAACGTCTGTATCGCAACTCTGCAACTAGGAAGGTAGCCACTGGAAAATCGAACTGATCGCATGAAGAAAAATGAGTTGAAGTCGCAGGTCGCCCGCACGGTGCGCGCTTGCGAAGAGAAGAAGGCCACTGACATCAGCGTGCTGCAACTGGACGCGCAAGCCAGCGGCTTCACCGACTACTTTGTCCTGTGCTCGGGCGGCAACCCGCGCCAGGTGCAGGCCATCGCCGACCAAGTCGACCAGCAGCTGAGCGCCATAGGCGTCGAGCCCAAGCACATCGAAGGCAAGACGCAGGCCGAGTGGGTGCTGATGGACTACGTCGATTTCGTGGTGCACATCTTCTCCGAGAGTGCCCGCAAGTTCTACGACCTGGAGCGGCTATGGAAGACTGCCACTCGCATCCAACTCGCGGACTTGGAGAAACCTGCCCGCAAACCGGCCGCGAAGAAAGCAGTTAAGCGCGCGGCGCCGGCGGCCAAGTCGTCCACTAAGTCACCGGCCAAGAAGGCGGCAAGCAAGCGCGCTCCAGCCAAGCGCCCGCGCAAGAGTTCCTGAGCCGTGAAACTTCACATCGCCTGGATTGGCCGGACCAAGAGCGCGCCCATCCAATCGTTGACGGCGGAATACCTGAAGCGGTTGTCGCGCTTCACCGCCTGCGACGCGCAGGAATTGCTCTCGGAGAGCGCGCTGCTTAAGCTGGTAAAGAAGAGCGCTGGACGCACCCAGCCAGTGCTGGTGCTGCTGGACTCCCGTGGCCGCCAGCTCGACTCGCAAGAGATCGCTAACTTCCTTGAGTATCACCAGTCTCACGATACGCAAGAGCTGCTGTTCGCCGTAGGCCCGGCGGATGGCTGGAGCGACTCGATCCGCGCCGCAGCCAAGAGCATTCTGTCGTTTGGCAAGATCACCCTGCCGCACGAGCTGGCGCGAGTGGTGTTGCTGGAACAGCTCTATCGCGGCTTCACGATACTGCAAGGCCATCCCTACCACGGGGGGCATTAGCTTCAGGAGTTGCACCTCATGAGGTTTCGCTTCGTTTATCTGTTACTCGGCCTCGCCTTCCTTCCGTCTCACATTGTGGGACAAGTGGCGAAGTCCGCCGGGTTTCCTCCGCTGGAGCAATGGAAGACTGCGGTGATCGCCGGCAACGCGGCCATGCTCAAGACTTTATACAGCGCCGATCCCCCCGCTCGAATCGTGACCGTCGCCGGCGAGAGCAATACCGACGCCGCGGTTGCGTTCTGGACTGGCCTCAAGGCGCGTCGCATCAAGCTCGACATCATCCAGTCCGAGTCGCCGCAAGCGGGAGTCCAGCAAATCGTATTTCAGGCGGAGATTCTCTCCGCTGCGACTTCGCCGCCGCGCACGGTATATGTCACTGAAGGTCAGCTCTGGCAGCAACAAGCGGGGCAATGGCGGCTGGCGGCAACCAAGCGCAGCGAGCCCACGCGGCTGCAACAGCCTACCTCGACCAGTAAAGTCATCTACGCTCCCGGCCTAGATGCTCACGCTGAAATCAAAGAGGCTCTGGCGCAAGCCGCCCAGCAACACAAGCGCCTCATCGTCGTCTTCGGCGCCAACTGGTGTTACGACTGCCACGTCCTCGATCTGGCGTTTCATCGCACTGATGTTGCCGGCGTCCTGCAGCACTACTACGTTGTGGTACACATCGACGTGGGCGAAGGCGACAAGAACCAGGACATCATGCAGCAATATCAGGTGCCGATGAAGAGGGGCATTCCCGCGCTCGCCGTGCTCGACAGCAACGGCAAACTGCTGTACAGCCAGCAGGGCGGCGAGTTCGAGAAGGCGCGCTCGCTAGCGCCGGAGGACGTGCTGGCCTTCCTCAACAAATGGAAGCCGGCCACGCCCTGAGCGGATTGCCAGTGACCCAGAGGTTGCCCCCACAAAACGCCGGCGTGGGAAGCTGCAGAGCGTTGCCCTGGAGGTAGCGCTTCAGCGGTCCTGATTGGCCTGCAGGGATGAAGCGTGCGCCCTGGCACGGCTGGCGTCTGCCGTGCGTCCTAGCCGCTGGTACAAGTTGGCCAGCTGCCGCCACGGCTGGGGATTGTCGGGCCTCAAATTTGCCGCTTGTTCCTGATAAGTAGTCGCCTTATCAAGCTCGCCAAGCCCAGCCCAGGCGCTCGCTCGCCCTTGCGCCATCTTGAACTCGAATTGTCCGTTATCGGAGGGCTTCATGTTCCAGAAAGCGCTTCGGTCTGCCTTATCGAAGGCCGCCAGCGCGCTTTCTGGCTGTCCGACATCGAGGTAAAGGTCCCCCACCTTGAGCAACGACAACCAAGGCGTCATGGAGTAGCGGGCGGCGTGTTCCTCGGCGTCAATCGCCGCGGTGATCCGTCCTCGTTTAGCGTACGACTGCGCCAGTGAGTCCCAGGTGCTGTCATTGGGGTTGAGGGCGATCGCGACTAGATATTCCTGCTCCGACGCATCGAGGTGGCCGTCGGCAAACAGCAGGTTGGCGCGCGACCAGTGCAGGAACGGGCTATCGGGGAAGATGGCAAGGCCTTTTTCGGTTGCGGCCAGCGCCTCGGCATTGCGTCCCAATGCACCCAGAACCGAGGCAGCATTCGCCCAGGCATTGAACGCCTCTGCGCGATTGCTTCCCGGCGGTCGCACAGGCAAGGGCGCGGTGGCACAGTTCAGCGGAAAACGCTGAATCAGCGCTTCCGTCTCCGGAGTGTGGCGCACGAATACTGCGGACACCTCGTCCAGGTAAACCAAGTTCCACAATTTACTGTTGCAAAAATCCGGGAGACGGATGAACTGAGTGCCTTGATAGCGCGCAATCGGCAGGATTACGGTGTTGATGTTGTAACGGCTTACTTCCTCTTGCCAGATCGCCGACTCCGGCGGGCTCTGCCGCAACTGGATTTCCCGCTCAATGCGTTCCAATCCGAACGGTATGCCGCGGCCATCGATATAATCGCGCCGCTGCGGACCGAGTCGCCAGCTCAGATAGCCGCCCAGGGTATAAGGGTTGAACACTTCTCCGGGAAGCTGCTCGCGTTCGATGAATTCAGCCGCTCGTTGCGGAAACCACCAGCCCAAGCCGGCGCCGAAGGTGCTTTCTTCCTGGGTGCGCAGGTAATAACGATTGGTGACCAAATCGAAGCAGCGCACCAAAGCGAGCACTACCAGTAGCCCAGCCAAAGTAGTCGCGAGAATCGAACGGGTTCTGGCCCGCCCGATCCAGGAGGCAATACCCGGCACCACTTCGGCGATAACGTATCCGCCAACCACTACGACCACGCAGGAAAATACGCCGTCCATGCGGACGTAGCGTACCGCCGGAATCGTTGCTCCCAGCAGCAAAAGGCCTGCTCCTGGACGGTCGCGCAGCAACGCGATTCCGCCTGCGACCACGGCGAGCACCAGCAGCACATAAATCATGCCTCCGGGATCGCGCAGTGGAAGCGAATGGACGAGGTTCCAACTGAGAGGCAGGCTTTGCCACTCCCGGAACCAAGCCTGGTGGTAAGGCACGACGCGTTCTTGCCGCACCAGTGCCCGGTAAACGTCCCAACCCCAGGGATTCACCAGCGTCGCCAGCGCCGTACCCAGCAACCATGGGAATGCTCGACGAAGCCGTTCCAAGGCTGCGCGACGGCGCTCGGCGCCGAACAGCGATTCCAGCAGTTCCGTAACTACATACATCCCGACGAGGGCCAGCCCCGCCGAGAAACCTAAATGAAGATTGACCCACGCCACCATGAGCAGTGGTAGCAACCACAGGCGGGCGTGGCCAGTTTCATAGTTCTCCCACAGCAGAGAAAGAAATGCGGCAAAGAGTACAACCGTGAACATGTCAGCCCGGGGAGCGGTGCGCCAGGCAATCAGCGGGACTGCGACGATGGCAATGGCGGCGCTGACTGCCGAGCCTCGACGAAGCAGCAACGCCACCGAGCCACAGCACGCTGCGGCCCCAATCCAGGAAATAAGGGCAAATCCGCCAAGCAAATAAGCGGCGTAAAAAATCACGCCTGCGCCCAGCGGATAAATCCAATTGCCCTGCGCAATATAGGAGAAAGCTTCGACCGGCGGAGCGTGATGATGCTGCAGCACCCAACGTCCGGTGGCCATTTGCCAGCCGAGATCGTAGTCCTTAATGGTTCGCAGGCCGGCCAGAAATGCGTAGATGAGCGCGGTGGCGGCAAGCACGTAAAACAGTCGCCGTTGTAGGGAAGAACGCTGAAGGCTTTCCGGCTGCGATGTGGTCGCGCCCGACAACCCGTCTACCGAATCGGCTGGCACAACAAAGGACAAGGTCGAGGGTCGTAGGAAACGGCCGAGCGCGGAAGGCATGCAGAAAATATACTAGAACCTATGACATAAATCGTTTTGTATCAGGGCTCGGCAGGCTTGGCCTAATGTCCCGTCAGATTGACGAATCGCTTTCATTACGTAACCCTGATCCGCCTGCTTCAAGTCCAAAGCCAAACTCCACGCCCGCTCGACGGCTATGTGCCCGATTCGAATTTGGCGAGCCAATTGAACGGCAAGCGGCAGGCCGAAGACAGTGATCGTAGGCCGGTGCTGCATGCCGGGTTGCAGCGTATGCGGCAGACGCTGCGCACGGCGGAGGGCCGGCAGCGATATCAACGACGCAAAGAGTTGGTGGAACCGATGATCGGCAGCTTGAAGGAACACGGCGGCATGCGTGACTTCCAACGGCGTGGTCTCGCCAACGCGGCGGTGGAGTTCGTGCTGGCGGCCATCGCCTTGAACCTGAAACGTTGCTACCGGGTGCGGCAGCTCTGAGCCCGCCGTGTAGTGAATCGGCCATCGAGTGACCTAGGGCCACCAAGGGCCAGTGTCGCAACCGTAACCCAATTTTCAAGTGGAACAAAATCGCGCGAAAGCAGCTCCATCAGCCGCAACGCGGCGGAATGCTGTTAGCCGGGCCATAAGGCCCCGGTAACGCGGGAATTAGTCCGAGCCGCAGAGCGGCGACACGGGTTGCGACCCAGTCTCTGAAGGCCGTGCCCCTTCAACGTACCGACTTAGTCAGAGCTTGCTTAGCTGAAGGCTGAAGGCTGATAGCTGACGGCTGTCCCGCTTATCCCTCGTTGACCAGCGAGCCTATGCGCTCGCCCATGACCACCCGCTGAATATTGCCACGCCGGTTCAGATTGAAGATCACGATGGGCAGGTTGTTCTCGCGGCAAAGCGCGATCGCCGTCGCATCCATCACTCGCAGCCCCAGCCGCAGCACATCCATGTAACTGATGGTCTCGAACATGGTCGCCTCTTTCACCAGCACCGGATCGGCGGTGTAAATGCCGTCGACCTTGGTGGCTTTGAGGATGGCGTCAGCCTTGATCTCCATGGCGCGCAGCGAAGCGGCCGTGTCGGTGGAGAAATACGGATTGCCGGTACCGCCGGCAAACACCACCACCCGGCCTTTCTCCAAATGGCGGATGGCGCGGCGGCGGATGAACGGCTCGGCCACCTGGTTCATCTCGATGGCGCTCATCACCCGGGTGAAAACGTTTTGCTTCTCCAGTGCATCCTGCAGCGCTAGCGCGTTAATCACCGTGGCCAACATGCCCATGTGATCGGCGGAGACGCGGTCCATCAGCTTGGCTTGCTCGGCGACGCCGCGGAAGAAGTTGCCGCCGCCGACTACGATTGCGATCTCGATTCCCAGGCGATGTACCTCGCCAATTTCGGCGGCGATCTCGTGCACACGTTGGTTGTCGACGCCAAACCCTTGTCCTGCGGCCAGTGCCTCGCCGGAAATTTTTAGCAGGATGCGTTTGTAAACCGGAGTGCTCATGCTTGGCAGATACCTAACTGGGGATTGCCCATTCAGTTTAGCAGGCTCTTCGTCAAGAATAGGCAGATTGCAGCAGTGGAGAGTCTTCAGGATAAGCCCTTTGTAGATTGCCGGACTTTCATCCCAGCCGACTACGATACAGTAGATTCGAGACCCAATCATGGACAGCATCGACGATCTCCTGCAACGGGTCTTCCAGCTTGCGCAGTTTCGTCCTCATCAGCGGGAGATTATCCAGGATGTCGTCGCAGGCAACGATGTCGTATGCGTAATGCCGACGGGCGCGGGCAAGAGCCTGTGCTTCCAACTTCCAGCGTTGATGCTGCAAGGCCTTACCGTCGTAGTCTCTCCTTTAATCTCGCTGATGGCAGATCAGGTGAAACAACTGCAGCGGCTGAATGTTCCCGTTCTATTCATGAATAGCTCGCAGAGCCAGGAGGAGCAGCGCGAAGTTTTTTCCGAACTGAAACAAGGTTTTTCGGGACTGCTCTACGTGGCGCCCGAGCGATTCCCGACACCATCGTTCCAGCGCATACTCCCAGAGCTGAAGACACGACTTTTTGTCGTGGACGAAGCCCATTGTTTGAGTTTTTGGGGACATGATTTCCGTCCGGAATATATGCGCCTGGCCGAGGTGCGCGAGCGACTGGGATCGCCGGTCACCATGGCGTTGACTGCGACGGCCACCCCGCAAGTCCGTGACGACATAGTAAGAATGCTCAAGCTGCGCAGTCCCAAGCTACATGTGACTGGCTTCGATCGTCCCAACCTCACCTACGCCTGCCGCCGCATGGATACGGAGGCCCAAAAGGATGCGGCGCTGCTGAACGGTCTTTCCCGGCAATTGGGCAGCGGCATCGTCTACTGTTCGACTCGCCGGATGGTCGAACAACTGGCGGCACTGTTCGCAGAGCGCTTTCCTACTCGCACGGTGCGCGCGTATCACGCCGGCATGAACGCTGACGCTCGCAAGCAGAGCCAGGAAGACTTCATGGCGAACGCCGGCGCGGTGGTGGTGGCGACCAATGCGTTTGGCATGGGGATCAATAAGACTGACATACGCTTTGTGGTGCATTACAACATTCCCGCCAGCCTGGAGGCGTACTACCAGGAGGCTGGCCGCGCAGGTCGTGACGGTCGCTCTGCGCAGTGCATTTTGTACTGCAGTCCGCGTGATCGCTTTACCCAGGAGTACTTCATCGACAAAATTGGCGAGAACAACTCCGTGCTTTCGCCCGAGCAAATTACAACTCTGCAAGCCTATGCCCGGCAGAAGCTGGATCAGGTATTTCAGTATGCCTATCGATCGCGCTGCCGTCGCCGCGCGATTCTCGACTATTTTGGCGACAGCACTCCGGTTGCGCAATGCGCCTGTGATGTTTGCCGCGGAGACGTTCGCTCTCCCCCGGCCGGGGTCACTGTGGCGACACGGCGTGTTGCCAAGCCGAAGCCTAAGCGGACCCTTTCAGATGACGACCATCTTGATCCGGCCGCCGAGCTACGATTCGAGCGCTTGCGGAAAGTGCGAGCAGAATTGGCGGCGGAAAATAAGTGGCCAGCTTTCTGTATCGCGCATGATTCGGTCTTGCGCGAAGTGGCACGGGTCGCGCCGAAATCGCTGGATGCGCTGTCGGAAATAAGCGGAATAGGCGCGAAGAAGCTGAAGAAGTTTGGAAACGCTCTTCTCAAGGCAGTCCGGGATTAGTGTGGCGCGTTGCTCTGCCGTCCGGGCTCCTTCGAGCTTCAGGAACTATGTTGTAAACACATCGCGAGGGTGTATTGGCAAACAATGACGTGCGCATTATCACAAGTGGATTGACTTGCCATATATGATGTAGTCGGCTGCATTGGCTTGCGCCGATTGGCACTGGTTGTTTATCGTGCAACCGTATTGACAATGTGTGCAGAAACGACCGCGCGCGACTCATAAGGTTGGCGTCTGGTCATGTCGCAAAGCGAGAATCGGTCAGGCCAAGCAGCCACCCTAGGAATGTGCTCGACAACTCATCCACCGCCCCGCACAAACGGCGACCTAGCGCGTTTGCTTGACGTATCTGAACGATATCTCAAATTGGTTCTGCGTTCGGGTCTCCGGTATTCGGTTTTTCGGATTACCAAGAAATCCGGAGGAACCCGCGAAATAGCAGCGCCAAGCGATCCAATTAAGCAATTGCAGCATAGATTGCTTCATTATCTCGAAACAGTGTATACCGGTCGAAGCTCTGCCCATGGGTTCATTAAGCAGCGATCGATCAGAACAAATGCTGAACCGCATTCCCGGACTCGCTATGTATTTAATCTCGACCTAGAGAACTTCTTCCCATCCATTCACTTTGGACGGGTGAGAGGTCTACTGATGGGGAAACCTTACTTCTGGGGTAAGAAGGCGGCAACATCCGCGGCCAATCTTTGCTGCAGGGATACCGTCTTGCCGCAGGGTGCCCCAACGTCCCCTATCATCGCCAATATGGTATGCGCAAAGTTGGACAGCGAGCTGAAGACCCTCGCAAAGAAGTTTCACGCTACATACACACGCTATGCTGACGACATAACTTTCTCGACGATGTCGCAGAGTTTTCCGAAAGTTCTTGCTGTACACGCAGGAGAATTGACTCGGCAGGTTGAGGTTGGCGACGAACTGAGAAAGATAATCGAGTCGAATGGTTTTAGTGTGAACACGAAGAAGACCCGTCTAGCCCGCCATGAGCGTCAGGAGGTAACGGGCCTAACCACTAATCGGTTCCCGAATGTTCAGCGCCGATTTGTTCGTCAGATTAGGGCAATGATACATGCGTGGCGAAGGCATGGACTCGACAAGGCTCAGAGTGAGTACTGGACCAAGTTCGACCACCGCAATCGCCAAGGAAAGCGTCCATCCTTTGCCCGTGTAGTTAGGGGAAAGATTGAGTTTGTCGGCAGCGTGCGTGGGAAGACTGATCCGATTTATTGGCGACTGCTTCGGCAATATGCCGATCTCTACGTCCGGGATGTGGACCGTAATTATCAGCTTCGTGAGCCAGACGGGTTCGTGGAGTACGATTTTCGAGAACTCAAAAAGGCCATATGGGTGCTGTTCGACAAGACCACCCTTCAGCAGAGCACAGCGTTTTGCCTGAAGAATGTTGGCCTAGTAACATGCGACCACGCGATCGGAGATCCCGGGAGTCTGGTCGTATTCCAGTCGCGAGACCCATTGATGACCGAATATCCCGTGCGCTTGTTGAGCCGAGATCAAAAACTAGACCTTGCGATCCTCGAAGCCCCATTCCAAGTTCCGAAGTGGTTGTTGGCCGGCGACGATGACGCCATCAAGCAACGCGACCTTGTACGCCTCCTAGGCTTCCCGCAGCATCACAATGGTGCGGACGTTTCCATCTCCGAGGGATACGTCGTGCATGAATATAAATTCGAAAACGTTCGCCGTTTTCACATTAGTGCCTCAATCATTCATGGCAACAGTGGGGGACCTGTGCTTAATTCGGAGAACCGGGTCATTGGTGTTGCCATAAAGGGTGGCCAAGACGAGCTTAACGGAGTCGTCCCAATTAGTTACGCTTCCCGACTATCCCTATCAACTGCCCCAACACCTAGCGACCAAGCATAACAGGGCGGGAATGATCCCCGCCCTGCCTTTAACTGGTGACTTGGAGCTCATTTACTCCCCGGCCGTATCGCCAACCTTGCTGACCGCGATGGTCTCGCCTATGTCGCCAACCTTGAAGCGGGCGAAGCGGCGGATGGAAATGTTTTCACCCAGCTTGCCGATGGTGGTGGCGATCAGTTGCGCGACAGTGATGGTCTGCTCTTTGATGAAGGGCTGCTCGTACAGACACACCTCCTCGTAGAACTTGGCCATCTTGCCTTCGACGATCTTCTCGATCACCGGAGCCGGCTTGCCGGTCGCGCCCGCCTGCGCGCGATAGATGTCCTTCTCCTTTTCGAAAGCTTCGGGAGTGACATCTTCCTTGCGGACGAAGCGCGGATCGGTAGCTGCGATGTGCATCGCGATATCGTGTACCAGGCCCTTGAAGTCGTCGGTGCGGGCGACGAAATCGCTCTCGCAATTCACCTCAACCAGCACGCCGATCTTGCCTCCGGCGTGGATGTAGCTGGCCACCGAGCCTTCGCTGGTGGCGCGGGTGGCCTTCTTGGCGGCCGTGGCAATGCCCTTCTTGCGCAGGATGACGATGGCACCTTCAACGTCGCCCTTACTTTCGGTAAGGGCGTTCTTGCAATCCATCATGGGTGCATTGGTTTTGTCGCGAAGCTCTTTAACTTGTGCGGCGGAAATGTTCACGGATGTAGTGCTCATCTTTCGGGAAAACCCTTTCGCTATTCGCATTTCGCTCTTCGTTGTTCGCCAGAGAACGAAACACGGCCGTATAAAATCTATGTCCCTATTCATCTTTCACCGCCTCGCTCAACCTTCTGGCGAAGAGCGAACGGCGATAAGCGAATAGCGGCTGTAAAAACGCCCGCGCTGCATTGACGCGCGGGCCAGGAAACTACTCGTTGTCTCGACCGATTGCTTAGGCGTTGGTGCTCTCTGCGGCAGCGCGCCGGCCGCCCTTGCCCAGCACTTCTTCCATGCTGACTTCTTCGGAATCGTCGATGCTCGACACGGGAGCGGCGGCGGTTTCCTCGCCTTCGGGACTGGCCGCGGCTGCTTCGGCAGCCTCGCTGTACTGCACGCCGGCCGAGAGGTCGGCCATCTGCTTGTCGGTAGCGGCCTGCGAGCCCTCGACCACCGAGTCGGCAATCTTGGAGGCGAACAACCGAATGGCGCGCAGCGCGTCGTCGTTACCGGGAATCACGTAATCCACTTCAGTTGGATCGCAGTTGGTATCGACCACGGCGACCACCGGAATGCCCAGCTTGCGCGCTTCCTTTACCGCGATCTGCTCCTTGTTGGAGTCGATCACGAACAGCGTGTCCGGCAAGCGGTTCAGGTTCTTGATGCCCGCCAGGTTGGCTTGCAAGTGCTTGCGCTCGCGCTCCAACTTCACAACTTCTTTTTTCGGCAGCAGCTCGTAGCGGCCATCGGTGGCCATCTCGTCCAGTTCCTTCAGCCGCTTCACCGATTTCTGCACCGTCACCCAGTTGGTCAGCAGCCCGCCCAGCCAGCGCTGGTTCACGTAGAACATGCCGCAGCGGGTCGCTTCTTCCGCGATCGCATCCTGCGCCTGGCGTTTAGTGCCGACAAACAGCACTAGCTTGCCTTCGGACGCCATGTCCTGCACGAACTTCGACGCTTCCTTGAACATCTTCAGCGTCTTCTGCAGATCGATGATGTAAATGCCATTGCGTTCGCCAAAGATGAATTCCTTCATCTTCGGGTTCCAGCGTTTCGTCTGATGCCCGAAGTGAACGCCCGCTTCGAGCAACTCCTTCATCGTAATATTTGCCAAGCTACCTCCTAGGTTGGCTTGCATCCTTTGCGGCGGCTTTGGTCAGCCGGTCGCTCGGGATTGCTTTCCCCGTCACCCGCTCTGTTGAGGATGCGGGAAGATTTCGTTCCGGTTGATGTTGTGTGCCTCGCCCCCGGAACCAAAAGGCGAGAATAGGGGGTCAGGGACTAGGTTCTAGGGGTTAGCGATTGAGCCTAGCCCCTAAAACCTAGTCCCTAGTCCCTTCTTTATCTCTTCGAGAACTGGAAGCGCTTACGAGCGCCCTTCTGACCGTACTTCTTGCGCTCTTTCTCGCGAGCATCGCGGCGCAGGAAGCCTTCAGCTTTCAGCTTGGGGCGCAGCTCAGGATTAAACTCCTGCAACGCGCGCGCAATTCCCATACGCACCGCACCGGCTTGGCCGTTCACGCCACCGCCCTTGACGGTGCAGGTGATGTTGAAGGTGCCGCTGGTCTCGGTCAGCACTAGGGACGACTTCGCCATGATGCGCTGCGCCTCGGTGACAAAGTGCTCGTCAAAGGCTTTGCCGTTGACCTTGAACTCGCCGCTGCCCGGGCGAAGGAACACGCGAGCCACGCTCGATTTGCGCCGACCCGTACCGTAATACTGAACCAATTCTGCCATCGTTATCCGTCGGGAGCCTGGCTCCCTTTGATCCTTCCCAGAAAATTTGATGGGTCCTTAATCAGGACCTGAAGGGGCGTGCCTTCAGGCACGCCGAATCCGCTTCTCAAATAACTCCAGCGGGCTTCAGCCCGCTTGCCTACTTGGCAACTGCGGCCAGCGCTTCCGGCTTCTGCGCCGAGTGAGGATGCTTGTCGTCGCGATAGACCTTCAGCTTGCCGGCCATGGCGCGCCCCAGCTTGGTGTGGGGCAGCATTCCGGTGATGGCCTCTTCCACAATCCGCTCCGGCTTGCGAACCAGCCGCTTCTTGTACTCCTCGGACTTCATGCCACCGGGGTATCCGGAGTAGTTGTAATAAACCTTGTTGTCGGCCTTGAGTCCCGAAATGTGGATCTTGGCCGCATTGATCACAATGACGTGATCGCCGGTGTCCATGAACGGAGTGTACTTGGGGCTGTCTTTGCCAGAGAGGATGCGCGCCACACGACTAGCCAACCGGCCCAGAATCTGGCCGTCGGCATCAATGACAAACCACTTGCGCGCAATTTCCCCCTTGGGGAAATAGGTTGACATCTCTAAACTCTCCCAGTATTTGAAAAAACCGCGAAAGAGCCGCTTGGTTCAGGCGCTGGACGCGCAGAGACCTTCAGGCGGGCAAACGCAGGACTACGAAAGATTTAAGAATAAACCACGGGCGCTGCGCTTGTCAATAAAACGGCGGCACAGGCCCTCGCGGGTAGGATTCGTCGTTGCCGTCTACCTCCGATGGCTTTCACCCTCCATCGTCGGCTTACCGCTCAGCGCCGCGTCCCGCGCGCCTAGCCACCATATCTCCTGGCGATGAAAACTCCGAAGACGATGTGGAGCAGGCCGAAGCCGACCCCCAGCACGACGTTCGCCCAAAACCAGGGCAAAGGCAGTGCGACCGCGCCCATCACAACGAAAGCCGCTCCCATGGCGGGTACGGCGCGAACCGAGAATGCTCCCGCCTGCATCACTGCGACTCCGTAGAGCACCAGCCACACGCCGGGAATCAGCCGCAACGGCCCACTCCACATCAAGGCGATGGTCAGCAAACCGCCGGCAGCTAGCGCCGGCAGCAATCCGACGAACAGCCGTCGTCCCGAGATCGACAGCATCTTATTCCGCAGCCGGATCGTCTTCCGATGCATGGTGGCCAGCGCGATCGTCACCGCGACCAATGCTTCGGCGAGCCAGACCGCCAGCCATCCATCGGGCGTGACCTGCCTCAGTGCGATGGGAGCGGCAATGAGTGCCGTCACTCCCATGGCGCACAATCCCCAGCCGGGCACGGCGGTAAATGCTGAACTGCGTTCCATGGTCTGGCGGATTATACCCAGATTGTCGACCGTTCGAAGCCAGCCTAAAGGCTGGCTCTACCGCGCCTTTTCGAATCGGAGTCCGTTTACTTCACCGCCGCCGCTTTCGCCGGTTCGCCCACCCGCTTGGCCACCTTGAAGGTCAGCTTGGGTTGCTTTTTGTCGGCATCGACCACGATGTGATCGCCGTGCAGCACTTCGCCATCGAGAATCTTCATCGCCAGCGGATCCTGTACCAGCTTTTGAATGGCGCGCTTCAGCGGACGCGCTCCATAATTCGGATCGTAGCCTTCAGTGAAGATCATCTCCTTCGCCGCCGCCGTCAGCTCCAGGCTGATCTTGCGAGCGGCCAGCAGCTTCCGCAAATCTTCCAGCCGCAGGTCAACGATCTTCGTCAACTGCTCCTTGCCCAGCGGGTTGAAGATGATGATGTCATCCACGCGGTTGAGGAACTCGGGCTTGAAGTGCGCGCGCAGCGCTTCCATCACCCTCTGATGCGCTTCCGTAATCTGCTCGGCGTCGTGATGTAATCCCATGTCTTGCAGATACGCCGATCCGATGTTCGACGTCATGATCAGGATCGTGTTCTTGAAGTCGACCACGCGGCCCTTGCCGTCGGTCAGGCGGCCATCGTCCATGATCTGCAGGAAGATGTTGAATACATCCGGATGCGCTTTCTCGATTTCGTCGAATAGCACCACGGCGTACGGCCGGCGGCGAATCGCTTCGGTCAACTGCCCGCCTTCGTCGTAGCCCACATATCCCGGAGGCGCGCCGATCAGCCGCGACACCGAATGCTTCTCCATGTACTCCGACATGTCGATGCGCACCATAGCATGCTCATCGTCGAACAAGAACTCGGCCAGCGCTCGCGCCAACTCGGTCTTGCCCACGCCGGTCGGTCCCAAGAAGATGAACGAGCCAATCGGCTTGCGCGGATCGCTCAATCCCGCGCGTGAACGCCGTATCGCATTGGCGACATGTTGCAACGCGTCGTCCTGCCCAATCACGCGCTCCCGCAAGCGTTCTTCCATGGTGACCAGCTTCTTCACTTCGCCTTCCAGCATCTTCGACACCGGAATGCCGGTCCACTTGCTGACGATCTTGGCGACGTCTTCCTCGTCGACCTCTTCCTTCAACATGCGCGACTGCTTGCCGTCCATGGCTGCGCTCAGCTTCGCCACCTCGGCCTCAAGCTGCGGCAGCTCGCCATACTTGATCTGCGCCGCGCGATTGTAGTCACCCTTGCGTGTCGCTTCCTGCTCTTCCAGCTTCAGCCGCTCGATGCGCTCCTTCGCCTCGCGCACTTTGGCGATAGCTTCCTTCTCCTGCTTCCAGCGCGCTTTCAGGGCATTGGCATCTTCCTTGATATGCGCCAGCTCTTTTTCCGCGATCGTCAGCCGCTCGCGCGAGTTGGCATCGTCTTCACGCTTCAACGCCTGCCGCTCGATCTCAAGCTGCGTGGCGCGCCGTTCGAGCTGGTCGATCTCGGTCGGCATGGAATCGATCTGGATGCGCAGTGACGCCGCGGCCTCGTCGATCAAGTCGATTGCCTTGTCCGGCAGGAAGCGGTCGGAGATATAGCGATGCGACAGGGTCGCGGCCGCCACAATCGCTGAATCCTTGATGCGCACGCCGTGATGCACTTCATACTTCTCGCGCAGGCCGCGCAGAATCGCGATGGTGTCTTCCACGTTGGGCTCGCCCACAAATACGATCTGGAAGCGGCGCTCCAGCGCTGCATCTTTCTCGATGTACTTACGGTATTCGTTCAGCGTGGTGGCGCCAATCGCGCGCAACTCACCGCGGGCCAGTGCCGGCTTCAGCATGTTCGAAGCATCAATCGCGCCTTCAGCCGCGCCGGCTCCCACCAGCGTGTGCAGCTCGTCGATGAACAGAATGATCTGTCCCTGCGACTGCTCAATTTCTTTCAACACCGCTTTCAGGCGGTCTTCAAATTCGCCACGATACTTCGCGCCCGCCAGCATCGCGCCCAGATCGAGCGACACCACGCGCTTGTTCTTCAACTGCTCGGGAACGTCGCCGGAAATGATGCGCTG
>PMWW01000105.1 GCA_003165795.1 Acidobacteriaceae bacterium
CTTCCCAAGAAAAATGCTATCCTAGGGCACATGGCACTGGATACCTCTGCGCTGCTCGACGCTTTTGAACATCTGCCTCCGCCAGAAAAACGCGCATTCACCGTGGAGATCCTGCGCCGTTCGCTGCCGTTCGACTCGGGCCCGATCGCGGACTCGGAAATCAGCGCAACATCATCAGCTCTGTTCAAGACGCTCGACGAGGACGATGCCAACCCCTCTTCGCGGTGAGGTGTGGCTGGTCGATCTCGGAATGGCCGCCAAAGTCCGGCCGGCAGTGGTGGTCAGTACGCCGTTTGGTGGGCAAGACCGCTCCTTGATCACGGTTGTGCCGCACACAACCGCCTTGCGCGGCTCCGCTCTTGAAGTTGCCGTTCAGGTTTCTTTCCTCAAACCTGGAGCATTTCTCGTTCAGGGGAGTACAACAATTCAGACGGGGCATGCTTTGCACCGCTTAGGCATCCTCCCCACCAGAGCTTTCGACGACGTTATTGCCGGCCTGTTGCGATGGCTAGGGCATTCCTCGTCTACGACCGCTAAGAGCTAAAGGCCCGCAGCGAATCGCCACCCTCGCCTACTCGTAAACCGAGCATCCGCAGCCGGGCGAAGGCACGTGCACCTTCAGGAAATCTGCCACACGCTGATAAGCGTCGATCTGGTTTTCCACGCGGGCGAAGCCGTGGCCCTCATCCTTGTAAATCTTTAGCTGCACGGTGCCGCCGCGCTTCTTCACCGCGTCGGCCACCTGCTGCGCTTCTTCAGGAGGGCAGCGCGGATCGTTGCCGCCGGCCAGCAACAGCAGCGGCGCCTTGATCTGATCGACAAAGTTAATGGGCGAGCGATCTTCGTAGAGCGCCTTGTTCTTCACCGGATCGCCCATGGTCGCCAGATCGTATTCGCGCAGGCTAGGATCTTCATTGGCGATCTCGGTAAACCAATTCACGAAGGGCACGATGGGCACGGCCGCGGCCCACAAGTCCGGAGCTTTAGTCACGGCCATCATGCTGAGATAGCCGCCGTAGCTTCCGCCCATCACGATCAACTTCTTAGGATCGACGAAGCCGCTTTTCTTGATCCACTCGGCCGCATCCAGCACGTCGTTCAAGTCGCCGCCGCCGGAGTCGCCAAGATTGGCGTCGGTGAACTGCTTGCCGTATCCGGTTGAGCCGCGATAGTTGGGCGCGATCACCAGGTAGCCCTGGTTCACGATGTACTGAATGAAGCGATTGAACGAGTCAACCGTCTGCGACGCCGGGCCGCCGTGAATGTAAACGATCGCCGGAAATTTGCCGTCGCGTTGAATGTTGTTGGGCACGTAGGCGAAGGCCGACAGCGTCCATTTGCCGTCGCGGCTGGGATAGTGCACCAGGTAAGGCTCGACCATGTCGGAGCTGCGCAGTCCGCCGACCAGCGCATGGGTGATCTGCTGCGACTGCTTCGAGGCGACGTCGTAGACCCAGATGTCGCTGGGGGCGTCGGCCCCATTGTGGTTGTAGAGCAGCTTCGATCCATCGCGCGTGTAGGGCAGGGGATTGCCGCCCAGCGTATTGAGGCCCGGCTGGATGGGGAGGGCCTCGGCGTGATGTCTGACAATGTCGTAGGAATAAATACTGGTGTTGCCGTCGAGGTTGGCGGTCCAGGTGAGCGACTTGCCGTCTGGGGCGAAGGTGCCCGCGCGCAGCTCCCACTGCTCGCTGGTCAGCCAATCAATCTTCTTGTTCGCGATATCGACTAGTCCCACATTGTCGTATCCATTGTGCGCGTCCGAAGTGATAAGGACGGTCGCGCCGTCGGGCGAGATGTCGGCAGCGTAGAAATTGTGCTGGCCTTCGTGCGGCGTCAGGTTGGTGCTTTGACCGTTGGTCAGGTCGAGCAGGAAGACGTTGGCGTCCTTGCCGCTGGCGTGCGACTGGGTGTAGACCAAGAACTTGCCATCGCGCGAAAAGATGGGATTCTCGTTGCTGAGTTCCTTGGGCGAATTCTTGGTCAGGTGACGCAAGTGGCGCGTGGCCACATCCATCAGCTCGATTTCGTAGCTCGATCCGGTCTTGGGTTTAGTCACATATGCGATCTGACGGCCGTCGGGCGACCACGCGGGCCCGATCTCGGCCGAATCGGGCGCCATCGTGATGTTGACTACGTCGCCGGTCTTGGGCGAGACCAGGAAAATGTCCCACTGCTCGTCGCCATCGTGATCGGATGCGTAAGCGATCCAGGTGCCGTCGGGCGACCACACCGGGTGCGCCTGCCGCTGGTCGCTGATGGTCAGTTGCGTCGGCCAGCCGCCGGTCGAAGCAACCAGCCAGAGATTGCTGCGCCCGCTGATGTTGGAGATGAAGGCGAGCTGCTTGCCGTCGGGCGACCAGGTCGAGTCGCCGATCGCGCGCGTCATGTAAAGCTTCTCGATGGAGAAGTTCTGCATGTCGGCGATGGTCTTGCTCTCCAGCTTGGTGGGATCGGTGATGGCTTGCGGCGCGACGAGCGACTGCTGGGCGAATGTGGATAGAGTCATAAGCAGTACGATTGCGGTCAAAATGATACGCATAAAGTATGGACTGAGGATAGCAAAGTGGACCGTGTTCAGTGATCGTGCTGCGCAGGAAGGCTTGTCCTCCGGGGCGAAGGCGGTGCGGGGTTGGCGGCAGAAAAACTAACCACTATCCCCTACCTTCACGGCTTCGCCGTCTGGTGAATTTCTACCGTGCTCCAGGTCTTGTCGGCGGCGTGGCATAGGTTTTCGAGCGGACAGTCGGCACACTTGGGGCGACGGGCGATGCAGATGGCGCGTCCATGATGGATGATCTGGTGGGAGAAGAGAATCCACTTGTCGCGCGGGACCACTTGCATCAGGTCTTGCTCAATCTTGCGCGGATCTTCGTTCTTCGTCAGCTCCAGGCGGCGGGAGATGCGTTGCACGTGGGTGTCGACCACCACGCCGTCGGCGATTCTGTACCACGAGCCGAGCACCACGTTGGCGGTCTTGCGGGCGACGCCGGGAATTTGTAGCAGCTCGTCCATGTTGCGCGGGACCTCGCCGCCGAAGTCGCTGATGACTTTCCGCGCCGCGCCCACCACCGACTTCGATTTATTGCGGAAGAAGCCAGTCGAGCGGATGTCGGGTTCCAGCTCTTCGGGCTGGAGCGAGGCAAAGGCCTCGGGCGTGGGATACTTCTGAAAGAGGATCGGCGTCACCAGGTTGACGCGCACGTCGGTACATTGCGCTGACAGGATGGTCGCTACCAGCAGCTCCCAGGCGCTGTTGTGGTGAAGAGCGCAGGTTGCAGCGGGATAGTGTTCGTCGAGGCGTTGCAGAATTTCGCTGACGCGCGCGGGCGCGAGAGGATTGTAGCGCTTCGCGACGATAGTAGCTTTGCGAGAGGATGTCGTCGCGGGCTGGGCCGGCTGCGGTGCAGGCTTCCTCGGCGCAATGGTCCTGGCTGAGATGGTCGCAGCCCCCTTGCTCACTTTTTTCAGAGCGGGAGTGATCGGTTGGACTTTGGCCCGCAGCGGGATGCTGGAAACTTTGTCCTGGCGGCCGCTGCGCGAAGGCCGGCGAGGCATGGTGCCACGTGGCATGATAGATCTCCCAAGTGTCGAGAGGAGATTATAACGGGGCAGGGCGGTTCCTACACGATTGTTGGCATATAGGGTAGAGCCGTTCATTGACGACCCCAGGCTGTATCATAGTAGCCGTATAATCTACGCTAACCCGCTTTATTCGTGAAGG
>PMWW01000102.1 GCA_003165795.1 Acidobacteriaceae bacterium
GTGGGGTGGGCGTTGGGGGACGGTCAGGAGCATGGCGACGATCCGGCTTGGGACGCGGTTGAAGCTGACGCGCTCTACGACCTGCTCGAACGGGAGGTGATCCCGGAGTTTTATGCCCGGAACCAGAGCGGCATTCCCACCGCATGGGTCAAGCGGATGCGGGAAAGTATGGCGCAATTGACACCTCGCTTCTCGGCGAGCCGCGCAGTGCGTGAATATGCCGAGCAACATTACATTCCCGCAGCTAGCGCCTACCGTTTGCGCACTGCCGATGAAGGCGCAATCGGCAGGCAAATAGTCGATTGGCAGCATACCGTGGATCGGGAGTGGGGCGCGTTGCGCTTCGGAGACCTGCGGGTCGAAACCAACGCGGACCACCACGTGTTTGAAATCGAAATCTTTCTGAACGATCTGGACCCGAACGCCGTGCGAGTTGAGCTTTATGCGGACGGAATCAACGGCGCCGATCCCGTACGGCGAGAAATGAAGTGGGCGCGACTGCTTCCTGGCGCACCCGATGGCTGCATCTACCACGCGACCGTATCCACCACTCGTCCAGCCACGGACTACACAGCGCGCGTGATACCTCAGCGCTCCGGAGTGGCGGTTCCGTTGGAATCCGCACTAATTCTATGGCAACGATCATGAAAACGCCCCAACGCGAATTGCATCATCGCATCTCGGATAGCAGCCGGACGAAAGTGATCTGCTGCAAGAATGCTAGCCGTTCTCGGCTGACGCGGGAGAAGGGTATACAGCCAAAAGAGAGATCAAGAAGTCAAGTCGGATTCGCGCCACGCATCTGCCGCCGAATCAGAGTCAATGGGGTAAGCCGGGAAGCGATTGGATCGTTGTTTCAACGCCGATCGGGAGGATCGGGCTCGCGCTGGGCGAGGAGCTACTGGTACCGGAAGTCTTCGGCACACTGAGTGCATTGCGTGCCGATATCGTTGCCAGTCCGACGGGTGGGCCGTCCGGCGTCACCATGCAAGAGGACCCCAAACTCTTCAACTAACCGTATCCTCCCGACACGCCATTCGCGCCGATGGCCGCGGCCAAGCTCGGACAGAACTGGGTGGTGATGAGTGGCTGGAGCGACGGTCAACGCGTTTCGGCCGCCGTCTTCGGTCCGGAGCCTGTAATTGCGACGCCGCCCCGTATCCCACCACCCGGCAAGAACGAGATGCAGACTCAAATCACGGTAGCATGGCCAGGGACATGGTTGAATCAAAGCCAGCTCATCGCCGGCCAGCATCCCGGTGAGACGTTGCCGCTGGTACTCGATCCCACCTCGGCGTGCTTTCAAAAATGGGCAAGCGATCCGGGCTGGGTGTACGGTTGCTGACTGGAGTCGATTACTCAACCTTGTCGATTTCGGATTATCGTGAAATTGGATAGGTACTTTAGGGCGCTCCGATAGCTCCCGTATCGTCGGCAACTCGGAATGTATGGTCCGCCGCCTCGTCGCAAGCGAAAAATTGAGGTGACAGGTTGGTCTGCGCAGATGTAAGACTTGGATGTCCGCCAAAGCCGACATCGATTCGTGGGAAACGTGGCCGGACGAGCGCAGCCGCACGCAAGCGTATCTGCGAGGCAATGAAGCAGGGATGGGCAAGTGGAGGGGAAAGTCCGCTCCGAAGCAAGCCCAGGCCACGCCTAACGAAGGCCGCCGTTCGATGAGCGCAGCCGCGAAAAAGAAATTGTCAGCACTCATGAAGGCGCGTTGGGCCGTGAAGCAAAAGGCTAAAGGGACCGGCAAAACGTAACCAGTTGCACCCCCGGAGAGGGCTCAGAAATGGTTTCCTCGTCCTTCGGAAAACACGCCGGTGGCGCTGCGAGTAGTCAATCTGCAGTTCCCGAGCCTTCGTTCGCCGAGAGAGCACGCACGCTGATGCACTTGGGCCGCATTGGTAGTCTCTCGACCCTGTCGCGGAAACAGCCAGGTTTCCCTTTCGGATCCTTGATGCCTTATGGGCTAGACGACCAGGGGCGCCCAATCTTCCTGATCAGCACGATGGCGATGCATACGCAGAATCTGCAAGCGGACCCGCGGGCCAGCCTGTTTGTAACCGAGCCTGATGCCAGCGGCGATCCGCTCGGCGCGTCCAGGGTCACGTTGATAGGAAGTGTCGTCAGAATTCCAGAGCCAGACCTGGTGGCCGCGCGTACGGTCTACGTGACTGGCTACCCAGATAGCAAGTACTGGGTTGATTTCGAGGATTTCTTCTTCCACCGAATGGATGTATTGGACGTCTATTACGTAGGCGGCTTCGGTGTGATGGGATGGGTGGCTGCCTCGGAGTACTCCCAAGCGCACCCCGATCCGCTGAGTGAGCATAAGAACGAGATCATGCAGCACATGAACGCCGACCATGGCGATGCCCTTATCCTGCTCGCAAAGCAATTTGCTGGCATCGAGGCGCAGCAGGCGGAGATGACCTCGGTCGATCGCCTAGGCTTCCACCTGCGCCTGAAAACCCAGGATGGCGTGAAGGGAACTCGGGTCGCTTTCCTGCGGGAAGCGAGCGATCCGTCAGAAACCAGAGAAGTTTTCATCGAGATGGTACGGCAGGCGCGTCAAAGATAAGGTGAGCTGACAACAGACCATAAGGTGAATGGAGCCTTCGGAATATGGAAAATTCTGCCAAACCCGATTTGAAAACTGGATTTCCGATCGGCAAGCTTCCGGATGGCGGGACGATGTTGGGGCAGGCTGATGGCGAGGACGTAATCGTGGCACGCCGTGGTGATGAACTTTTCGCGGTGGGTGCAACCTGTACCCACTACCATGGCCCACTCGCCGACGGTCTGGTTGTTGGTGAAACAGTGCGGTGTCCGTGGCATCACGCCTGTTTCAGTCTTCGTACTGGAGAACCACTGCGCGCGCCCGCGCTCGATCCGATTGCGTGTTGGCGGGTGGAAAGGATCGGCGACAAGGCCTTTGTACGAGAGAAGCTGGCCGAAGAGAGCCCGAAACCACCGCTCAGTTCACCGAATTCGCGGAACCTGCCAGCATCGGTCGTGATTCTCGGAGGTGGCGGCGCAGGGCTGGCCGCAGCGGACATGCTCCGTCGCGAAGGCTACGACGGCCCGCTGACCATGATCAGCGCAGACGATTCTGCTCCTTATGATCGGCCCAATCTCTCGAAGGATTTCCTCGCTGGAACAGCATCGGACGACTGGATCCCCTTGCGAACGCCCGACTTTTACAAGGACCGTCGAATCGAACTGGTGCTCAGTTCGCGGGTGTCGGCGCTGAACCTCCAGCAGAGACGCATCCAACTTGAAAACGATAAGACATACGAATTCGACGCCCTTTTAATCGCGACGGGGGCCGAGCCTGTCAGATTGACGATCGAAGGTGCCACGGATTCCCAGATCAGCTATCTGCGAACGTTTGCGGACAGTCGCGCGATCATAGCCAAGGCGGCATCTGCCAAACGAGTGGCCGTCGTCGGGGCAAGTTTCATTGGCCTTGAGGTTGCAGCATCATTGCGCGCCCGAGGCATCGACGTGGACGTGGTAGCTCCCGAGAGCCAGCCCCTGGAACGTGTGATGGGGCCCGAGGTCGGTCTCTTTGTGCGACGACTGCATGAAGCCCACGGTGTCGTCTTTCACTTGGGCCAGACCGTTAAGCGCATTGACGGACGCAAGTTGACTTTGAGCGATGGAACTACGTTTGAAGCGGACTTCGTGGTGCTGGGCGTGGGCGTTCGTCCCGCGCTGGCCGTCGCCGAGCAAGCCGGTCTGGCAATTGACGGCGGGATCGCCGTCAACGAGTATCTGGAAACCAGCGTGCCTGGCGTCTTTGCTGCCGGCGATGTCGCCCGGTGGCCCGATCCGCATTCCGGGGAACGAATCCGCGTCGAGCACTGGGTCGTGGCTGAGCGTCAGGGTCAAGCCGCGGCTAGAAACATCCTGGGCTATCGCGAGCCATTCAATGCTGTGCCGTTCTTTTGGAGTCAGCACTACGATGTTGTTATCAACTACATCGGCCACGCCGAGAAGTGGGATGCTATCGAAATTGACGGGCAACTCGATGCGCGAAACTGCGCCGTAACCTACAAGAGGGGCGGCCGCACTCTCGCGGTGGCCACCATTTCGCGGGATCTGCAAAGTCTGCAGGTTGAGGCAGAGATGGAAGCCTCGCTGGGACGGTAGAACGTACTACGTGATCGCTTGGTCCGGTGAGAATCGAGGGTAGATCGAACGGGCGACCTACGACCCTATCCGAAAAACGAAAACGAGGCAGACCATTTTGACATTGCTTTGTTGGTTCGGCAATTCATGAAGGCACAGGGGTAGCACAGAGCGCTTCGAACCGAGTGGGTCTCTCGCCGACAGTGAGCATTACTTCTTCAACTCTGCCGGCCAGTTCTGGACTAGAGTCAATGACTGAGAGCTGCCTTCACTGGGCGTGACCGCGATGAAACGTTGACCATCGCGCGTGGGAGCATACTCGCGCCCTATGATGCCCCGGAGAGGAAGGCGGAACAGCAACTTACTGCTGCCGACTTGAAATGTGGAACCCGCGCCGTCCACCGCAACTGCCGTAACGCCGTTAAGATCGAAGTAGAACAACTCTTTGCCGTCGTCGCGCCAGCGTGGTCCGGTGCCGCCTCCGTTCGAAACTTGCCACTTCGCGCCGGTCCACGGGAAGGGAGCTACAAAAACCTCGGGCCGGCCGCCTTCCTGGGCCACATAAGCCACCCAGTGGCCGTCCGGCGAAAAGGCTCCTCTCGACGACCCGCTCGTGTACGGAAACGGCTTGGCGTCGCCCGATAATGGAAGCACCCAAAGGTCCGTGTTCATGCCAGTACCCTGTTCATACATCAGGTAGCGGCCGTCGTGCGACCAATCGGAAATGGCTTGATAGATAGGGGTAGGCGATGACAGAAGCGTGCGCTCCGGAGCGCTGCTGCCGAGCGTCTTGACCGAGATGGCGGCCTGCTGGTTCGAGGTGAACGCTATCTGTTTTCCGTCCGGAGACCAAAGCGGAGTGAGATGTGCCCCGCCGCTGAAGGTGAGCCGCGTCTTCAGGTTGGTTACCAAGTCGTGAACCCAGATGGTTGCGGTGGCTGTGTTCAGCTCCGTGGCCACGATTTTCTTATCATCGGGGGAGAGATCCAGATCGTAGAATTCCCCCTGCTCTCCGACCGTGCCCAGTCGCTTTCCGCTGCGGTCGTACCAGGTCAGGATCTCGGTCCCGGAAGCCGTGCCGGATGCGTACAACAGCATGCCGTCGGTGGAGGCGCTGAGGTTCATCCGCCAGAGCCCAGCGTCAAATTGAACGTTTTCACTCAGGGTCTGCGGCTCGCCAGAGAGTTTGCCGTTGGATAGGTCGAAAGTCTGCGTCACCAGGGAATTTTCGCGCTGAAAGAGTAAGCGTCCCGAGGCGTAGATGGCGTTCGATAAGGTGTGAAACAGAAGGCGGTCCTCTTTGCCGTCCAACGAAGCCAGGAACACCGCGGTTTCCGGGCTGGTCGGCGCATTGTGTTTAACGGCGATATAGAGGAAGTGCTTGCCGTCAGGCAAGAACCAGGGCCAGCGATGGGAAGAATAGTGGACGCCATCGATCGCGGTGACCGGAGTAGGAGTGCCCCCGCTCGCGGGGACTCGCGATAGACCGGTATTGTAGGAGAGCGCCGCCACGATAGTTCCGTCCTGGTTCCAACTGCCGCCACGTCCCAGCGTCGAACCGCAGATCGTGACCGGCGTGCCGCCGCTCACTTCCATTCGTTTCAGCTTGTCGTCGGTGAAGAAAGCAATGGAGCGGCTGTCGGGCGACCAGAAAGGAAACATCGCGCCCACGGTACCCGGAAGTGCCTGCGGAGAGGTTGAATCAAGCGCCCGCAGATAGAGTTGGGCGCCGCTCGAGCCGTATGCCGAAAAGACGATATAACGGCCGTCGGGAGAAATCACGGCGGGGCCACCGTGATCGCCTGACAGGTTGAATTGCATCTTGTCAGGAGGGTTGATCTCGACGCGCAAGACCGGCAGTTGTTGCTGCTTCGCCTGATACAGAAAGAACAGCGCCAACCCAGCAACTACCGCCCATACTGCTGCCACAATCCACGAGGGCTTGCTGGTCCGTTTTCGGGGAGCGACGACCGCCGCCGACGAGGTGATCTGTGATCCTCCCTCGCTGATCTGCTTGAGTTGAAGTTTGACGTCGTGCGCGGTTTGCCAGCGGTCATCGGGATCCTTGGCTAGACACGCCTTGACCAGCCGCTCGAAGGCGGGCGGAGTCATGGGCTGCAGCGACGTGATGGGGGCGGGCTCGCGCTCCAGCACGGCCGCCATTGCGCTGGCCGCGGTCTTGCCCTCGAAGGCGCGTTGGCCGGTTGTCATCTCATACAGCACCGCGCCCAGCGCGAAGATGTCGGAACGCGGGTCCGCCGGCTTGCCTTCTACCTGCTCGGGCGACATGTACTGAAAAGTTCCAACCACTGTGCCTTGCGCGGTGAGGGGATGACTACCCGGCGGCGTGCTTGTGGTCATCGTGAGGTTCGACGCTGCTGCCGCATTCGCAACCGACGCCTTGGCCAGGCCGAAGTCCATCAGCTTGGCGCCGACCTTGGTCAGCATGATGTTGCCGGGCTTCAGATCACGATGAATCACGCCGCAGCGATGGGCTTTTTCCAAGCCTTCGCAGATGTCGATTGCGTATCGCAGAACCTGCTCAATGGGCAGCGGCCCCTTGCGCAAGCGGTCGGCCAGCGTCTGACCTTCCAGGCATTCCATGACCAGGTAGTCGACGCCATCCTGGTGCCCAACGTCGTGCAGCGTACAGATGTTGGGATGGTTCAGGGATGAGATCGTCCGCGCTTCCCGATCGAAGCGTTGCTTGGCCTCAGGGTCTTCAGAAAGATGTGAGGGAAGAATCTTGACCGCGACTATACGTTCGAGGCGTGTATCACGGGCACGATACACCTCTCCCATGCCGCCTGCGCCCAGCGGAGACTGAATTTCATAAGGGCCGAGTTTGGTACCTTGGGTAAGGGCCATGGGAGGTAGCGAGGATTATACCTTCACAGGGTCGGGCTCCTTCGCAAGTGGGTTCTGCTAAATAGGCTCTCGGCTGGTGTTGCTAGCATTCGGGGGCCAACCTATATGATTGAACTATGATTGGATTTTGGACCCGACTCGCTTACGCAGTGCGTTGTTTTCTTGCCATTCTTCTACAGGCAGAGATCCCGCACGACATAGCACGTGCACTGATCAAGCCTGCGGACGACATTGCGTCCCTTCCCCAATCGGAATTGGTGCGTGCGAAAAAGGAGGATACTCGTGGCGAAGAATCAGTTGATCGAGCGGTGCAGATGTTGGGCTTACTGCAACGTGATGGACGCCTCATCGATTTTCTCTCCGAAGACGTAGCAGCCTATCCGGACGCGCAGCTGGGAGCGGCAGTTCGAAGTATTCACACCTCCTGTCGCCAAGTCCTTGAACGCTATGTAAAGCTCGATCCAGTGATCGCGTCTGAAGAGGACCAGCCAGTCACAGTGCCCGCGGGTTTTGATCCCGCTGCTATCAAACTGGTGGGAAACGTTACCGGCGAACCGCCCATACGGGGTGTGCTGCGCCATCGTGGGTGGCGAGTAAAGGAAGTCACTTTGCCGTCCTTGCCGCAAGGCTCGGGACGGGCCATCGTGGCTCCAGCCGAGGTTGAGATTCTTTAACGCAATGCATGCAGTTTCGGACCACGCCGATTCACCGCACGTGATTCTGTTCATGGAGATCTGATTGGATTCACAATTCATCGTTGGTATTGATCTTGGCACC
Organism: Acidobacteriaceae bacterium; assembly: GCA_003165795.1. Lineage (GTDB taxonomy): Bacteria > Acidobacteriota > Terriglobia > Terriglobales > Acidobacteriaceae > Bog-257. Next base: position 7,786 of record PMWW01000102.1, read on the forward strand.
ACAAATTGTGCGCTGGCGCGCATCCGCAGTTCCGCTGTTGACGATAGCGGTGGGATCGAACTCGAGAATGTCCCGCAACTGGTTAACCCGAACGAAGTCGCTGACCGGACCCTACTGCCGTCTTTCCTTTACATCCCGGGCGAAATGGATTTTGCCCAGGGCAGCCTGAAACTGCCTTGGGACAAGGACCCGCAGTTTGTCATTGGCGAGTTAGCTCGCAAACGAGGCGCTGAGAATCCCGTGAGGTTGGTAGCCTCAGCCAAGTCGTGGCTTTCTAACGCCGCAGTGAACCGTACAGCACCTATTCTGCCCTGGCAGTCACCCGAAGAAGTGTCCAAACTTTCGCCCGTAGAAGCCTCTTCGCAGTACCTGCGTTATTTGCGCACCGCCTGGGACAGCAACCATCCAGAGCAACTCCTGGGCGAACAAGACGTGCTGCTGACAGTGCCGGCTTCGTTCGATGAAGAGGCCCGCGAGTTGACATTGCGCGCAGCCGAGCAGGCCGGCCTGCAACACGTGACCCTGCTCGAAGAACCGCAAGCTGCGTTTTACGCCTGGCTCGAGGCGCAGGGTGATAGCTGGCGTAAGCGAATTAAGGTAGGGGACCTGATCTTGGTATGCGACGTCGGCGGAGGGACGACAGACTTTAGCCTCATCACCGTCTCGGAAGAGAACGGCGATCTGGCCCTGAAGCGCGTGGCCGTTGGCGACCATATTCTGCTGGGTGGCGACAATATGGATCTGGCGCTGGCACGATTGCTGCAGCAGCGATTGGAGGCCGAGGGTCATACTATCGATACGCACCATCTCCAGGGCCTCTGGCACCANNGACGAAATGCCTGTGCGACAGCGCCGAATCGGCTTCCAGGAGTTGGGCCTGCCATTTGCCGCCGATCCGGCGGTGACGAAACACCTGGCACGCTTCCTCGCGCAGCAAGTCCAGAACAGTCCAGAAGCTGCGAACATTCGACGTGGCCGAAGTGGGCTGGCTTGTCCCACCCACGTTCTGTTCAATGGCGGCGTGATGAAAGCCGAGGCGCTGCGGAGCCGGTTGGTGGAAGTACTGAATCACTGGCTGACGGAAGAAGGATTTGAGGCGCTTGGACCGGCGCAAGTCCTGGATGCACCTGACCTCGAGCATGCAGTAGCACGAGGTGCAGCCTACTATGGCCGGGCGAGGCGGGGACTGGGTGTCAGAATCCGCAGTGGCGCCTCGCGCACCTACTACGTCGGGATCGAAAGCGCCATGCCGGCCGTGCCCGGCATGGAAGCCCCTTTGAAAGCGCT
>PMWW01000116.1 GCA_003165795.1 Acidobacteriaceae bacterium
GCTCTGTTTCTTGGGCCGCCCGGCACCGGCAAAAGCCACCTGGCTCAGGCCATCGGCCAAGCTGCCATCCAGCAGGGCTACCGTGTGCTGTACCGGGAGACCCACACCTTGCTCGATGAGCTGGCTGAAGCCTCGATCGACGGCACACGCAAAGAGTGCCTGAAGTTTCTGGAAACGGTGCCGCTGCTGATCATCGATGATCTGGGAATGCGTAAGCTGCCCCTAATTGCCGCTGAAGAATTGCTGGAGGTCGTCATGCGACGATATGAGCGTGCCAGTACCCTGCTCACTTCAAATCGCCCTGTCGAGGATTGGGGAAAGCTGCTGGGGGACGCAGCCGCCGTCAGCGCCATGCTTGACCGCTTGCTGCATCACGGACACGTGCTCAAGTGTGGCCCTCGAAGTTGGAGAACCAAACTTGATGCGCCGGAGCGATAGGCAGCGGCGAGTTTCCAAGAGCCGAGCTCGGGCCGGATCGCTGGTGAAATGGCGATGTTACGCCACTACAACAAAATGCTCACCGCCGAACAGTCTCAGCTACGGTGTGATCTTCCAGACGACACCCTTGCCGTAAGCTCCTCCGCTTGATGCGCTGCCATAAAGATTGCCACAGGGATCGATCGTCACTTCGCTAACCGGGACGCCGCCGTCACTGCCACCCGTGAAGTCGTGAAGCGAACTGTAGGTCCAAGCGCCGTTTGAGAGCGTCAGTTTGAACACGTTGCCGTTTCCATACAGGCCATCGGTTTCTGTTGTTCCGTAAAGATTCCCGGGCCGATCCATCGTCAGGGATGTGACGGGTCCGTACTGTCCGTTGACAAAGCGGTAGAGCACGCCAAGGTTCCAGGCGCCGCCGGAGTACTTCATCTCAAAAACGTTTCCAGCGTAGCCGGTAGTCGTGCCGTAAAGATTCCCTGCCTGATCGAAGATCAAGCCGCCGTACGGCCATTCTCCATCGTCTCCGTATTGGAACAGGTGCAGAACGTTTTCCGTCCATTTAGGGGCCGAATGGACCAGCTCGACAACAGTACCGCCCTCGTAGTAACCGCCGTCGAAAGTCGTCGTGTACAGTTTGCCGGCATTGTCGAAGATCACGCCGGCCCAAGGCGAGAACCCGTCGCTGATTTGCTCGCCAAAACTGAAGTCAATATTTTCCCTCCAGCCCCCTCCGGGAAGCTGCGCCAACTCAAAAACAGTTCCGCCGCCGTAAGATCCACCGATTACGGTTGTGCCGTAAAGATGACCCGCAGCATCGAACGTCAGGTCGCCCCGACCGGGATTCGCCCCGTCAGGACGATCGGTGAAGTTCCAAAGCACAGTTTCCGTCCACGGGCAAAACCTGGTCTTACAGACTGTCGGCGGAGGCCGCAGGTTGAAGACCGTTCCGTATTCCCCAGAAGTGCCACCGTTGAAGGTAGTGCCGTAGAGAGTCCCATCAGGACCGAAAACCACCCGGGCGATCGGAAGGTTTCCGTCATTGAAGTGAAAGTTGTAGAGCGGGTTTAGCGTCCAGCCGTCGGCACCAGCCTTCAACTTGAACACCGCCCCGCATCCGTAGTCGGCGCAAGCGCCTCCGGTGTAGCCGCCTTCTGCGGTCGTGCCGTAGAGATTTCCGGCAGCATCGAAGACGACCCCGCCACTGGGCAGAGCGCCGTCAACTCCACCGGTAAAGTTGTGCAGCACGGTGAACGTTTGCGCCCGCGCCGGTTGGGACAAGAGAGCCGGCCCAAGCAGCGTCACCAAGGCCACACTCCACGCGACCGACCGTTTCTCGTTGTGCATTGTGTTGACTCCAGCCCGCTACGGCGTGATCTCAAAGACGACGCCATACCCGTAGGCTCCGCCCCGGACGTGGTGCCGTTGACTCGTGCTCGAAGTACGCATAAGCCGCTCCTTCACACAATAGTTTAGACCAATACAAATTAGACTTGCCTGAACAGGGTATGGCAGGATAGAAGATCTAAGTTCCGGGTGCCTCCCATTGGCCGGTTTTGAAGTGATAACCGTTGGCCGCTTTTGAAGTGATTACCGAGGCTGAAGGCAACCATCTACGATTCCCTGCAGCTTGCAGTGCTGACATAGCGCTAGATACAGGCACGCGGAGCGAAGCCGGTAAACTGACGTTTGCACCGTTGGGGGATTTTGATGGCTGAGACGGCTTCCTTCAGCCCAAATGTCATCGTATTTCTGCGGCAGCCAAAGCGGCACAAGACCGCTAGACCGACTATCGCGGCCGCCACGTAGGTTCGATGCCAGTCATCCCTACATCGACGAACCGAGCACGAGTTCGATTCGACGGTCTTTGCAAAAATCAGGAGATCGCAACGGAATCCAGTCGTCTCACGAGATATCAATCTCCACAATGATGGGGTTCACTGAACGCTCGACGTTTACACCCGGCTCAATGAACGGTTTAGTGAAGACCTGTACCAAATCAAAGGCAGTATTCACGAACGGCTTCGAGCCTGTCTTCTTGTCGCGGGCAAACACGAGACCACGTTTGAACAAGCCGTAAAAGGAGAGATTATCCCGAGCAATCTTGATTCGCGGATCAAGTTCCTCGGGAGGAAAAACCAAGAGGTTCTGTCTAATCTCACGGCGAAATGTTTCCGAAAGCAATAGCCACTCTTTTAGTTGGTTCTTCTCAGTTCGACCCACGAGGCATACTGCGTTGCCACTTTCGGCCGACGTCTCCGCTATCAATCTTGGTTGGTCAAGTACATCCTTAATGAAGACTCGAACGCGAGCCGGGTGTCGCCCGGGGAGGGCCGCAAGTGTCCCCACTCTGCCAAGGCGACCGATAAAGCTCTGCTGAAGTTGAAGCGCGAATGGCGCCCGAAAGCGTCGAATTCGTCGAAGTCCCTTCAATGCCAAGAAAGTAGGGAGATCGTCCAACGTCCAAGTTTCGGGCGCCAGAGGATCCCAATCAATCGCGAAGAGTTCATTGCCCACTTTCATTACGGGTGTGCGAGGGGGTTTCGCTTTTTCGTAACCTTTCCAGCTGTAGGGGCGAACCGTCCCGCGTAGTAGCAGCACTCGATCTGCGTCACCGTGTTGAAGATCGCAGGCTTGCGATAGCACGACGAAAACATACTGTACTGACTCGCCCGTCTCTGGATCTCCTTTTGGCTCGGCGCCGTCCGGTACAATTTTCGGCGTGCCGTCGGGCTGCGGGGTTTTGGGTNNCGAGTGTTGGTGGCGCGAGAAAAACGTCTCCCAAATGTACAACTTTAGGATCTGTTTGAAGCTCCGCTTCGACAAGCGTACGAACTTCATTATGAAACGTCGCTCCATCCATAATCTCAATAGCTTCGGAAGATGGCATGAACTGAGCTGGAGGGTACGACCCCCAATCGATCTTATTTAGAGCCTTCGCTGAGCGAATCAGATCGCCATCGCCTTCGACAACGTTATGGAGATACAGGTCGTAAAGATCGACAACATAGTCCCCGACTGGCTCGTCCTCGGCTTCAAGAATCAATGCTTGCATATTTGCGTAATCTGCAAGATCTAAAGTGCGAATCGTTTGTAAAAAGGTCGATTGAGCTTTTCCCAAAGCGGTTCGCCAGGCTTGCAGGAATGCGTTTAGTTTCAGTGAATCGGGGTAGGTCGAGAGGAGATCGAAGAGACATTCCAAAGTCTCTGGGGTCTCGCCGAGTTCCGTTTTTCGGATCATACGAAACTGGCATCCCAAGAGCTCCCCTTCATCACGTACTCTTGGTCCCAAATCATGGAGGGTGGGACTCGCGGACATCAGAACGACCACTGGAGGGGAGTCTTTGCGCTTTTCCGCGACACTCCTCACGCGCTCGATGGCTAAGTTGATGGCTGATTCAGTCTCTTTATGTCCCAAGTAAAGATCAAGGAAGACAATGTCCGCATCCGCTATTGCTGCTTTGTACTCACGCCCGATCAATTGACAGTTTAGTCCGAGTGAGGTCTGAAGTAGAGTCTGAAGCGGAGCCAAGTCAGCTCGCTTATTCTCCAACACTCTTGAATATTCAGAGAAAAGCTCTGCACCCGCCGTCATGCTAGTTCGAAGACTCCAAACGATTGAAACAAACCTGGCATCTCTTCGAAGTTCTGTCGGATCGCGACCATCAAATTCCTCTACGCCATACTTTGCGGCCAGCCTTTCTTCCTCACTAGCGACAATGTCGTCAAAGAATCTATCCCACCTAGCCCGCATTATTCATGAT
>PMWW01000176.1 GCA_003165795.1 Acidobacteriaceae bacterium
AGCCTCTACATCTCGTTTCCATCGGCAAAAGACCCGGATTTCGCCAATAGATATCCTGGCAGAAGCACGGTGGAAGTACTGACGTTCGTCCCGTTCGATGCGTTTGCAAACTGGCGCGACACGAAATGGAAACGTCGCGGTGCTGCCTATGACTCGCTGAAACAGAGCCTTGCGGCAAGGCTCCAGGCAGCGCTGGAGCGGCACGTGCCTGCCGTTGCGGGAAAGATTGATTATGCCGAGCTGTCTACTCCCGTGACAACACGGCACTTCATGAACTATGAAAAGGGCGAGATCTACGGCATCGGCTCAACGCCCGCCCGATATAGCATGCGGGCTTTGGGTGCCCGCACGCCGATTCGCAATCTATATCTGACCGGGCAGGATGTCACCAGCCTGGGCGTCGTGGGTGCGTTGTTTGGGGGAGCCGTGAGTGCGTCGGCTGTCCTTGGGAAGAATCTGATGTCTAAACTGGCAAAACCTTTTGCTTCGCGTAATTGAGGTTTCTGACCTGCAAGTGCGCTCTGGGTTATCGTGGGGTCGCCATTTGGATGTGGTTAAATTATTCGAATTCTGCCAGTCTGAGACTTGAAGCATCCACAGTGGATTTAGTCATGTTCGCAGGATATCTCGCTCTCGTGACCGCGGCCTTGTTCACAGGCGCGGCGTTTTACGTCAGTTTTGCCGAACAGCCGGCCCGACTTGCCGTTGATGATCGTGCGCTTCTCGCAGAATGGAAGCCCGCGTATAAACGCGGATTTGCAATGCAGGCCCCGCTCGCGATCATAGGGTTTCTCCTGGCAGTAATCGCTTGGTGGTTCACCGGCGGCGTGATGTTCGTTATCGGAGGGGTGTTGCTGCTTGCAAACTGGCCGTGGACCATTTTCGGTATCATGCCAACCAACAAGATACTGATGGCGACAGAGCCGGAGGAGGCAAGTCCAGAAAGCCGGGCGTTGATTGTGAAGTGGAATCGTCTACATTCTGTCCGGACAGTCCTTGGATGCCTCGCGATGCTAGCTTTTCTCGTCGCGCTATCAACGATCCGACTTACACTTGTAAAGTAATCGGAGGTGTCCTCAGTACTCGGTCCATCGCTCATGGTTCAACACCGGTAGTAGGTCAGTTGGGCAGCCAGAATCGGTAACCTTCCTGCGCCGGGCGATCTTTTGGGGCCACTTGCTTGCATACTCCGGGCCGGTTAGATTACTGCTATGGAACTAGGACAACCAAGCCGCACCGCACTAGGCGCTGCCGCCCATCGTGCTGTCCACCAAGTGTTGGAGAACGGTCGTATCTTCGCCGATCCGCTGGCCCTACGCATCCTCGGGCAAGACATCGAAGCGGCTGTCCGCGATGCAGAAAACGATCCCTCCAGACGAAGGCTACGCCTGTTCGTTGCAGTGAGAACGCGCTTTGCCGAGGACGCCCTGACCGCTGCCGTCGCACGCGGCGCCCGTCAGTTGGTTGTGCTTGGGGCAGGCTTGGATACTTATGCTTACCGGACCACCTTGGGAGAAAATCTGCTCATCTTCGAGGTGGATCACCCGGCAACTCAAGCTTGGAAACAACAACGGCTCGCTGAAGCGGGGATCTCCGTTCCCCATACGCTCACCTTCGCTCCAGTCGATTTCGAAAGGGAGACCTTGAGGGACGGTTTGACCACCGCCGGTTTCGATCCGGCGCAACAAACCTTTTTCACTTGGCTGGGCGTCGTCCCTTATCTGACGGAGCGTGCCGTCTTTTCGACCCTTGGCTTCGTCGTCAGTCTGCCGGGAGGAGCTCATGTTGTATTCGACTACAGCAATCCTCCGGCTTCGGGTCCCGTCAGGGGTGATCACGCCACCGCCCGCGAAGCTCTTGCCGTGCGTGTCGCCTCCGTGGGAGAGGCCTTCAGAAGTCACTTTGAAACTGGTGCGCTCCATGCCAAACTAACTGACCTGGGCTTTTGCGAAGTCGAGGATATCGGCCCGGCGTTGATCCGGGAACGTTACTTTGCAAACCGGGGAAGCTCCTTGCCTGACGCGGGCGGCCATATCGTGCGCGCGACCACGGTTTGAAAACGGGCCTCGTCAGAGGAATCTGTGGGTCATTGATGCGCTCGAATGGCGGCCGGAAGCTAGTGAGTGGGCCGTTCCGGAGATCAACCCGTCACTACATGGCCCTACATTCCTCCTTAGTAGGACGTGGTATCTGTGATAGTTCGCCGTCGGGATGAAGAAGCGTGCCCTCCAAGTAAATAGCCTGATTCGTGGGCCAGTAAACGACAACATGGAGATTTCGATCCTCTTCTAGCCGCAGCTTCACCAGGGACAAATCCTGATGGTTTGGGTTGTACTCGTTAAAATTAACCGTTCCGTTATGTACATCAACCGCTTGGGAAGAATACGTGTCATCATCGCGCAACTCGTACGTACAGTCGTCGCGAAATTTGATTTCGCCACTGGCGGACAACTCATAAATAACCCTCGTATTCGGTTTAGCCGGCGGCGCGTTAGGCGGATGAAAAAGACCCCCTTGCGATCCGCGACGGCGTGCTCAACCACATGGCCCACCATCGTGGACAGCTGACAATGTACCTGCGGCTGAACGACGAGAAGGTCCCCGCGATCTACGGTCCATCAGCAGATGACGGCAAAGTATGATTAATGGTGGTCGCCAGTTGTTTGAAGTTTGAACCCTTATTGGAATGGTGCGTCGTCCGCCCCTCGCAGATAGATGAAGACCGCAATAAAGCGGTAAATGTTTGGGGGACCGATCATCTGTCCCATCGGCTGTTGAGGTCTTTCCAATCCGGCGGCGGCCCTGGAAGTGGCTTGTTGTTGGGAGCGCGGAGCGCATCAAGGATCAGCGCCAAATAGCGCTGGCGCAGCTGAGCGGTTCGGCGGGGACTCCCGATCTGAACGGCCGCCAGTTGCTCGAAGATGAGAGCAATGTCAACGACTTCAATATCAGAGCGGATCGCCCCGGCAGCCTGCACGCGCTCGAAAAGTTTGATGGTGAGTTCCTGCGATCTCGCGGCTTCGCGGTATAGCTCCTTGCTAGGCCTAAACGTGCCCGCGAGGCGACGGACGAGCGAGTGAGTATCCGCCTCAACTATGCGGCGCATGAAGCCCAAGTAGGCGATCCAGACGTCGCCGCGGTCGGCGAGGGCAGCTTCCGTCTCCGCGATGTACCGCTGCAAGCCGTCCGAGCAGAGCCGCCGAAGCAGTTCGTCTTTGTTGCGATAGCGGAGGTAGAGGGCGCTGATTCCCACCCCAGCCTCCCTTGCCACGGCGGAGATTGGTGCGTCCGGGTTGGCCAGAAATACCTTGCGCGCGGCGTGGAGGATGTGCGCATCATTGCGCTTGGCTTGCGCTTTTCGACCGCTCGTGGATGAAGCAGGCGATGGGGCTTTCATAGCCTTTGAATATATCTTGAAAAACTCCGGATATGGAGTGTAGTATTACGGAACGGAATAATCCGTTCTACAAGAGAGAGCATGCACCAAACCATTCTCCCCTTCCGAATCGACATCCCGCAGGCGCAGATCGACGATCTGAAAGAAAGACTAGCTAACACCCGATGGTCCGACGAATCGCCGGGCGAGGGGTGGAGTCGGGGAGTACCGAGGGATTACCTGAAGGGGCTGGCCGAATATTGGCAGACCAAGTACGACTGGCGCAGCCACGAGGCGGAGCTCAACGCGTATCCGCAGTTCACCACCAACATCGACGGGCAGACCCTGCACTTCTTGCATGTGCGTTCCCCCGAGTCTGACGCTACGCCACTCATGCTCACCCACGGTTGGCCTGGCTCGGTCGTAGAGTTTCTGGAGGTCATCAGGGCACTTAGCGATCCGCGCGCGCACGGCGGCAACGCCGCCGACGCCTTTCACCTCGTGATTCCGTCAATTCCTGGACACGGCTTTTCCCGACCGCTCAGCGCTGCCGGATGGACGTCTCACCACATCGCCCAAGCATTCACCAAGCTGATGAGCAGGCTCGGCTATCAACGTTATGGCGTCCAAGGTGGTGACGCGGGTGCATTCATCGCCCCGGACATGGGACGAATTGATCCCGCGCATGTCGCCGGCGTGCACGTCAATGCACTCGTTCAGATTCCGACCATGTTTCAGATCATGATTGGGCTCGTTGTCATGTCCAAAGCGGAGCGCGCGCGGCTGGCGCGGTTCCAGAACTTCCGCAACGAAATGATGGGCTACCTTCAAATTCAAAGCACCCGGCCCAAGACGCTGGCCTACGGGCTTACGGATTCCCCTGCCGGGCAACTCGCCTGGATCGTCGAGAAGTTCAAGGAATGGGTCGATCCAGCGGCTGCGCTTCCGGAAGACGCAATCAGCCGCGATCACATTCTCACCAACGTCAGCCTGTATTGGTTCACCGGCACGGCAGGCTCATCGGCCAACCTCTACTACGAGGCTCTCCACGACCCGACCGCCGAAAAACGCAAAGTCCGGAACAAGGTACCGACCGGTGTGGCCCTCTCCTTGACCCAGGATGTCACCATTCGACGCTGGGCCGAACGCGAAAACAACATCGTTCACTGGACGGAGTTTGATCACGGCGGCCACTTCGCCGCGCTCGAAGTCCCCGAGTTACTAGTTGATGATATGCGAAAGTTTTTTCGCAAGATTCGTTAGATTCGTTGCGACACGTAGCACCCGTTCGCGGGGACTACGCGGTACCGTTCCGGTGGCTCATAGCTCGCACGAACGGCACCTTCGTGTCGCCGAAGGAGCGATGGTGGACCGAGACGCCGCGCGGCAGTCATTTCGCAGCGCCGGAAGAGCCGGGGCTGTTTACCACGGATGCCCTTCTTTCTTCCTGGGTCATATTGAACCCAAGATAAAGAAAGCCTGATTTCTGGCTTTCAGCTAATGCCTAATTACGTCTAAACCGATTGCCGAGAGCCTTATCCACTGCCTTGCTGACGGATTTCTTAACGACCTTGCTTGAGGTTATTTTTAATCCACGGTCCGGTCGATCGCTATCTCCAGCCGTTTGGTCGCCACTTTTCTCGCACTGCTTGCTTTCGCCATTTATCAGTCCTTTGTGGGCCAATCAGCAAGAGCTTATATCCTTAATTGTCTTTTCCAGGTATATCGCCGCCCTGATGCCAGCCATCTGGAGGACCGGACATATCGCCACCACGGTCATGCCAATCGTCTTGGTCTTGTTGTTTTTCTACAGGCCCTTCCCCGCTATACCCATACATTCCAGGCTTGGAGTGTGACGAGGAGCCATCGCCAGATCCCATGAATGACATGATTATCGCCAGCATGAGCGCTTTTTGTACGTTTGCGCGGTCTTTTTGCTGCTCCTGGGCATGTTTTTCCGCCGTCACTTTGGCCTGCCATCTATCTGTCCAATACTTGGCGGACACCGGATCGGCGCTGGTCCCTATTCCGTCCTGGTACATGTAAGCAAGGGCTATCATGCCCATGGTGCTGTTACTCGCAGCACTGGCCTGCGCTAACTTGAAACCCTCGGCTTGCCGCGCACGTGGTCCTTCCTTGTACAAGACATAGGCCGCAAATCCCTGGCCGTCTGCATTACCCAAGTTAGCCGCGGTCATGAAAGAGCGCATGGCCGATGCGTGGAGATTGGCGTTGAACGAATTCTCGCCCAGCTGCACTAATTGATCGGTAGTCACCGGGCATTCCTGAGCGGTGCTGCACAGCGTCGCCGGTATCGTCGCAAACCACGGCCTTACATCCCTCTCATTTCCATTAAACGTAACCGTGCCGTCGATACGGTCACCATTAATTGTGCCGACGTATCTTGCAGTGAAGTGTCCATTGATGCCGTAAGGGCTAGACACGCTTCCCACTGGGTCCGCCCGAGAGATCAGAAAAGCACGGCCGTCGAACTTCTCCACGGTCAGATCGGCAATGGCCCCGCCCTGCCACATGGCCTGGCCTTTGTTGCCTTGGAATACCCACACGCCGCATTGAGGGCCTTCGCACTCCCTGATAGCGCCTGGCATTGCCGCAGACGAGGCGCTTGACGGATGCGGAGCTGAAACGGATGGATGAGCTGGAGGATGTGCTGGAGCTTGGGCTGTCAGCAAGGGGGTGAAGAGGGTCAACGCCGCAAGGGCAAATGCCAAGAGAGAGGGCCGCATAACGGAAAGGCTCCTTTCAGTACTTGGACAATAGTGTCTGATCGTTGCCTATTTTCGTCAACTAAAGCGCGTTATTAAGCTCAAATTTGCGCCGTTTTTGGACAAGTAAAATACTCGAATGAACCCGAATGATGACGGATGAAGTCGCCCTTCCGTCGAGCCTCGCCGTTATGAGCGGATCGCGGCGGTGTGGATGAACATACTTTATGGGCTTCGAAACTACCGCGTCTCAGGAGGTGGGCTTCGGTGAACGACGCGGGCACAGCAAGGAAAACATGCCTATCAAATGCAGCGAGTCCGCACTCCAAGCGTCGGTCCCGAACATCGCCGCTAACGCTTGAGCCGGACTCCGGGGAGGCCATCATCCAGAAAATCAACGCTCGCTTTTTCCAAAGCGGCAACGACCCGGCCGAGCGTTTCAGTCCGTGCGCGCACCGGCCCATCGAAATCTTCCATCCGGCGTATGGTCCCAAGCGCCACTTTCGCTTTTTTCGAAAGCTCTCCCTGAGTCCAGCCCAGAAGGCCGCGCGCCGCTCGTATGTGCCTGCCGCTTATGACGATCAAAAAGCGAAGCTAACATGGTATCGCCAATAAGCCCAAGCAACTGAGCAATTTAGACTACGAGTTGGCCATTTTGGGCAATTTCCAAAGCGGTGCTATCCGCTTGATTCGCGTCTATCGCGTTACGTCCACAGCCAGGCTTGCAACGGGTAAATCGCTCCGAAACGCCACTACGCTACGATTGCCCATAAACCGGACCGTCGTAAAACCCCAACCAGCCGATACACCCCGGTGCACCCGGTCCGGCAAATCAACGTCCCCAAATAGTAATCTGTCCTGGTTTGGCGGGATGCTGACCAGATTGACGTGGTAAGATGTCGTGTGCCACGTTTGCGCTCTTAAATACAAGCTGCGGACACAGATTTGAGACGGAGTGTGAGGTTAGAAGTTAGCGATAACAAGGCATTTTCTTGCTAATCACGCGAATACATTACCGTCGGCCTTGAATCAGAAACGGATGCCGGCGGAAGGAACAGCAAAAACGCCATTTCGTACTCCGACTCCCGCGCGCCTTTCGGGAGGGAAGTGGTTATCCCAATCGTTGAATGGAAACCATTCCGATGTTTTTGTGTCGTAGTCAAACCAACTTAGCTGCTGCCATTTCTTAAAGCTAAACGGCTGGTTTTCGGCCAGATTACTTGGCGCATCCATCAATTCAGTTTCAACTACGCCTCCATACGCGATCTGCTTATCGTAGATCCCTACTGGTTTATAGACATCCACGAACACGTTGAGCACTTTAACACGTCCCTTATACGGAAGGACAGTCGTATCTATATCGTATACGCCAGCTACACGAGTCTTCTGAAATAACCGGGTTCCAGGATCTTTCGCTAAATTGTTTTCCCAATAGGAAAGTAAGCTTTCCTTCACAACCTTTTTCGATGGAATGTGATCTTCGTATCCGGAAGGCTCAGCCCAGCAAATGTGCGGCACCGAGAATATAACAATAAGAAAAAAAGAAAGGCCGCGACTAGGCGTCATAGGCAACACTCCTTTTACGCAAACCTGGAGCGACATAAACTACCAGAGAGGTGCGGTAAAATAAAGGGGAAAGTTGCCTCTTAGGTATCCGCAGTTCTCCTGTCCGGCCGCTTAAAGGTTCGCCTAGTATTTGCATGAAGTTTATGTGTTCGATCTTGAAGCCCCGCTGCTGACGGGCTTTTTACTTAATTCCATTGGCATAGCGCTACAAACTGACCATGAGCGCTGTACACAGTCTGCCGCCCGAACGGTATATGCCAGATTCATGCGTATGCCCCCGAAAGATGAAACGCCATTCGGGTCACGGTACGCGAAGAGATTTAAAAAAGCGTTAAGACGCTGCGAGAACTCAGTCCCGCTTCAGCCGCCTTCCTCCTTCCCAAGAAGCGTGCTGGCTCAGCACCCCTCCTTTCTTAGCGCTTCCGGCACCCTACGCGCACGCCATAGCGGATGTTACTCAACGAAAAATGCGCTTGAAAGTTGTGCGTGGCTTCTTATACTTCGCGCGCTTGCAACCCAAATCAATGGAGGAAACCGATGCCACAAGCACAACGCGCCGATGACGAAAATGAGGCGGAGTCCGCAAGATCCCGACGCCCGGTCGATACCGCGCGATACGGCAATGTCGAAATAGCGATATGGCGCAATGCCAGCGCAAAGGGGGACTTCTTCTCGGCTTCTACACCGACTATCCGTTACAAGGATGACGCCGGTGAGTGGAAGGACGGCAGCAACTTCGGCCGCCACGATCTGCTGGACCTGGCGGAAGCCGCGCGCGAAGCCGCAACAAAAATCCGCGACCTCCAGAAAACCAAAGGCCAGAGCCGCTAAGCGGCCAGGCAACTTAACCGGGCTGCCGGATTCGTCCAGCGGCCCGTTTCCTCTTGTTCGTTTCCTGCTTCTGTCCCCCTTCATTACTTCAGCCCCTGCTCTCTCGCTTTTAACGGCGACTGGAGCGGGCGGCGCTTGCGGGTCAATGACGAATTTTCCCCTGCCCCAAGAAGAAGGTGGGGGCATTCCTCGCGAGCAAAATTCTATGACCCGCTGCGCTCATGCCGCCCGCTTTTCTGGTCGCCTAAGCGAGGCCGCAGGGGCGGTCTCCGAAATATCAAAGGAGATTCTTCCATGAGCGATTCCAAAGACTTCGGCACATTACTTGAGCGGCATAACAAGGCACTCTTGGAGGCGAACTCCGCCAATAAGGCCGCCGTATTCGACGCGCTGGCAACGGCAGGAATAAACACCGTCAACGTCACGTTCGACGGCGAGGGAGACAGCGGCCAGATTGAAAACATCCTGGCAGACGGTTCCGCAGAAATTCCTGAAATCCAGGTTGAATTGCAACAAACCGGCTGGGGCACGGGCAAAATCGACAGCAGCCAGAGCACGCTCCGCGAGGCCATCGAAACGCTCTGCTACGACTATCTCTCTCAGGAGCACGACGGCTGGGAGAACAATGACGGCGCTTTCGGCGAGTTCATCTTCAGTGTGGCAGCTAAGACCATCGAGCTTGAATTCAATGGACGCTTCAGCGATGTCCATACCAGCAGCCACGCGTTTTGAGGGAGATGAGCATGGCACATCCTTATCACCACTCCCTCTCCAGCGTGAAGAAATGGGGCGGCGCAGTTGCCGACTACCAGCCCATTCACGACTGGTTCGATGCTTCCAAAGCCATCATCGCCGACTTCCGTCACCGGGCGCTGCGGCACCATGCGGAGGGCATCTTCATGGCCGAGACCATCTTCGGCCATACGCTGCAACTCTCCACCGGCCGGATTATTCCAACACGATGGGTGGGCGAACAACACGTCCGCGAAGACCTTGGCTTTATCCCCTCTTTCGCCGACTGGATGAAGGCCATACGCCCCGAGCCGTGGATGGGCCGCGCGCAACGGCTCGAAGACCTCCCTGCCTTGCAGTTGATTGCCGTCCGTGGAGGCGCTCATGCCTGAACCCTTCACACCGACGCTTGCAAAAAGCGCGTCGCTGGCTACATTGGCTGGCACAACCCACACGAGGAAATCTGTGTCCTTTGTCCAATCATCTACTGCCCGCAAAGCCCGGCATCCGAATCAGCTTGATCTTTTTGCCGATACGCCTATAGATCGGGCGTCGGCGGCCGATTCCTTGACCGCGCCCGCATTAGCGACGGAACATCCCGATGGACGACAATACCCGCCTCGCGCAGATGATTCACAGCCACTGGCTGAAGCACCAGCCGCAGATGGTCGAGGAGCTGACCCAAAAGAATCTGCTGTCGCAGGCGTTGCACCAGGCCCAGGAGCGGACGGCAGATCTCCTCTACGAACTCATCTCGGTGAAAAAGATGGACTACCAGGCGGCGTGGGAACTGGCGACGGAAGGATGGGCGCTGCCAGAGACCGAAGCCCTCCTGAAGGAGCCATCCTCTGTGAACCCGAGCCCGAGCCCACCCTCTTCCCCTCGCGCGACTTCCGGATAACCGATACCCACCGCATCGGCCAGGGAAGTCTTCAGCAGAAAGCCCGCGACAATATCGCAGCCATCCGTGCCTTAAAGAAACTCGAAGGGGAAAACCGCGACGCCACGGGCGACGAGAAGGCCGTCCTCGCGCGCTACGCCGGTTGGGGCGCACTGTCGGGCGTTTTCGACTGGCATCCCTCCCCGGAATGGAAGCAGGTTGCCAAAGAGCTTAAGGATCTGCTGACCGACGAGGAGTACGAATCCGCCCGCGCCTCGACACCCAACGCCCACTTCACGTCGCCCCTGGTGATCGCCGCCATGTGGGACGCCATGAGGCACCTTGGCCTTCCCAAAGACGCGCACATCCTTGAGCCGTCGATGGGTGCCGGCCACTTTTTCGGCATGATGCCGCAAGACCTCTCCTCCTCCCACCGCACGGGCGTCGAGCTTGATTCCATCACCGCGCGCATCGCGGCCAAGCTCTATCCCGATTCCACGATATTCGCCAAGGGCTTCGAGGAGACGCCACTTCCCGATAATTACTTCGACGCGGTGATCGGCAATGTCCCCTTCGGCAACTACGCCGTCCACGATCCGTCTTATAAACGCACGTTGACCCGCGCCATCCATGACTACTTCTTCGCCAAGTCCTTGGGCAAGCTCCGCCCCGGCGCGGTCATGGCGCTCATCACCAGCCGCTACACGATGGACAAGCAGGATGACACCATACGAGCCTATCTCGCGGGGAGTGCCGATTTACTGGGGGCCATCCGCCTGCCCAACACGGCCTTCAAAGGCAACGCCGGAACCGAAGTCACGACCGACATTCTTTTCTTACGCAAGCGCCTGCCCGGAGCCGAGCCTGCCGGACATGCCTGGAAAAAGTTAGAAACCATCGACACCGAAGACGGCCCTGTCGAGGTGAATGAGTATTTCGCACGACACCCGCAGATGATGCTGGGAAAAATGAAGCTGGAAGGCACCATGTATCGCGGCGGAGAACCGGCGCTGGTTGGCGAACTCACGCCAGACCTCCTCAGACGCGCGATTGAGGCACTGCCCGAAGGCGCGTACATACCCGCAGACAGGCAAAGGCCCCTCCCCCGCACATCATCCCGGCCGAGGCTTTCGACGGCGTAAAGCAAGGAGCTTTTGCCGAGCGGGGTGGCCAGCTCTTCATCCGCAATGGCAACGATTTTGAACCCGCCAATATCTCTGCTGCCTGCGCCGACCGGGTGCGCGGCATGATGGCGGTGCGCGATGCCGTCCGGTTTGTCTTTAAGACCCAGCTTGATGACGCCCCCGAGCATGA
>PMWW01000121.1 GCA_003165795.1 Acidobacteriaceae bacterium
GGCGGACGGCGGAGCAGCAGCGAAATTTCGCGATAGGCGACGGCGTGCTTGGAAAGATCGTCGTAAATACACAGAGCATGACGCTTGGTGTCGCGGAAGTACTCGCCCATGGCACACGCAGCATAGGGTGCAATGTACTGCATGGGCGCGGGATCGGAAGCAGACGCCGACACCACGATGGTGTAATCCATCGCGCCGAAGTCGTCCAGGGTCTTCACCACTTGCGCAACCGAGGAACGCTTCTGTCCGATCGCGCAGTAGATGCAGATCAGGTCGCGGCCCTTACTGTTGATGATGGTGTCGAGCGCAACTGCCGTCTTGCCGGTCTGGCGATCGCCAATGATCAGCTCGCGCTGACCGCGGCCGATCGGGATCATCGAGTCGATGGCCTTCAAACCGGTGGCCATCGGCTCTCTCACCGGCTGGCGGTCGATGACGCCGGGCGCCAGGCGCTCAATGGCAATGAACTGGTCGGTATTGACCGGCCCCTTGTCGTCGATGGGCTGGCCGAGAGAATTGACCACGCGCCCGACCATGGCATCGCCGACCGGCACGCTCATGATTCTTCCGGTGCGCTTGACCTCGTCGCCCTCTTCCACTTCGGTGTACTCGCCCATCAGCACCACGCCGACCTGGTCTTCTTCCAGGTTCATGGCGATGCCGGCGACGTTGTGGGGAAACTCGAGCAATTCGCCCGACATGACCTTGTCGAGGCCGTAGACGCGGGCGATGCCGTCGCCGATCGACATCACGGTGCCAACTTCGTCGACCGCGATCTTCGATTCGTAATTGTCGATCTGCTCGCGGATGAGCTTAGTAATCTCGTCTGCTTTGATCTGTGCCATAAGATTCCGTTCGGGTAGAGCTGGCCTTCAGGCCAGCGTCCACGCCCTTTATTTGATCCGAGCCGGCTTTACAGACTGCTGAAAAAGTCAGGTCTTCAAGCGTTTTGAAGGGGCGCACCTTTAGGTGCGCCGATAAGACCTTAGCCTTTTATCCGGCGCTCAACTCCTGCCGCATCTTCTCCAGTTGCCCGCGCACCGAACCGTCATAAATCGTGCTGCCGACGCGGACCATCACTCCACCCAGCAGATCGGGCTTGGAAATGTAGTGCGCCCGAACTTTCTTGCCGGTCAGGCGCTCCACTTGCCCTTCCAAGTCGCGCTGCTCATCGGCCAAAAGCAGCCGGGCACTGGAAATCTCGGCTTCGGCAAACCCCAATTGTGCGTCGAGCTCCACCTCGAACTGCCGCACCATGTCGTCCAGCATCGCAATGCGCCGATGGTCAATCAGGATGGCAATGAAATTCCGGATGGGCTTTGCGATAGCCATTTCCTTAGTAATGGCATCCAGCACGGCGCGCTTTTGCTCTGGCGATATCGCGGGCGACTCCCAGACCTTGCGCAGCTCGACACTGGTATGCACAGCTTCCACGATGGCCTTCAACTGCTGCCGGGCGGTATCCCCGTCGATCTTTTGCCTGAGGATGACGTCAACCAGGGCGCGCGCGTAACGGCTGGCAATAGCAGCCATAGCTTACTTGCCATCCTTTCCGAGTTGGTCAGCGAACTCGCGTACCAGCGCGTGGTCGGTCGGCTCATCGACGCGAATCCGGCGCGAGGCCATATCGACCGCCAGCGACGCTGCGTAGCTCTTCAGCTCGCGACGCGCATTGCGGGCGATGGCCGTAATTTCGGTCTCGACGGCCTCGACGACTTTATGCTTGTCTTCTTCCGCAGATTGGCGAATGCGTTCTTCCTCCGCCGCAGCCTCGCGTTCAGCAGAAGTGCGAATCTCCCCGACCTCAGTATCCAGCTTTCCCAGTCGCGCTTCGATATCTGCCAGGCGCCGCGCCGCATCCGCGCTGGCAGCCTGCGCCTCCTTGATACTCTTTTGAATGGAGGATGTGCGGTCACGAAAGGCCTGCGGGAGCTTCGACTTCAACAGGAAGTAAACCACAAGCGCAATGCCCGCAAAGTTGAATGCGATCGCTATGGCGAAGGAAGTAGCCGGGCCCATTCCCAGCTTGCGGCCCCATTTTTCCGAAGTAGAGGCAGCCAGCTCGGTTTCTTTCGCCAGAATTTGACCAACCCCGGCGTTAGGGTTCCCTGGGCCTGACTCAGCCGAGACGTCACTGCGTTCGGCCTTCTTGGGGGCAACATCCTGTGCCCGCACACTGCCAAGCAGGAGACAAGCGAGGAAGGCGACCATGGCCAAGCGGCCCAGGAGTCGGCCGCTCATTGCGCGCTCCCTAGGGTGGGCGCGGCACCCGCAGGTTTCAGAATCGTATGGATGATCTCTGACGCCAAGCGGTCGATTTCGCCTTGCAGGCCGGCCCGGGCTGTGGCCATGTCCTGATCGATCGCGGTCTTGGCTTCGCGGATCTGCTGCTGCGCCCGGCTACGCGCTTCGGCCAATGCCTGTGCCCGGAGCTGCTGCGCTTGCTGGCGCCGAGCTTCCTGCGCTTTGAAGATCGCCAGCCGGGCCTCCCGCAACTTCTGCTCGTACTCCTGAGTTCTGGCTTCTGCCGCCGCCACATCGGCGCGCGCTTTCAGGACGGCTCCTTCGGTGCGCTCGCGCCGGTGGTCCAATACCCGGTTCAGCGGCTTTCGCACCAGCGTCTGGTAAATGGCATACAGCAACAGCAGCATCACCGCAGTCGGAATCGCCCCGAGCAGTAGTTCGCCTACCTGTTTAAGAGTGTTGTCCATTCCTTGTGTCGTGAGTGCCTACTGCTGAAGATGCACTGAAGGCGCTAGGGATATAAGTGGAACTATTGAAACTAACAGAGCTTGTCCCCCGGTGTCAATAAACGAAATGTCTTTTTCCGGCAACTGGCGGCGGGAGCTACGGCGCGCCCTTCACGAACTCCGGCTGCCTGCCTTCGCCCCAAGGATCGTAGGTCTGAACGAAGATAATGCGGTCGCGGATGGTGGGATGGTCCCAGAGCCAGAATTCCGCAAACTTGCTGACGTAAGGATAGTCCAGCGAGCGCTCGCCCAGAACCTGAAACGCCTGCGCGGCAGCGAGCGGCGTATCCGGTATCAGACCATGAACAACCTCCAGGCCGTACTGATCAGCCTGATGCTCGTAGTGACGCGACACGGCATTGAACGCCGGCGTAGCCAGAAAGGTGAGGAGGGACAGTATCAGCACCAGCAATGGAAGCGACGCCCAATCGCTGAGATCGCGAATTCCCCAACCTGCGCCGTAGCGCGCCACCAGCCAGGTTGCCAACCGGTAGCCAATGTAAAACAGCACCAGCAACTGCAGCAGGATGATCCCCGTCTCTTTCGGAATATGGCCGAGGACGTAATGCCCCATTTCGTGCCCGAAGACGAAGAGCGTCTCCGGCGTGGTCATGTGCTCCATGGTGGTATCCCACACCACCACCCGCTTGGTCGATCCGAAGCCGGTAACGTAGGCGTTCAGTGTCGTGCTCTTCTCGCTGGCCTTCATCTCAAACATGCGCTCCGGCGGGATGTCCATTCCCGCGCGATGCACCACCCGCTCGATCTGTGCCACCAGATCGCTATGATGATCGCTGAGCGGCTCGAACTTGTTGAACATCGGCTCGATCCAAATCGGCGTGACGAAAAGGACCAAGATCACGATGGGAATCAAAGCCAGCCAGAAATAGAACCACCAGCCACGCGGACTGCGGCGCAGCGCTCCGTAGAGAATCCAGCCCAGCAAGGTGACGAACACCAATCCCAGCAGCAGGCTCTTGCCCCAATCGCCGAACCACGATCCCCAGCGCTGCACCGACAGCCCGTAGCTCAGGCCCACATAATGCCGGTGAATATCGAATGGAAGCTGCGTCAGCTCAAACACCAGAGTGAAAAGCGACATGACAATTAGGGCCTGCACTACGCGAAAGCGCGAGGTACGCTCTGCCCAGTCACGCAGCCGGACGCCGAAGCGCATCCGCAACATGAGGAAAAGAACCAGAAAGCTCCAAACGGAAGTGACGAAGTATAGGGTTGCATCCAGCCGGTAAAGCGCATAGGAGTGAGCAAGCTTGTCTGGCGGAAGACTGTATTGCAGGATCGGATGCGAAGTCGCGGGAGCGGCGGATACGGAGTTTGACGGTGCCTCGCCGCTGGCGGTAAGGGCCGCAGCCGACGCCGCGAGAAGAACCACTACCAACACGACGCGCGACCGGGTGAAGACCATTCAGGCCCCTCGCAGAGCTTCCTAACGGGGAGTCTATCACACGGCTGCAGCGATATTGACCCTACCCCGCTTATCGGAAGATGGGCAGTTGAATACCGGCCCGAACGGCAGTACCCGGCTCGGTTAAGAGTGAGTTCTTCCAAAACCCGATTGAGGGAGGCCAGCGCCGCGCGATTGAACCTTGAAAGTCGCTTCACTCCTCTTGTTTTCAGGCACTTGAAATACCTTCCCGTAAATTGTGCACCCCTCGAAAATTCAGTGGAGTACCGCGATTTGCGCTTGACATTTCCACAGCCTGGCGTAGCATCAAAGCATCACCTCCGATCCATTTCAGGATCGAATAGGCTCGGAGCCAAGGAAATCGTCACCGCTCCTTGGCATCGGGCCTATTTTATTGCCCGCTGCTCGCAAAGCTGGCCCCAGTTCTTGATCTAATGGATTTCGGAGTAAGTCTCTCTAACCGATGAATTCAAAAGTCCTGTTTGCCTTGGGGCTCTTTTTTTGCCTGACGCCTTGGGCCTCTCCGCCGCTAGCTTTGCTCGCCGGACTCCTCTTCGGAGCAATCGCCACTCATCCCTACAAGAACGAATCCCACAGGCTTTCCAAGATCTTGCTGCAGTCGGCCGTTGTCGGCCTGGGCTTTGGGATGAACCTGCAAGAGGTGATACACGCCGGGCGCAGCGGATTCCTCTACACCGCACTGAGCATTGCCTTCGCGATGACTGTGGGAACCCTGCTGGGCAGGTGGTTCAGAGTAGAGAACCGGGCCGCATTCCTCATCTCCACCGGAACGGCCATTTGCGGAGGCAGCGCCATCGCGGCTGTCGGTCCGATTACGGGGGCCACCGAAGACGAGATGTCGGTCTCGCTGGGCACCATCTTCGTATTGAACTCCATTGCCCTGCTCACGTTTCCTGCAATTGGACTTTGGTTGCACCTTTCGCAAACCCAGTTTGGATTGTGGGCGGCATTGGCGATCCATGACACCAGTTCCGTTGTCGGAGCTTCGGCAAAATATGGGGCCATCGCGCTCGCCGTCGGAACTACAGTGAAACTGGCACGCGCCCTTTGGATCGTTCCCTTGTCGATCACGACCGCCGCCTTCAAGGGCAGCAAGACGCGCATCCAGTGGCCGTGGTTCATCCTGTTCTTCTGTCTGGCAGCCGTGGCGAACACCTACCTATTTCCGGGCGCGGTTGCGTATCACTTCTTGAGTAACGCCGGCAAGCTGATGCTGGTCATCACGCTGTTCTTGATTGGCGCCAGTCTCTCGCCCGCCGCATTGCGCAAGGTGGGACCCCGGCCGCTGCTGCAGGGTGTTGTCCTGTGGATCATAGTCGCCGTAGTAAGCCTGCTGGCCATTCGCGCGGGTTGGATACGAATCTAGGGGCAAGAAATTTGCAAATGACGTCGGGTGACTTTCGTTGCCAATTCCTTTGGGCTGCGCTGTTCTTGTTGTTCGCGGTTCCTATTGCCGCTCAGACGAACACTACGGCTGTCCCCGCTCTTTGCGCAACCTGTGTCCACGACAATCTCGCCTATCTTGCCGGACCGGAACTCCACGGTCGCGGCAGCGGTACCGCCGACGAATTCCACGCAGCACAATTTATCGCCAGGCAACTGAAGGCATACGGGCTCGCTCCCGCGGCCGCAGATGGGAGCTACATCCAAATCGCGACGATCAAGTCGCGAACGGTAACGGCGCCGCCGGTGTTGACTTTCGACGCTGGCGATCCTGCTAAGCGACAACACGTGGTTTGGACACACGGCAAGGAATTTGCTGTCTTCCGGCTTGCAGAACCGGACATCTCCGCACCTCTGCAAAAGTTGGACCTGAACGACGCAAACATTTCTCCAGCTTCGGTGAAAGGTGGATCGGCGGTCCTCCTCAAGCTCAAGCCAGGCACAAGCATGAAGGACGTCCAGGGCATTGCAGGCCCTTATCTGGAGAGCACGGCCGCGCTGGTGATCGTTCCGGAACCTGCGGACGGACAGCCGAGGTTTCAGCGATTGTCCCAGGGCATGCCTCGAATCGAAAAGCGAATCGACGACGGGCCTGCGGGCGCGGGCGCAATCTTCGCCACCGCTGATGCCACGCATCAACTCTGGGCACAGACAGACGGCACGCTCATCAAGCTGCACACTGCTGTAACGCCGTGGCAGACTTCGCACACTTGGAACGTGCTCGGCAAGATTGAGGGTACGACCCAGAAAAATCAAGTCATTCTGCTCAGCGCCCATCTCGATCATCTTGGCGTTAAGAATGGCAAGACCTATCCCGGCGCCGACGACGACGGCTCTGGAACCGTGGCCGTGATGGAACTGGCGCGAGCGCTGGCCAACCAGCCGCGACCTGCGCGGACGGTGGTGTTTGCCCTTTGGGGAAGCGAGGAAGCAGGAATGATCGGCGCGCGCTACTTCCTGAAACATCCCAGTTTCGAGTTAGCCGAGATTGTGGCCAATCTGGAATTCGAGATGATCGGGCGTTCCGATCCCAAGGTGAAGCCCGACCAGCTCTGGCTGACCGGATGGGACCGCACTGACCTGGGGCCGGCGCTGGCGGCGCATGGCGCGCTGCTGACTGGCGATCCTTATCCCGAGCAGGGATTCTTCATGCGTTCGGATAATTTTGCACTAGCGAAGGACGGCATCATCGCCCAGACCGTCTCCAGTTACGGCTTGCACAAGGACTATCACCAGCCCACCGACACCGTGGAAAAAATTGACTGGCAGCACCTCGACAACGCCATCGCTTCGATGATCGCTCTCGTCGCCTGGCTGGCGAACAGCGACTTCACGCCGAAATGGAATGCCGGTCAAAAGCCGTAGCTCTGATCGTCGCGCTGAGATGGCGCTACAACTCTATGCGTTAGCGCGGTCCAACGTTTGCGACAATTCTTCCCACTCGCCCATGAGCTCTGCCAGTTCGCCCCTCCGCTTGGCCAGCAAGTCCGTCCACTTTGCCGTTTCCTCGACGCTGACGTAGCTCTGCAATTCGCGTTCACATTCAACGATGCCGTCCTCGAGCCGCGCAATGCCTTCTTCCACCACTTGATGGCGGTCCTGTATCTGTTTCAGCTTGATGGGATTCAGTCGCTTGCGGGCTTCGGCTTTCTGCTGGGCGTATCCCGGAACATCCGACAATGTGGGATAGTCATTCCGATTTCCATTGTCCGATGAATTGTCGCCGGACTCGCTCCGCTGCTTGCGCCACAGATAGTCTTCGTAGTTTCCGGGGAACACCTCTACACGCCCGTCTCCAATCTCGAAGACACGAGTGGCCAGCTTGTCGATAAAGTACCGGTCGTGCGAGACGAAAACCACCGTGCCGGTATATTTCTCCAGCGATTCCAGCAGCACGTCTTTGGCGCGCATGTCGAGATGGTTGGTGGGCTCGTCGAGCAGCAGAAAGTTCGAGGGATGCAACAGCATCCGCGCCAGCGCGTAACGATTGCGTTCGCCGCCCGACAGCACCCCGATCGGCTTGAACACATCGTCTTCCGAGAACAGGAAACAGCCCAGCACGCCGCGCAATTCGGTCATCGACTTCTGCACCGCGACATCCGCCAGGTCGTCCAGCATGCGTCGGTTAGGGTCAAGCTCTTTGTATTGGTCTTGCGCGAAGTAATCGGGCTCGACATTGTGACCAAGCTTCAGAGTGCCTTCGCTAAGCGGCTCAATGCCAGTCAGCAACTTGATCAGGGTCGATTTGCCCGCGCCATTTATACCTACTAGCGCAATGCGGTCGCCGCGTTGGATGGTGAAGTTGACGTCGCGAAATACTTCTTTCGGGCCGTAACTCTTCGCCACCTCCGAGCACTCTACGACTGTCCGACCGCTGGGCTTCGGCTGGGGAAAAGTGAAGTGGATAGTCCGCTCGTCGGGAGGAATCTCGATGCGCTCGATCTTCTCCAGCTCCTTGATGCGGCTCTGCACCTGCTTGGCCTTGGTCGCCTGGGCGCGAAAGCGATTGATGAACGCCTCCAGTTGCTCGATGCGGTCGCGCTGGTTCTTGTAAGCCGACACCAGCGTGTCGCGGCGCGCTTGTTTCTCCTGTAGATACTTCTCGTAGTTGCCGCTATAGAACTGCACTCGCTTGTTCCATATCTCGGCGGTGCGATTCACCGTGACATCGAGAAAATAGCGGTCGTGCGAGATGAGCACGTAGGCAAACGGATACTGCAGCAGATACTGCTCCAGCCAATTGCGAGTTTCGAGGTCGAGGTGGTTCGTGGGCTCGTCGAGCAGCAGCAGGTTTGGCTTGGACAACAACAGCTTGGCCAGTGCGATCCGCATTTGCCAGCCGCCGGAAAACTCCTCGGTATAACGCGTCCAGTCTTCCTTGCGGAAGCCGAGCCCATCGAGCACCGTCCCCACCTGTGAGTCGAGCGCGTAACCGTCCTTCACGCGAAACTCGCCCAGGATTCGCTGATAGCGGTCGGCTACTTGGGCATACTCGCTCGAGGTGTGATCCAGTTCGGCAATCTTGTGTGCAAGGTCTTCCATCTCCTGCTCCAGCGCCTGCAGGTTGCTGAACACCGACATGCATTCGTCGAAGACGGTGCGCCCGGAAAGTTGCAGTCCGTCCTGGGGCAGGTAGCCGAAGGTAGTGTTCTTGGCAGAAATGATGCTGCCGTAGTCAAGCGACTCGAGTCCGCCCAGCACCTTCAGCAATGTGGACTTGCCGGTGCCGTTGGCGCCCACCAGCCCGACGCGCTCGTTGGGAGTGATTAGCCAATCAAGATTGTCGAAGAGAAGTTTCGGGCCGAATCGTTTGCCGGCAGAGGAGAGCTGAATCATGCTTAACTTTAGACCTATTTCACAAATCGCTTCGTATCAGGGCATGGCTTTAGCCGTGCCGCAAATGCGTTCAACAAAACCTTGGGCTTTAGCCCCTGAGGAATACTGTTGCAGGGGCTAAAGCCCGAACCCAACTGCCGCCGGTTGCGGCACGACTGAAGTCGTGCCCTGATACAAACCGCAAAAACTAAGAGCCAATGGCTAACGGCCGACTGCTAACTACTAGTTGCTGCTTCTTCAGTTGCTCTTCTTCTGTCCACGCAGGATTCGGTCATCGATGGGTTTGCGGCTGGCAAAGCCTTCCTGCGTTCCGTGCCAGTGGGTGATTTTCTTCTCGCCTAGCTTCCAGCACAGCAGGATCACGTCGTCGCCCACCACGCAGGGAAAATCGAGCAGCCCGATATCCAGGTCTTTCACCTGAACGCCGGTCGCGTCAATCTCGGCCACCGCGTCCTTGGCGCGCTGCAGCGCCTTCTCGCGCTCGGCCTTGCGCCGCGCCACCGCGACCACGTCGACCAGCGTGCCTCCGTTCACGAAGATGCGGTTGGCCAGCACCTGCTGCTCGGCATCCACCTCTTCGATCAGCGCTTTGGCCTGGATGGCGGAGCGCAACAGCGACTCTAGGACGGACAACAGACTTTCGGCTTCAGTAACGGTGAACGTGCGCGCCATATCAATATCACGACTTTCCAGCTTGACCAGGGTTTGCGCCTTGCGGCGATTCATGACGCGACGGCGATGCTCCCGCACATCCGACCAATACCGGGGAACCCTCCGCCAATATTTTTCCCGAGGACGCTTGCGAATAATCACTGGATCTCTAACATCCTATCAAGTGCCACGCGCGCCCACCTCTTTACATCAGCTTTTACTTGAATTTGATTGACGATATTGCCGTCCACCAGGTTCTCCAAGGCCCAGCATAGGTGCTGCGGCGAGATGCGAAACATGGTCGTACACAGACAGCCCGAGTCGTTAAGCGTGATGACCCGCTTGTCCGGATTTTCCTTGGCCAGGCGGTTGATCAGGTGAATTTCCGTCCCAATCGCGAAGGACGAGCCTGCTGGCGATTGCCGCACCACGTTGATCAGATAATCGGTCGAACCGATGCCGTCAGCCTTTTGGCACACTTCCCAGCGGCACTCGGGATGGACCAGCACCTGGATGCCGGGATCGTTCGCCCGGACTTTGTCCACATGCTCGGGCAGGAATCGCTGATGGACCGAGCAATGCCCCTTCCACAGAATCACTTTCGCTTGGCGGAGACGGTCTGTCGTTTGGCCACCCTGCAACTGGTACGGGTCCCACACCACCATCTCGTCCAGCGGAATGCCGCGAGCGAACCCGGTATTGCGGCCCAGATGCTGATCGGGCAGGAACAGGATCTTCTCATTGCGGCTGAACCCCCAGTCGAATGCACCCTTGGCGTTTGACGAAGTGCAGACCATGCCTCCGCGCTCGCCGCAAAAGCCCTTGATTGCCGCTGTCGAATTCATGTAGGTAATCGGCGTGATCCCGGCGCCTTCATCGTCGGCCAGACCAAGATTCACGAACTGCTCCCAGGCATCTTCCACCTGCGAAATCTCGGCCATGTCGGCCATGGAGCAACCGGCGTTCAGGTCGGGCAGCACGACCGCCTGCCCCGGACGCGCCAGAATGTCGGCGCTCTCAGCCATGAAGTGCACGCCGCAGAAGACGATGTAGCTGCCTCGGGCTTGCGCGGCCATTTGCGACAGGCGATAGGAATCGCCGCGATAATCCGCGTAGCGTACGACTTCATCGCGTTGATAATGGTGACCCAGAATGACGCACTCGCTGCCTAAGGCTGCTTTGGCCTCCGCAATGCGGCCGTCCATGGAGCGATCTGGGAGTACGAGATAATTTTCAAGCGAGCAAGATACCGCTTCTGTAACCGGTGCCGTAGCCATTTTCCTTGTCTCTGCCTTCAGTCCCGGCCGCGTGAGATTCCGTTGTGATCGGAGAGCACGTCCCGGAACGGGGATGTTGAAAGCTGCTTGCCGCTCCAGCAGGTCCACATGCGCGTGTCGCGCCCGACCTACGGGGATGTTGAAGGTGCAAGTTGACGCTTCTTTACAACTCACTTATTCGATGATCCGCCCGCCACGTTCGTTACAAAAAGGAGAACCGCGTCTTGTCTTGGACGCGGCCCGCTTTTGCTAAAAATGGCCTTGTGACAAGCATCGAACAATCTATTGTTACGCGTCGGCGGGGTTAATGCAAGAACGTTGTTCCTCACCAAGCTCTGCCGGAATTTGACGTTTCCGTCACAGACAAAAGGCCGGCCTGTACCTATAATAGGCGTCAAATGAGCCGCCCGTTTGAATCGTTCGATTTCTTGAATCGAGGCTGGGACGTTCGCGCGCTGGAGAACGCGTCGCTGCGCTCGATTTTCCTGTGGTTGCTTTTAGGGTTGTTCGTGCTCGGCATGGACGCTAGCATGGGGCTCTACATATTTGTCCATCAGCACCGCTTCAATCCCGTACCAGTCGCCGTTTTCGTGCTTTGGGCTTTTGTCATGTTTCGATATGGCCGAATCATTTATCGGCGGCTTGAACGCTGATCTTCGGCTTAGCTGACGGCCGACAGCTGATAGCTGACAGCTGCTTACCCCCCGATATGAACCATCGTTCTTGATGCGGGAATGAATCCGGGCTCGCCGATGTGGTGCCGCTCTTCCTTGTGATCCACCACATCGCAAATGAAGTCGGCCATATCTTCGTCACTGCAGCCAGCCTGCATCAAGGCCGCTAAATCGTGCTCGCGCACCGAGAAGAGGCAGGTGCGGATCTTGCCGTCGGAGGTGACACGCACCCGGCTGCAGTGCCCGCAGAAGGGATGCGACACCGGCGCGATAATGCCGATCTCGCCGAGGCCATCTTCGAAGACGTAGCGCCGGGCGGTGTCGCTGCCCATGTGACCGATCTCGCGTAAGGGCATGAACTCGGCCATGCGGCGCAGAATCTCGTCCAGTGTGACCACGATCTCCGGCGTCCACACGCGATCTTCTTCCAGCGGCATGAACTCGATAAAGCGGACAGCCACGCCCTGCTCGCGGGCGAAGCGGCCAAAAGCGGTAATCTGGTCGTCATTGAAGCCGCGCATCAGCACGCAGTTGATCTTCACCGGACTGAGGCCCGCCTGCTGCGCCGCACGCACACCGGCAAGCACCCGCTCGTAACCATTCGGCACCCGCGTGATGCGGGCAAAGCGGTCGGCATCGACTGCATCCATCGAGACCGTCACTCGCGACAAGCCAGCGTCGGCGAGCGGCTGAGCCATTTCGGCGAGCAGATGGCCGTTGGTAGTGATGGCGATGTCGAGCCGGTTGCCTTCGACGGTGTGCATCTGGCCAAGCTCGCGCACCATATCGACCAGGCCCTTGCGCAACAGGGGCTCGCCGCCGGTCAGGCGAACCTTGGTGATGCCCAGTCCAACGAAGACCCGCGCCATGCGCAGGTAATCGGCGATCGGCATCTCCGGAAACTGCGGGCCATCGCTGCCCGAGCGGCAATAGACACACCGGTAGTTGCAGCGATCGGTAATGGAGATTCGCAGATCGCTGATGCGCCGCCCGAATTTGTCGGTTAGTAACATGCTGTCAGCTATCAGCCGTCGGCTCTTAGCTATTAGCCTTTAGTTCCTAGTAAGCGGATCGCTTTCGCTGCTCTTTCGCTGCTCGCTCTTCGCTCTTCGCTCTTCGCAAATCTGTCTCATCTTGAACTCGCACGCCATTAAGCAGTGTCATCCTGAGCGCAGGCGGCGCTTCGCCGCCGGAGTCGAAGGACCTGCTTTTGGCCGGCGGAGGGACGAACCTCCCTTGGCGCAGCCTAGGCCCGCACAGCCGCAGACAGCCTAGGATCATCATTTCGTTTCGAACGTGCAGGAAATAACGCGACGCGGGCGCGCAGACGCAGCGCTGCTGATCGTTTCCTTTCCAAGCACGGGAGGCGTGGACGTTTCCCTCCACACCCTCGGTCCCGCAAACATCGCGGAACACCGCCGCCGCAGCCATCGGTATCCCGTCAGGCCGCGGAGGTCGGAAACAGCTCTTAGCGATTATAGATGCACGAGCGGGGAGAAAGCGGCAGCCGGACGTAACTGCGGGGAAGGGGGGGCCTTCGACTCCGGCGGCCAACAGCGGACCGCCCGCGTTCAAGATGACACCTGCAAGAACGGGCTCGCTCAGAATGACAGACGGAATGATAGCTAGCTAAGAGCGAATAGCGGCCTTCCTTACATCCCTTCGTAATTGGGCCCACCGCCGCCCTCGGGTGGCACCCAGGTGATGATCTCGTAGGGGTCCATAATGTCGCAGGTTTTGCAATGCACGCAGTTCGAGGGGTTCAGATGGATTTCCAGGCCGCTGGGAGTGTCCTGGGCTTCCACCATTTCGTAGACATTCGCGGGGCAGAAGCTCTTGCAGGGATTGCCGAATTCGGTGACGCAGCGTTCGTTACAGATGGTGGTGTCGTGGATGACCAGGTGCGCCGGCTGATCTTCTTCGTGCTTGGTACCCGAATGATAAAGATCAGTGAGTTTGTCGAAGGTGAGCTTGCCGTCGCCTTTGGCAGCGCCGATGATCTGCGCCTCAGGCCCACCGTCGGCGGGGAGGCGGTTGAGTTGCTTCATGCGATGATGGCCAGCTTCGTTGCTGTAGTGCGCTCGCAGGCCGCGTCCGCCGGTGATCTGCTGAATGCCGGCGTGGACCATTCCAGAGAGAAATCCCTTCTCGAATCCCTGGTGGAAGTTCCGCACCGGCCAGAGCTCTGACTTGATCCAGCTCTTCTCGACCCGCTCCTGAAACGACTCGAGCATTGCGAGGGAAAAATCCTGCTTCGCCATGGCATCGAAAGCGGTCTCGGCGGCCAGCATCCCGCTCTTGATGGCAAGATGAATCCCTTTGAGCCGTTGCGAATTGAGAAAGCCTGCGGAATCGCCGAGAATCATCCAGCCGTCTCCAGCCAGCGGCGGAACGCACCACCACCCGCCATAAGGCAACGACTTCGCTCCGTAACGCACCATCTTTCCGCCTTCCAGCAGCTTGGCGATGAACGGATGCTTCTTGAATTCCTGCAGAATATGCTGCGGATCGATGCGCGGGTCGGGATAGTCGAGCCCGGTGACAAAGCCCAACGAAACAGTGTTGTCTTTCGATCCGTAAATCCACGCTCCGCCGTACTCGTTGAAGGTGAGCGGATAACCCATGGTGTAGATGACTTCGCCGGGAGCCATGCGTCCCGCGGGAAGCTCCCACAGTTCCTTGACCCCGACGCCGTAGGTCTGCGGATTGCGGTCACGGTCCAGTTGAAAGCGGCCAATCAGTTGTTTAGTCAGCGAGCCGCGCGTGCCCTCGGCAAGGATGACGACCTTGGATTTCAAATCGTACCCAGGCTCGAAATTGGATTTCTGCTGGCCATTCTTGTCGACGCCTTTGTCGTCGGTGCGAACGCCGGCGACGCGCCCAGAGTCGAACAGCAGTTCCGAGCCGGCAAAGCCGGTGAACAGGGTAATTCCTGCCTCTTCCACCTTGCTGCCCAACCACTTTACGAACTTGTTAATCGAGATAACGTAGTTGCCGTGGTCGCGCATCGGCGGAGGCGTGATGGGGAACTTGAACTTGCCCGTGCGCGTGAGGTAGTAAACGGCTTCTTTGACCACCTTCGCATCGAGCGGCGCTTCCTTTTCGAAGCCGGGCAGAAGTTCGCGTATGGAGCGAGGATCGAGCAACGCACCCGAGAGGCAATGCGCGCCCACTTC
Source organism: Acidobacteriaceae bacterium (assembly GCA_003165795.1). Classification (GTDB taxonomy): domain Bacteria; phylum Acidobacteriota; class Terriglobia; order Terriglobales; family Acidobacteriaceae; genus Bog-257. The sequence continues at coordinate 14,755 of PMWW01000121.1, forward strand.
GCGGGCCTTCTCTAGCAGGTAAATGTTCTCTTTGCTGAGCTGGGCGTCTGGATTCTTGGTGTTGTGTTCATCGATGAGCTGCGAGAGCCGCAGAGCGCACGCCATCCCCGCAGGCCCACCGCCTACGATAACGACGTCCGCCTCCATCACGGGGCGATCGACACCTGGGAGCGGTTTGCGAAAGACGATCATTCGGTGTTCCAGAAAAAAGAGGAGTTCGGATGCCTAGCTCATTCTTACACGCTTCGGTGGAAGTATGCCACATTGTCAGACAGTTGAACCTACACGCAGTGACAATATGATTTACGCAGAACGAAGAACGCAAGTTCATGCCCCCAATAAAAGCAGGGACCAGGACCTTTGATTAGCATGAACGCTCTTCAGGCGCTCTTTGCCTTTTTCACTTCCTCGATCAACGGTGGCACGATATCGAACAGATTGCCGACCACTGCAACATCGGCAATCTCAAAAATCGGCGCTTCGGCGTCTTTGTTGACCGCTATGATGGTCCGCGCACCCTTCATCCCGACTACGTGCTGAATTGCGCCGCTGATGCCTAACGCCAGATATAGTTTGGGAGCAACCGTCTGTCCGGACGAGCCGACCTGGCGATCCATGGGCAACCAGCCGGAATCGCAGATGGGCCGCGAAGCGGCGATTTCGCCGCCCAACGCCTCCGCCAGTTGCTTGGCAATTTCGATGTTCTTCTGCTCTTTGATACCGCGCCCAACCGCAACGATGATCTCCGCTTGGGTTAGATCAACCGCCTGCTTGGCCTCTTTGAACGGAGCTTCGGGCTTGTTTCGTATGACGCCGTCGGCGACTTCGACGTTCACCGTTTCTACGGGAGCGAGTGCGCCACCCGCCTGGACCTGGTCGCCGCGGAAAGCGCCGTTCTGAAAGGTTGCGAAATAGGGAGCTTCGCCGACGAACGATACGTCTGCCGCGAATTTGCCTTGGAACATCTGGCGGGTGAACAGCAGCTTTCCGCCTTCATACTTGTAGCCGACGGAATCGCTGATGAGCGAACGTCCCAGCGCGGCCGCAAGCTTGGGAGCAAAATCACGCACCTGGTAGGTGTGCGGCATCAGGACCAGCTGGGGCTGCTTTTGCTCGACGAATTGCTTGAGCGCGGCGACGAATCCGTCGGGAGTGTAGGGCTCCAGCTTGGGCGATTCGAGGGCATAAACTTTCGCCACTTTGTTCGCAGCAATTTCGTTGGCGATGTCGCCAATGCCACTGCCGGCGACCGCCGCTTCCAGAGTCCATCCGGTTTCGGAGGCCAAGGCCTGGGCTCCGGTCAGTGTTTCCCAAGAGACTCGATTCAGTTTGCCTTCACGCTGTTCGACTACGACCAGGATACTGTCTGCCATTTCAATCCGTTTCCTAGCTGCTGACCGGGCCACGTGCGCAGATGGCGCACAACTCCGGCGAAAAGACTAGCGTATTGACTGCGCCGACACAGACCAATTCTGCGTCGGAAATTGTTGAGTGACAGCTGTCCGCATTCCGCCTACTTAGCGACTACGGGACTTTACCCGTGCGCCAACTAGACTCAGCAGTAGCCCCGTAGCTGCCAAGCAAACTGCGATAATGTCAATCCGCGATTCGCCCAGCTTGATTGCCGCTGGATGAAAGAACATTACCAGGAATGCAAATAGCATCATGACCCAGCCAATAATTACCAAGACTGAGCCGTTTTCACGTTTCTCTTCCAACGATGACATAGCCGCCTCCTGCCCGGTGTACCGGGCGTTGCGTTGCGACCTGCCACCCTCCCTGCTACCCAAACTCCGCGACTGGCCTGCGCCGGCGGCGTGCAATCAAGCCACCCGATTATCCTCAGCGTCATCCTGGCGCTGTTGGGCCAAGGTACGCTCCATTTCGCGATGACCCAGCTTGGTGACTCCCACTGCGCGCCGGTAATGCGTTCCCATCATCACCAGAACCAGTCCGAGGACGCCCTCGATGCCCAGCCATAACGGCCAGAACCACGAACCGTTGCGCAGGCTGATGAAGAAGAAGATCCCGAGAACCGCGTCCATCCACAGCAAAATCCAGCCGACGGTCAGCAAAACTGAGCCCAGACGGCGGTTCTCCACGGTATTGTCAATGGCGACCTGATCGCGATCAAATCCTGGCATAACGAGCAGAGCTCCTTCTGAAAAATATGGCCCACCCGGTTAGATGCCAATCGCTGACCCGGTTGCACAACTTCGCAACCGGCCGGCAACGATTCCCGATATCAAGTTATGAATGCCTCTTCGTGACCGCCTTCTGTTCGCCTATAGGACTCTCAGTTCGTTGCGCAGCTTCTCCACCAACTTCTTGGCGATTTCCCCAGGAGGCCCTTCCAGCACTTCGGTCTTCTTTGTCTTCTGAGGAATATACAGCTTCTCGATCTTCTGCAGATTATCGCCCAGCGCCGGCTTAGTCTCGTCGAAACTCACTTTCTTCAGCGGCTTGTTCTTGGCCTGCTTGATGCCGATCAGCGTGGCATAGCGCAGCTTATTGATGCCTGACTGGATGGTCAGCACCGCCGGCAACGGCATATCGACAAACTGGAAGAAACCGGCTTCCAGCTCGCGCTTCACGCGAATGCCACTGTCGCTTTTTTCCAGCTGCATGATGATGGTGGCATGCGGCCAGCCCAGCAACTCGGCGAGAATCACGCCGGTCTGGGCAAAACCGTAATCGTCCGATTGCAAGCCGGTGAAAATGAGATCGAAGCTCTCTTCCTTGATCGCCGCCGCGAAGGCCTTGGCGGTGTTAAACGCGTCGAGCGTGACGAAGCCGTCGCCTTCTAAATGTATCGCGCGATCGGCACCCTTGGCCAACGCCTCGCGCAGCACCTGCTGGGCGCGCGGCGGGCCGCTGGTGATGACCACCACCTCGCCGCCGTGCTTTTCCCTCTGGCGCAACGCCTCTTCCAGCGCGTAAGCGTCGGGCTCATTCACTTCGTAGGAAACGTCGTCGCGAATCCACGTGCCGTTCTCGTTCAACTTGAGTGGCGCGTCTTTCTGCGGCACCTGCTTCATGCAGACCAGGATCTTCACCAGCACTCCTTGCTTCTACAATGCCTTTGTAACACAGGCAAAACTGGCAAGTATAAATGAGTGCGGAAAGATGGGAAAGGGAGGTGACGGCGGGTTCCGAAACGGGAAGATGCAAAGAGGAAGGGGCTACCTCGGTCCGCACTTGGATGGGCTGCAACCCCCTGGGCCAAGTCCGCGTACCATTCTGGATTACGGGATCATACACCGTAGACATTCTGATCAAGTGAGGGCCTAGTCCCTCATCGCTGAAGCCGTAGCGATTTTGCGGCAGCTACGGACGGCCTGAAGGCCGTCCCCTTTAAATGCAAACGTAATCATAACTTGCCTATCCATCTTCGTGCCGCGCTTCTACGCATCTTTTTCCCGCTCCAGCAACCGCTTTTTTCTCTCAACGCCCCAGCGGTATCCGGACACATCTCCATCGCTGCGAATGACCCTGTGACATGGCACGGCCAAGGCCACTGGGTTCGATGCGCAGGCACGGGCCACGGCGCGGACAGCGTTAGGCTCGCCGATTTCGCGGGCAACTTCGCTGTAGCTGCGAGTTTCACCACGCGGAATCTCACGCAGTTTCTCCCACACTTTTGTCTGGAACGCGCTGGCGCGCACATCTAGTGGAAGATCGATAATTATGTTTTCTCCGCGGATGGCGGCCCGCAGCGGCGCGACATATTTCTCCATGGCTGCATCGTCACGATGCAATGTAGCGGCGTGGAACTCATCTCGCACCGTGCGCTCCAACTCGGCTGCGGTCTCGCCAAAGCGCACCGCGCAAAGGCCTCGCGCCGTCGCGGCTACCAGCAGGCGGCCCAGTGGAGTGGGAGCGATGGCAAACGTAATGGTTGCGCCCGCGCCACCGCGGCGATACTCACCCGGCGTCATGCCCAGCTGCTGCGGAGCCTTCTCGTAGAGGCGGCTGGACGAACCGAAGCCGGCATCGTAGAGCGCCGTAGTTACGTCTGCGCCCTGGCGCAGTTTGGTCTTGACCTGCGTCATGCGGCGAGCAGACTGATACTCGCGCGGGCTGAGACCGGTTGCCCGCTTAAACAGCCGCTGCAAGTGAAAGGGACTCAGGCCGACCCGCTTGCTGAGTTGCGCCAAGGTGACGACGGCATCAGCGTTGTCCAAAAACTGCCGTGCGCGCGTCACATACTGCGCTTGCGAGGAAATCTCGGTCGGCTTGCAACGCAAACACGCGCGATAGCCGGCGCGTTCGGCCTGGTTTGGATTGGTAAAGAATTCCACCGAGTCGCGGCGAGGCCGTCGGCTGGGGCACGAAGGCCGACAATAAATGCCTGTCGTCCGCACCGCGAAAACGAAGCGGCCATCTTGCCGGGCATCGCGCGCCATCACTTGTTGCCATCGATTCTGAAGTTCGGTTTGCATGTTCACAGCGTAGAACTGGGCGAAGAACCGAGCTATCCGCAGCTTGCGGGCAAAATGAATTTGGAGAAACATCGGTTAGCACTAAGCAATTGACAAACCCACCCGCTGGCTCTGCTGACGCCTTCGTATCTGTGCCGCCCCTGAAGGGGCTCAATTATGAAAATGCAGCCTACCCAGCGCTGAGGCGCTGGGCTATCTTGGGCCCGTCCCGCCCCCGGGACTCGATTCCTGCCTCTCCAAAACTTGCCCGTCAACAAGGGCAGGCATTGGTGCAAGGAGAAGGGCCAGACAGCTGGTGGCACCCAGGGATCCCCAAATCCCTGCTCACTAACCTCTAGCCCCTAGCCCCATCCACCGGCCACTAGCCACTGATTCAGCGCCACCGCTTGGTTTCCGGCCAAACTTCCTGCAGGTTCCACTTCAAACCCTGGCCCCAATAGATGCCCGTCTCCTCCAGCGCCATCGGGTACGCGAAGTGCCCCAGTTTTTCGACGTCGGCGAATTTCTGGGGAAGAGATTCTGGATCGCCTTCGCCGATCAAGATCATGCTCTCGCCAGTGTATTCACGAGGTCCCCACAGCCAATAATTTTGATGTCCGGATATCGCCGGCGGCAAGCCGTACTTTGGGCCGAAGAGATCGACCGCTCCCGCCTCGCCGAAGTTATCGACCTTGATGGCGGTTTTCGCCTGCACGTCCGGAGGCAGACTGTGATAGGCGCGGGCAATCTCGACCACCAACTGCTCCCATCCCAACTCGTCAGAATAGTACTGCGGTAGCGGCGAAGCATCATGGCCGTGCTCGTTGACCGGAGGCGAGAAGTGTATCGCCTGCTGGAAGCGCACATATTGGTCGACCGGCAGCACCGGCGCGATGATCGGCAAGAACGGCAGCGAGACAGCCAGCAACACAATCACAAACGCTGGCTTCAGCCAAGCGCGGCCGGTGCGCTCGATCCACTGCTCACAGGCGACGCCTCCCGCCGCGAACAGCATGGGATAGGCTGGAGCAGCATAGTAATTCTTGCCGTGAAGGATGATCCAGATTGTTAATTCGACAACATAAGCCCATCCCAGCACCCGATAGCGCCGGCCCTCCCGCCCGAAGAATAGCCAACCCAGCCCGGCGAGCCACAAGGGAAATGCGAACGGGTTCACCATCAGAATCTGTTCCAGCATGTACTGCAGCGGATTCAGCACTACATCGCGGCCCTCGGCCTTGATGTTGTGCATCAGCTGCACGAAGGGCCAGTCATAATGAATGTTCCACAGCAAGTTGGGCAGAAAGATGATGAGCGCCAGCACGCCTGCGATCCAGATCCATTTGTGAGCTAATGCCTTCCGCTCGGAAGTGAGCAGCACGCCCACGACCATTCCGAGGCCGAACACGGCCATAGAATATTTCGTCTCCAGGCCGATGCCACACAGCAACCCGAACCACAGCCATAGCTTTTGATTTCCCGTCTGGATGATGCGGATGACGACCGATGCGCAGCCCATCCAGATCAGCGGCTCAAAGACGTTCATTGTCAGCAAGTGTCCGTTGATGACGAACACTCCGGACAGCGCCATAGCCAGCGCGGAAAGCCCCATGGCATAACGCCTGCCGCCAAGCTGATGAGCAATGTATCCGGTGAGCGCGACCAGCCCTGCGCCAGCGAGCGCCGGCAGGAATCGGATCGCCAGCAGCGATGTGCCCAGCACGTGGCGGATGAACCAGGCGATCAGGCCAATCATCGGCGGCTGGTCAACGTAGCCCCAAGCCAGATGCCGCCCGCAGTCGAGGTAATACATCTCGTCGCGAAAATAGCCGTAGCGGTTGGCGGTGAGCAGATGCAACAGTAGGCGAAGTCCGGCGATAAGAGTGACGACTGCGAAGCCGGTGGAATACCAGGGAATCGGGCTGTCGCGATCGCTGGCTAGAGACACTCTTGGCGTCGTGGAAACCATGGTCTCCTCCGGGAAGAGATTCGTCTCAGGATAGTACGGGATTTCGGGTGCAATTGGTTCCCTAAAGAGGAGTTTCGAGTGGCGGGCGAGGTTTAACGCCTAAGTCATCTCATAAGCCCGAGACGCTTCTGAGCGAGTGACCTCAGGGGCTAAAGCCCGACATTCAAACGATTCGTACGGCCCGGCTGAAGCCGGGCCCTTTCAAACCCGATTTATGAGATGACTTCTAAAAAACACTCCGAGACACAACTTTATTTCGCGGCAGAGAAGCCTACTGAGCGTTCAATCCAACGCGCACGATCGCTCTGGCCTGCTCGGTCGATTCGAAGACGTGGCCCTGCATCCCGGCCTTGCGAGCGCCCTCCACATTGTTGGCACGATCGTCGAAGAACAGCGCCCGCTCGGGCTCACACCCCAGCGCGTCAAGGCAAATACGGTAGATCGCCGGATCGGGCTTGATGACGCCGTGCTCGCACGACCAGATCTGCACTTCAAATTCGTCCAGCCAGTCGAAGCTTTTCCGCATGTCGCACAGCAGGTCAGGAGGCATGTTAGACAGAATGGCCGTGCGAACTCCGGCAACTTTGATTTCGCGCGCCAGCGCCAAAGCCTCTGGATTCACGCGCAGCCACATCCGTGTCTCCAACTCCACGATGCGCGCCAGCTGCTGGGGAGAAATCGATACGCCGGCGGCATCGGCAAAGCGCTGCCAGTGCTGGGCGCAGTCGTGGCGGCCGCAGTCGTATTCGTCCCGAGTGTCTGAGTAAAGCTGAAAAAAGGGCGGCTCGGTGACTCCGACGAGCGCCGCGAACTCCTGCCTTTCGGCAAGCGTGGGCACCTGACTCAACACGCGTCCGTAGTCGAAAATGACGACATCCCAGCGTTTCGATTCCATTGATTTCATTCTTACACAGCGGGCTGATCTTCAGCGTTATCCTGTTTGCGGCCTGAAATCGACGCCGGATCATGAACTCATCGATAGGTTCGTGTTGCAGCTTTTATGCCGATTGAAGGAGGAGCGATGAGCGCAAGCCCGCAAAATGGTCTCATTCACCTGCCGAGCAAACACTCCGTCGACGAAACGATGCAGCGGCTGGAGGCGCTCCTGCAGGAGCGCGGCGTGACCGTCTTCGCGCGGATTGACCACAGCGGCGAGGCCGCCAAGGTGGGCTTGACGATGCGTCCCACCAAGCTGCTGATCTTCGGCAGTCCGAAGGGCGGGACACCGTTGATGCAGGCCGCTCCCAGCATCGCTATTGACCTCCCGCTGAAAGCTTTGTTCTGGGAAGACGGCGATGGGAAAGTCTGGCTCACGTACAATGACCCGGCCTATCTGCAACACCGGCACAATGTTCCAGTGGAGTTACTGCCGAATATCGCGGGGGTGAGCGGGTTGTTCACCAGGACTGTGGAGTAGCCTCGCAGGCGGCATCTACAGCTGTCTTTGCTTTGCCATTCTGATTCCGACTTACAACAGCCGCTTTATGTCACCTTCACCAACATGCAGGTTACGTCGTCGTGCTGCGGAGCCGTGCCGACGAAACGGTCCAGATCCACCAGAATACCGTTGAGCAGCGCCGTCGGCGTCAGCGTCACGCCCGAGTTCAGCATTGCGGTCAGGCGCTGCTCCCCGTATTCCTGTTGCCGGTTATCCTCGGCCTCGACCACTCCGTCGGTGAAAATCACCAGCCAGTCGCCGCTCTGCAGTGTGACCGTCCCCGATTCGTAAGGAACATTTTCCATGATGCCGAGCGGTATTCCTCCCGCCTGCAGACGCTCAATGACACCGGTTGGGCGGCGCAACATCGGATTGTTGTGACCGGCATTGACGTACGTCAAGATGCGGGAGGTGGGATCGAACTCGGCGATAAACGCCGTGGTGAACCGGCGGCCATTCTGACTGTTGCTGCAGGCATAGCGATTCATCCGGCCAACCAGCTCAGTCAGCGTACCCGGAGTCGTGGAAAGCGTCTTTAGGCTTGCCTGAAAAGTTGCCATCAGCATGGCTGCGGGAACGCTCTTGCCAGCCACGTCTGCAACCGCCAGCAGAAAGGTTTCGTCTTGCGGTGCAGAACACGGACGAGAGAACACGTCGTAGTAATCTCCAGCGACAGTGTTGGCCGGACGCGTGGCAAAGGCGATCTCCAGCCCAGGCACCGGCGGAGGCTTGGCCGGCAACAGCCAAGCCTGGATCTCCTTCGCGATCTGCAGATCGCGCTTCATCACCACGCGATCGGCGACCTCCAGGATCAGCAGCACGAGCAGTAACACGCCGCCCCAGAAGTGGTTATCCAAAACGATGAACTTCGCCTGGCCATTGCTGCTTTGCCATGCGGCGTCGCCGCTGGGCAAGCACAGTAATACGAGGGCAATCAGCAGCAGCACGCGGCGAGCGGGAGTCAGCTTCAGCAGGATTGCCCAGAAGAACTGGCTCACGAGGTTGAAGAAGTGCTTTCTCCGGGGCACTCCCGCAACCCGGCTAGAATCCACTTCGTGCGAGTACAAACGGTAGCTGGAACGGGCGTCCGTCTGAAACTGAGACCAAAGCTGGCTGAGTCGCATGCCATCGGTGACGCGCTGCCAGAAGCGGTCCACTCGTTCCATGAAGGTCTCGACGTGGGCGGTGAATTCGTCCTTTCGCGGTGGCGGACCGGCGGATTTCGTTTTCCTAGCCATGGAGAAGATCAACCCGGATTGTAGAGGCGAATCCGCAGGCAAAGTGCGGCCTGGGGCGAGCATGGGAGTCTCGGGGTCTTCAAACCCTTGTTAGGTAGATGCGGGCAAGCGCCCCTACTGATGTCGTTCCGGCTGGACCTGCTCATCCAGGAAGGCCACCGACTGGACGCCCGATACTTCGAACCGTTTGCGGCAGCGCACGTTCTTGCAAGCCACCAAGTCGTCGCGGCGAACCATGTAGGACCGGGCCTTAGCGAACTTGGCGCGATCGCGCTCGTCGGCGCGGGGAGGGAGTTGACGCTTCTTGGTGCGAACGAACCAGCCCAGGTCATACTCGGCAGCCTGGTGACAGTGGGGGCAGTTCAAAGTTGCTTTCCTGATCTCTTGCCGCTCGTCATAAAGGTCGCGCTCATCCATTCCCGCCTCCGTTCCCGCAACCGGCAGCCCGGTCCAGCACTGGTCCGTCTGCAGCATTAGAACACAGTCGCCGCCCTTCCGATGTGATAACAAATCTTCGCGCAGGGGAGGCAGCGCCAGCAGAGTCTGACAGGGTTATTTCGAATACCGGCCCGAAGGGGAACGATGAAGGCCTTCTCAAAAAACCAAAGGCCCAGGGAGGAGATCACTGGGCCCAGGCTGTCTGCTAGGAAACCATTGCCCGCAGGTGTGTGGGTATGAGGAGGTATGCCCTGCGTCGCTTCGCCGCCGGTATAACTTCTTGCTAAAGGCGGTTGGTCTCACTGCTATTGCGTGAGTGCAGAATGCCACTCCCCGGTCCCCGCCACAATCCCCTGATGGGCGTAGTAGCGTGCCTCTTTGGTTGCAGAATGTCCCTGTTGCGCAGAACTGCAGTTCGTCCCAATCCAGGGTTCGGTTGGTCGGAACGGTGCTATGATGCGCTCTAGGAGGGCTTACCATGCCTCTAGCCAGCCTTCTGCTGTTTACGATGATTTTGGCGGCGCCGCTGGGTCAGATTCAGTCCGTCCAGCCGGTTGCGGCGAGCCCGCCCAGCTACTTCACGAACGATGGCGGGACAACGCCCGCACGGTCGTTTCAACTATCCCCGTCCAAGCCGACGGAGGACAGTGCGCAGACGCCATCCGCCGACATCTGCTACAAGATTCGCGCCTACATCTTCAAGCGCGATGACGACCACGCGCCGGAATTTGTGAGAAGCACGACTTGCGGCCCCATCAAGCCACAGGCGAAGAATGCGATTTGGCCGAAGGCAAGAGTGGTCCCGGCGGAGTGAGGCTACAAAATAAGCCGCAGCCGGACTAAGACTAAGGCCCGCCCGCTCGTCAACGCCTTGAGTGCCCTACTCTCCGCCGCTGACCTTCGGGGCGTAGGGATTGTCGTCCACCACTCGCCAGACGGTATCGAGCACCGTTCCATCGACCCATTTCACCACTGCAACCGGATAATCGAGCAGGCGGGGCTTGGACGGCTTGCCGCCGCAAATCTTCTCGACCTCGGCTTTGATTTCTTCGATGGAGCGGATGGGCAGGCCCTTGCCTCTGACCGCATCGAGCAGGTCTTGTCGTTTGGGATTGATGGCGATGCCGCGCTCGGTTGCGATGACGTCAATTAGCTCGCCAGGACCGGTGATTGTCGTGACCTCGTCAACGATCACGGGAATGCGGTCGCGGAAAGATGGGACCGCGAGGATGGTGCATCCCGCAAACAGACAGTTCTGCCATCCGCCAATGCCATGCAGCAGCCGGCCGTCGGAATGCGTGACCACGTTGGCGTTGAAGTGGACATCCACTTCGGTTGCGCCCAGCACGGCGGCGTCGACCATGGAAGCGAAGTTGCCCTTGCCGTGGAAGTTATACGAAGTGAAGGGACTGGTCGCCACATGCCGCGGATCGCTGGCGATGGAACGCACCGCGTCAAGGTCGAAGGTCTGGCCGTCGAGAATGTAGCCGATGAGACCCTCGTTCAGCATATCGACCAGATATTTGGTCGAACCGCCACGCACGAAACTGGCTTTCACGTTTGCCGCTTTCATCATGCGCGCGAGATGGTCCACGAAAGCCAGGGCGATGCCGCCAGCTCCGGCCTGAAAGGAGAACCCGTCACGCATGATGCCACTGTCGCACAAGAAGCGGGCGACCAACTCCGAAATCCGCAGCCGGTCGGGGCTGCGCGTGATCTGCGTGGTGCCGCTGACGATCATCGAAGGGTCGCCGATGGAATCCACTTGCACTACGTAGTCCACGTTGTTGCCCTGAATCTGCCACGGAATGCAGGGGAAGGGCACGAGATTGTCGGTGACCGCGATAACGCGGTCTGCGTAGACGGAGTCGGCCAGCGCAAATCCCAGCGATCCGCAAGCCGACTTGCCATGCGAGCCGTCGGCATTGCCGAAGAAATCGGCGGTAGGCGCAGCGATGACCGCGATGTCAATGTGAACCTCGCCGTCCTGCACCGCTTGCCAACGTCCGCCGTGCGAACGCAAAACGCCAAGCCCGCGCATGTTGCCGTGCGAGCAGTAGTCGCCAAGCGGGCCATTCATGCTGCCTTCGATGTGATGCACCGCACCCGACTTCATCAGGTCGATGACCGGCTCGTGACAGGGAAACGACGCACTGGGAAACCAGACGAGGTCCTTCGCTCCCATGCGAGCGGCGGTTTGCAAGGCGGTGAGCGCAACCCGGTCTCCCTCGCGCAAATGATGATGGCTACTGATGGTCATGCCGTCGCGCAGACCGCAGAGTCGCAGCGCCGTTTCGAGATCGGGCACCCGCTTGTCGCCGTTGGCCGGATAGTCGCTGTTGCTACGGATTGACGGGCCGGCTTTGTGACCGGTAGGGCGATGTCCGTCCACACCCTTGTACGGCTCCTGCTCACGGCCGTTGACCATCGTCGGAACGCGACGGCCGGCGGCGTTCGTGATTAGTCCCGTCGCTAAACCTGCGCTCATGATTGTGCTCCTGATGCCAGATCATTGCCGACGATACCCATCTGCCGGGCTCGCGCCACCAGTTTCAGCGCCCGCTGCACCACCGGTGCATCGATCATCTTCGAGCCCAGGCTGACAACTCCGAGGCCGCGCCTCTGAGCGTCTTCATAGGCGGCGACGATTTCTCGCGCTTTTTCCACCTCTGACGCAGTGGGACTGAAGGCACGATGAATGATCTCGATCTGAATAGGGTGAATGCACCCCATGCCTTCGAAGCCCAGGGCGCGAGAAGCTTGGCCCCAGCGCAACAGTCCGTCGCCATCAGCCGCGTCGCCGTATGCCGAGTCGATGGCCTGCACGTGCGCGGCGTGAGCTGCATTCGCTACTCGCTGACGCGCGTACAGCGATTCGGTTCCTTCAGGAGTCTTCGCCACGCCGAGATCGGCAGTGTAGTCTTCCAGGCCAATGGTTATTGCGGCGATCTGGCTGGAGGCCTTTGCGATGGTGAAAGCGTTCTCGATACCGAGCGCGGACTCCAGGATCGGCATTAGCCAAATCGGGCGAGCGACGCCCACCTGCTGCGCGATCAATTCCATGGCTCTGACAACGTCAGATATCTGTTCCGGCGTCTCTACTTTCGGAACCAGGATCAAATCGGGCGATTGCGGAACGATCTCCTCCAGATCGGCCAATCCCAACGGAAGCTGATTGATGCGGACCATGCGCTCGGCCGCTTCGAAATCCAACGCCCGCAGCGCATTGCGCACCAGCAGCCGCGCAGTGTCTTTCTCCGCGAAGTAAACTGAGTCTTCCAGGTCGAGGATGATTGCATCCGGGGCGTGCAGTCCGGCGTTGACGAAGTACTTCGGCTCATTGCCCGGAAGATAGAGACGCGAGCGCCGCAAGCGATCGCGCGGCGAAGGCGCGGGCAGAGCGACGGCATCCGGCAAAGATGATTTGCCTTCCGCCAGTCCGGCCCGGCGAACGGCCGCTTCGATGCGGGCCGCAATGACGAACGGCAGCGCTCCTTCGTCGACGATGTCGATGTGGGCGTGCTTGACCCCCAGCGACTGCAACACATCACGCACTTGTTGCCGGATGGCCCCGCCGTAGTAAAGATCCACGCGCGAGCGCAATTGGATATCGATACCACCGCTGGTGCGCTGCTCGAAGGTCACGTGCAGGTCGGAGCGAACGTCGCTTCCGGCGCGTCCGGCCTCGCCTCGAGCGTCTGCAACGTGTGGTGCAGCCGAAGAAGTCAAGATCGTTTACCTCCGGGGCTAAAGTCCTTACATAATTTGCGCGACAGAGACGCTGGCCTGAAGGTCAGCTCTTCCATCGCGAGGTCTGAGGGCAATATCTAAACCACGCCGACAGCCGCCTCCACATGCGAGCCAAGTTGTGCCAGGATGGCGTCGGTCATCTGCATCGTCGAGGCCGCTCCTTGGGCCAGCGACTGCGGGCCGCCCGGGATGCGCAACATATCGTAACTACGCACCTTGCCTTCGGCGACAACGGCAGCGATCGCAGCGCGGATCTGCTCCGCCTGCGCGTTTTCGCCGACGTGGTCCAGCATCATCGCCGCTGACAGGACCATGGCGATGGGATTCACAATCGGTGGATCGAGCTCAGCATACTTCGGAGCGGAACCGTGCGTAGGTTCAAAAACAGCGACCTCCTCACCGAGGTTCCCCGAGGCTGCGAAGCCGAGCCCGCCGACCAGTCCGGCGAAGGCATCGCTAATCACGTCGCCGAAAAGGTTGCTGGCGACGATCACGCCGTAGTCTTCCGGATTCTTGGTGAGCCACATGGTTTGCGCGTCGATGTTGGTGGACCACAGTGGAATGTCGCCGTACTGCTTCTGCACTTCCTTGGCGGCGTCTTCCATCATCCCCGAAGTTTCGCGCAGCACGTTGGGCTTCTCGCAAATGGTTACGGACTTGTAGCCGAACTTGCGCGCATGTTGGAAGGCCGCTTCGCAGATACGTCGCGCCGCCGGACGCGTGATGATGCGGACGGAAATGGCGAGATCTTCGCCGGCAACTTTCTCGAAAGGCTTGAACTTCGTATTTGTACTCAGGGCATCGCGCACCGCCTGCGGAGGGTTGGTCCACTCCACGCCGGCGTAGAGGCCCTCGGTATTTTGCCGGAAGACCACCACATCAACTTTCGGTTCTTCAAAGCCGCCAGCAGGCTTCTTGCGAATGAAGTTCAGCGGATTACCGGGAAACGACAGGCACGGCCGCGTGCAGACGTCGAGGTTGAACTTCTGCCGCACGGCAACGACGGGGCTGAAGTATTGATGGCCTTTGCCCCTCAATGCCGGCGTCAGCTCCGCCTCAGCTTCTTTCTTGGGCTTTGAAGTGATTGCGCCGAAGAGGCCGACTTTGTGCCGGCGCAGCAGTTCGAGGGTGCGCTCGGGCAAAGCATTGCCCTCTTTGATCCAACACTCCCAGCCGATATCGGCGTGAACATATTCAGCCTCGAAACCAACCGCGTCGAGCACGCGGATGGCTTCGGGAAGGACCTGATTTCCGATGCCATCTCCGGGCATGGTCACGATCGTGTGTTTTGCCATCCAAAACCTCTCCTTCGAGGTTCATCCTGAGCGCAGGCGGCATTTCGCCGCCGTAGTCAAAGGACCCCTATTCTTCCAGCACTGACGTATCCCACATTGTGAGATCATCCCCTAAACCGCCACCGCTCCATGAATTCCCAGCTTCTTGCTAACCAGATTCTCCACGCCGCCTACGATCACCAACGACTGCGGCACGCTGCCCAGAGCTGGGAAGGTAAACACTTCGCCGGCATACTTGATGGTGCTGGCGGCGAAGTCAACTTCGATCAGGGCCCCGGGAATAATGCTCTTCTCCTTGCGCGCAATCGCATCCGCAAACTTTGCGCGCAGACGGCGTACCAACTGCGGCGTCTCGATGCACAAGAATCCGTTGTTGAAAGCGTTACGCAGGTACGTCTGTGAAAAGCTGCCGGCAATCACCAGGGGAATGCCTTTGCACTGCAGTGCGGTTACCGCCTGTTCGCGGCTGGAGCCGGTCCCGAAGTTAAAGCCGCCGACCACAACGTCGCCTGCCTCGGTGCGCCCGGCAAACTGCGGATCATAGTTTTCCATCACCACGTGCGCCATCATCTCGGGCGTCATGTCTTCGCGATAGGTGTAATCCTTGCCGTAGATACCGTCGGTGTTCAGATTGTCCGGCGGGAGAAAGACCAACCGTCCACGAACGCTGGCTGGAAATCCAGCAAGGATCTCTACCTTTTCGGCGGCAGCCGACGCCTCCGGGAACTCCTCGAAACATCTCGTCACTTCGCGGTATTGCGGCTGTCCCGGCCCGCAGATGTAGCCCGCGATAGCCGACGCCGCCACCACTTCGGGACTGCCGAGATAGCACTGTGCGTCGCGCGAGCCCATGCGTCCTTTGAAATTGCGATTGGTGGCGGAGATGCCGACTTCGCCAGCTTCGAGCAGCCCCGTGCCCAGGCCGATGCACGGTCCGCATCCGGAAGGCAGCGGCTGCGCCCCGGCATCGAGAAAAATCTTCCAGATGCCGCGCTTCTCGGCTTCCTCTTGCACCGAGCGGCTGGCGGCAGCAAGATAGAAGGTCACGCTATTTGCGATTGTCTGACCCTGTAAAACTTTCGCTGCAGCCGCAAGATCCTCCAGCCGCGAATTTACGCAGGAGACGAGGTAGGCCTTCTGGATGGCAACCTTTTTTTTCGCGATCTCGGCAACCGATTGCATTACCTGCACTGTGTCTGGCCCGGAGACGTGCGGCGTAACCTCGCCGAGGTTGAGAACGATGCGGGCGGCATAGACCGCGTCTTGGTCGGGAGCGGGAGGATTCCTGCGCCATGCCGCAAACTTCTCTTGCGGAATGCGTGCGACGCCCTGTGCTCGCAGTTCGCGATTGCGCGCGTCCAAATAAGCGAGCGTGACCTCATCCACCGGAAACCAGCCCACCAGCGCGCCCCACTCGGTGGACATGTTGGCGATGCTCAAACGCGCATCCATGCTGAGCGAAGCCACGCCCGGGCCGGCGAATTCGACGGCAGCGTTCAACACTTCTTCCTGGTTGTACAAGCCGCAGAGCGTAACGATGATGTCCTTGCCGGTCGCGCCCGCCGCGAGTTTGCCCTCGAGGACGACCTGCACCGTGCGCGGAATCTGCCACCAGAATTCGCCGGTGGCCCAGATGGCCGCAGCGTCGGTGCGAACCACTGGCGTTCCAATCGCGCCCAGCGCTCCGTACATATTGGAGTGCGAGTCGGAGGCCACGACAAACGTTCCGGGCAGCACATAGCCTTTCTCCACCATGATCTGGTGACCAATGCCCGTGCCCGGTGGATAAAAATCGATGCCGCGTTCGCGCGCGAAAGTTTCCATGCTGCGATACTTGGCCAGGTTCGACTCTTCCGGGTTCTGAATGTCGTGGTCGGCGGTGAACACCGGCTGCGCGGGATCGTACACCTGCCTGGCGCCGATGGCCTTGAACTTCTTCATCACCGCCGAAGTGTTGTCGTGAGTCATCACGTGGTAGGGGCGGATGGAGAGGAAATCGCCCGCGCGCAAGGGGCGGCTCGGCCCCTCAGCCATGTGAGACTGGGAAATCTTTTCTACGATGGTCTGTGCCATATATGCCTCTAAATTCGCGGACTCCCGAGTCAGGGTGAGAACATTGTGCCGTCCCTACAGGACTCGGATTTATTTCCGCTTTACCCAGGGCTTCCGCCCTGGGCTAATGTTGTTTCGCTCTTCGGGCTGGGCTGATGAGTTCTCTGGCCTTAATTACCCAGCACAAGCTCAACGATTGACCCCTCGCGCCAACTTCAGGCCCCTAAGGTCAGCAATTAACGGCTGGCTCCTTTTAAAGTTTCGGCACAGTCCATCAGACCCGCCTCGCGATAAGTAACCCTACTTCACGCAAAACATTCTCATCAGTTCGCTCACGCTCGACTGCTTCTCCAAGTTCCAGATGGCGTCGATGGCGCGGCGGCGCGCCTGGCACGACATCACCGGCTCGGCCAACGCCTCGAACTTCTCTTCCACTTCATTATCGGTCAGGGGATTGCGCGGGTCGCCTTTAGGATAGTCGAGCTGCTCGGTAAATTCGCGGCCATCGATGGTATGAATCCTGACGATCACGCGCTGCAAGGCAGGAAAGAGTTTTTCGATTTCAGAATCGGCCGTTACGACGATCTTGTTAAGCTGCTCCCGAATCACCGGGTCCATGATCTTCGCTGGCGTGAATTGCAGCGGCGTCACCTGGCGCTCGGCGATGGCGGCGGCGACTACATAGGGCAGCGAGTGATCGGCGGTTTCCTTGGTGTGCGGATCGTATTTGCTGGGATCGCTAAGGATGTCGGCGCCGCGCGCGGTGGTGCGAATATGCACTTTGGCGATATCGTTGGGCCTTAGATCGTGGTCCTTAACCAGCGCCAGCACAGCCGAGATCGGAGTATGCGTCAGCGCTTCGGTGGGAAACGCCTTCATCCCACATTGTGTGATACGCCAGGAATCGCCCAGCCCATTGGTCAGGATGTTCAGCTTCCACTCCGGACCGAAGCAGTGCACCAAGCCTTCTTTACCGTCGATGACATGTTCCGGACCGGTGTAACCTTTTTCCGCGAGCAGGGCGGCCAACATCCCACTCTGTGTGGCCATGGGATCGACGGTGTTCTTCATCATGGTCAGCTTGCCGGCAGTGACCGCGCCCAGAGTGGCGCGCGCGCTGGCGCTGATGCCGATGGCGTGCCGAATCTGTTCCGGGGTGAGGTGCAACATGCGGCCGGCAA
This sequence comes from Acidobacteriaceae bacterium, assembly GCA_003165795.1. Taxonomy (GTDB): domain Bacteria; phylum Acidobacteriota; class Terriglobia; order Terriglobales; family Acidobacteriaceae; genus Bog-257. The sequence goes on from PMWW01000121.1 coordinate 32,537, forward strand.
CGATGGGCGAGACAAACGCCGTCAGCGTGGCATGATGCCAGCCGCGCTCGCGAATGCCAGGGAAAGCAGCTTCGCAGAGCCGCATCTCGAATTCATGACCCAACACCAGGCCAACCATGAGCTCGCGCCCGTCACTTCCAACGCGCTCGCAGGCGGCGATCGCGGCAGGAAAAATGTCAGACGGGTGCGACGGGTCCTGCTTCCAATAGATGTCGTTGTAATCCATGCAGCGGATCATCAAGGCGTTGGCGAGCGACGCCGAGACGGCATCCATCCGCTTGCCGCTGCCGATCAGCGTTGCCTTCCCCGGCCCGGCAATTTCGTCCAGCACATCAAGGGCTATGATCACGTCGTGCTGCTGATATCCGCCAAGCGCGCAGCCGATGCTGTCGAGCAGGAAACGTTTGGCCTGGTAAACTGCGTCCGGCGAAAGCTGGTCGAACGTCAGGTTGGCGGCCCATTGCGACATGGTCGCGGTGATGGTGGGCTGGCTCGGGGTCTTGGCCGCGGCGGCCGGGGTCGCCATAATGATGTTCTCCGAAGTCCGAACGTAAATCGTGTTCTGGGCTAAAGCCCCTCATATCTATTTATAGGCGGTCTGGACGCTGGCCTGAAGGCCAGCTCTAACCACCAATCGAGCTGCCAATAACGTACCCACTTCGCCAACGTTCTTGTCCCTGCTACTTGGCCAGGTTCTTGAACGGCAGGAACGCCATGAAGTCGGCGTGATGCACGATATAGGCTTCGGTGGTGCGCTTCACCAGATCGCCTTCAGCAGCGTGTGCCGCAATGATGTGGCAGACAGCGTCAGGCACGCCGCACTCCATAGCCAATGCTACGCCTGTGAAGGGATGGCGCAACAGCTCGCCACGCTTGCTCTGCCGCGTCTTGCCGTCCACGTTCTCGTACTCAAGCAGCTTGCCTACGTCGGCCAGGATAGCGCCGGCAATGACGGTGTCCATGTCGATGGGCAGGGCCCGGCCCATGAACTCGATCATGCTCTCGGCTGCCTGGCGCGCGATGTGCACTACGCAGCGCTTGTGCTCCATGAAGGTCGTGGGACAGTTCGGCACCAGCAGGGTGAAGGGAATCCGATTCAGGTCGTCGGGCGTGAGTGGACTCAATTCGAGCGCTCTTTGCCAGGTCTTCGTGATTTGCTCGCGAAGCTCGGGATTCTTGATCCATTCGATCTCAGGCCAGAGTTTGAGAACTGCGTCGCGCATCGCTCCTCCTCCGCTGTGCCGGATGGAATTGCACCCAAGGATTAAACAGAGGGGAATTCTGTCCGAAGGCGAACGGATATTCGTATCATTCTTGTCGCGGCAGGGCTATGACAGGCATCACACGAAGCCGGGACGGAGGCTGCTCAAGCTGTGATCGGCAAGTTCTTTGCGCCGGTTTGTGGAACCAAGGCCCATAGCTTTTGTCGAACGTGATCTCCTGAGTGTACCCGCCTGCAGGATTTCGTTCCCCACCCTTTCACCGCAGGTACGAAAGGATTGATTGGATAAGAGAGAAGGCTCGCTTCGATCCGGTAGTCTTGGTTTGTGGACTAAGACACTGGGGAAGGAAGGAGCCTTCCATGCTTTTAGGGTGAAGTGTTGCAAAAGTAAGCCACAAATGGGGTAATTTTGGGCTGTATCGGTGCGGATGGAAGACCGTCAGGAGTTCTCCGATAGAAAAATCGTTTCACGGTGTCACGAACGGGCGAGACCGGTGTAATATGGTGTCCTTTTCGAGGTAACAAAAAGAAATTCCGGATTAGCCTGTCCGGGGAGGTTAATATGTCCGCCCGCTCTGATCTGTACGGCCCTTCCGGGTCGCCGTTCCAGCATCAATACGCAAAGGAACTGGAAAGCCGTGAGCAACACTTTACGACGCCCCGCGTTTTTGAGATGGAGGCCAGTCAGGTCAAGATTAAGTCTCTGCCTGGCGGAGCTATATGGGGTGTGGTCGGACTCCCTGGCTCCCCAACGATTACATCCTTGATCAGGGCTTTGGAGTCGAAGGATTATTCGGTCCTGGACGGCCTGGCTCGTGCCCAACTGACCCGCTTCGATTCCTTTGAGGCGATCAGGAAACTAGGGGTCGGAAAACTATCCGATATTCCGGTGCTTGCCGATCTGCATTACCGCCAGCGCCGCATAGCTCCCGGTCTCTTCACCACGCCATCCCTTGACGCTTTAATCTCGGTAATGCCGTACACCGGGGGGCGATTGACCCATGAGGACTTTCAGCTCGCACAGTACCCTTTACCCTCACGCGAAGCCAACCTCGAATGCGTGGTCGTGATTCGCCACCCAGTGCTCACCGACATTGAAAAACAAATCCTCGATCGCGTACCTAACGAATATCCTGAAGGCGTCGTTGGCAACCCCCCCAGTATGTTCTTTCCCGGTGTGGTTGCGGGTTTCGTGGTGATCGGTTTGTTATTGGTGGCGGGCAAGTATTTTCTACAATGGGCCACGCGACACGTTGAGCAGGCCCAGGGAGGTCAGCAGCAGGGAGGCCAGGACATGGCGGGTCAGGGCGACCAGGGAGGTCAGGACGACCAGGGAGGCCAGGACGATAGCGGCCTTTTTGGGAGTTATCACCCGGCCGAAATGCTCGCCGAGGTGGGCAAAATCGACCCCAGTGTGGCAGCTGAAACGCTGCTGGAGATCCGGTCTGAATTAATCAAAGCTCATCTCCTGGGGGTCTGAATTATTCATGTCGTACTTCATCGTGCTGTTTTTGGTTGGCTGGCTGGCCCTCTCTGTTGCGGCGCAGGTGCGGGGGCAGCACTTGCGGTCGGCGAGAAAGATACTCGGTCGAATCAGAGACTACGACTATTGCTCTATGATCCCTTCGTGGTCCTTCTTCGCACCCAATCCGGGCACGAGAGACTTCCAGTTGATGTATCGTGACAAGTTGCTCGATGGCCAGTTCACGGTGTGGAAGTCGGTCCAATGTCTGTCCTACCCATACCTCAGGTTCGTTTGGAATCCACACAAGAGACGCGCGAAGGCCATCGTCGACCTCTGCGTTTTCCTTATGGGCGATCTAAAGCGTGTCCTAGAGGCGGAGGCCCCTGAAAAAGCGGAGGCCCTTGGTAAGAGCATTTATATATCTCTGCCTTATATAGGTCTGGCAACCTACATATCCCGCGTTCCTCATAGCCCATTCAGCGATTTCACTCAGTTTATGATCGCCACCAGCTACGGCTTCGACACCGATAAGCCCCCTGAGATCGCTTTCATATCGCCGTTATATCGCCTCCAAGAACTTGCGTCAGCGGCATGACTCCGGAAGACGCAGTCGGAATCGCCGTCAAGCTCATCTCCATCGGAGTTATTATTGACGCCGCTGAAGGCCTGTGGATCCGGCAAGAATTTGGCCCGAGCGGCCTTTTCAATTGGCAGGTACTCCGCACTACCCACCGCTGGATGTCTCGCCGGTCTGCCACTCTTGTACTTGATGGCGTATTGCAGTATCCCAACTACCTGGCTCTCTTGATCGTCGAAATCATCTGTGCCGCCGTTCTTCTGGGGCGAACGTCCACGTTGCTTCTCTGCATTGTATTGGCGGTGCGGCTTCTCTCGCACTTGAGAAATCAGTATGGCCTTGACGGCGCCGACCAGATGCTGGTCGTCGTGCTCGCGGGCTGCATTGGTTGGCGAATTGCACCTGAATCTTGGGCAAAAGAAGTCTGTATCTGGTTTGTGTGTTTGCAAGCCATCTTGTCTTACGTGACGGCGGGAACCGCCAAGGCGATCTCGCCTGTGTGGCGCAGTGGCACCGCGGTGCGAGACATCCTCCGTACCAATTATGTAGGTAGTCGCATATCGTTCCAATGGCTGAGTCGCAACTCGCGGCTTTCCTGGGCAGCTTGCTGGGGCACCATACTGTTTGAGTGCGCCATGCCGATTCTGATTTTCTGCGGTCCTAAGCTTTGCTTGGTGTTCTTGGCTTGTGGCGTTTTGTTTCATGTCTCGATTGCGATCACCATGGGCCTGAACGATTTCCCGTGGGCGTTCTTAGCAACTTATCCGTTTATCTTTCTGTGCTCAGTCGACTTCGCTGCCGCAATTAGGCACGGTGCTTACTGGGTCAGTACTGCAGGAAAAACGGTGCGCTAGAAAATTGGGTCGGCTGCGGAGGCGTGGTGGAATTTGTGTTCTTTTATTACTCCGAAGGCCGACTCGACCTCAGACTTTGATGCTTGAGCCAGGGAGTAGGATTTTTCTTGATCTGACGTGGAGTGCGACCCAGTACCTTCGAGTCCGGCTCCACTGCCTGCTTGCAAACAATGGAGCCAGGCTAAGGTTTTCTTGGTTATCGAACGACACTAGTCGCAGCAACGGGAGTTAGGATTGGACTAGGAGGGGGTCCGCTTATCCCGGTGGCTGCCTGCAGGCTATTCCAACTAATTCCAGACACTTTTCCGTCGGTCGTGTCCGTCCACAACGGACTAGTGAGCTGATAATCGTACTCGCTTGGATTTGCGTAGGTGAAGGCCACCATCGTCGCATAATTGTGGGCTGGGAAGGGCTCCAGGCGGTCGCCGCTCGGCACATACATCACGTTCCCATAAAAACGGGGAGACAGAGGAGCCGGATCGCCCATGTAATATCCTAATCCAGTTATCCCGCCATAAATGGTTACCTCACCGCAATCACCATTTGGCTGTCGCGTCATCGCGTTGTCGAGAACCCAAACATTGTGGGTCGAGGAGTAACCTTCCGGAGGGGTGCAGCCCCACGAAAGTTGAGGCAAGCTAAAATAAGCAGAATTCCAAAGAATCGACCTATCGGCCATCAGCACTGTGTTGTGTTGAAAAATAAAATCAGTTTCCCCCGGCAAGCTACCATTGACTGGACCGCATCCGCTGCAGCCGCCGTCTAGCTTGAGTGCCCCATGTTGATAAGTGTCTTGGGTGTCTCTGAGTAAGATCAGGTTATTGTCAATCCACAGCCGCTTGCTTTCTCCCGCATTCGTACACTGCGGATAGCCGAATGGTGCACCGCAATTGTTGTCGGCCTCCAGCGTCGAAATACCGGAATTAACGCTATTCAGGAGGTTACTCTGGAACAAAACGTCATCGACGACAGCGATGTTGCCGCTTTGGCTGGTGCGCGGAGTGAAAACAACAGATGTCCCGGTCGTCGCGCTCATCCAGGTGTTCTGCATAACATTTCCGGTGACCACTACTCGCCGCGCGCTCTTGAATTCCAAGTTGTCCTTCTCAACCCACTG
>PMWW01000001.1 GCA_003165795.1 Acidobacteriaceae bacterium
CAACCGATCCAATTGCTGCCGATCCCGCCGAGAAAGTTGAACCCGAAGTGCCTTGCCTCTACCCATGCCATAGCTATAAAGCCTGACACCGTCCACGCCAAGTGTATATCTTGATTACTTATCTATGCGGTCACTGCACTAGTCGGCTATCAGATGGCTATCCGATATCGGATACGGGTGGGCTGCGATCTCTTCAGGGCAAGTTGCTGGGGTAGAAGAGCTTCCAAAGAGCGTCGTACGCGGGCTGATCCATCTCGTAATCAAGATAAAACTTGAAACGGATGGCGCGCAGCTTGAGCGGCGCCAGCTCTTCTGCGGATATGCCGGCGCGCTCAAGAAGGAAGCCCAGAGCCTGGTGGTACGGATAGACGTATTTCATCTCTGCAAGCAGGCGGGCTATCTCGGCCACAGATATCCGATCTTGTGCCTGCCGAAATGCGGAGACCACGTTACGGATGCCGCCTGCATATTGCGGTCGGACGACAATGTCGATCAGGGTGCGTTCGAGACTTGTAGTGGTCAGGCGTTCGCCGTCCGGAGCTTGCATCTCCATGAGCCCCGCGCCTCCGGTGTTTTTGCCGTTGAGAAATGTGATGGTGCTGGTCCCATATCGAAAAACGTAGGTCGATTGACGCTGTGAATTCTTAAAGGCGTTGTTAAGCCCGGCCTGCGTGAGGCGAGACGTGGAGTTTTTCGGGGACTGTTCGTGATTGACGAAAATGGTATGGAGCGGCGTGAGACCATGCAGGTACAGCGCGGTCCCGTGGGAGAGAAAGGAGCCCTTGTAGAAGGAGCATGCCAATTGCAGGGGAGAGATAGCGCCGAAAGCGTACCGCGATTTGCTGCCGTACTCCTGGGAGGATATCTCTGCGATCTTTAGAACGTCGTTCTCGCGCAGGAGATCGACGAGATCGTCCACACCAAAGCTCTTCGGCACCTTCAATGCGGCTCGCCGCGTCCCGAGATACTCGCCTAAAGCTTTCCGCGTCATCGTCTGGGGCGGCAGCTGTCTGAACGCATCAATGACGGCTGTCTGTCTTTCAAGTCTCATGAGGAGTAATTGCAAGGTATATATACCTTGCAATTACAGTTTAGCTCTTGCCCGGCGCAGCTGTAAGGACAGTCGGTATACATACCGACTGTCCTTGGAACATGGCTTTAAGCTACGTATGTTTTGTGCGCCGCAAATTGCCTGAAGAGAAGTTATCTTGACACAAAAGATAACAAATGTTATGTTTTATGTATTAAAAATCACTCAGTGAGCGAAATGGACAGCATAAAACCTAACGAGCGCTTAAAGACGGTCGGACGACAGATGGCGCGCCTTCTTGCCGCGCTTTACGACCGCTCGCAATCGACCTTCACGCTTGCCGATGCCGAAGCAATTACAGGACTTGACTCGAAAGTAGCCAGCAGCTTGCTTCATAAGGCCGTTCGGCGAGGCTTGGTCTCGCGTTTGGAGCGGGGAGTATTTGTCATCGTTCCACCGGAGCTTGGAAGTAACGCCGAATACGCAGGCAATTCGTACCTGACTGCCGTGAAACTGGCGGGCAACGCGCAGTGTTTCATCTCTCATGCATCGGCCATGGAGATACAGCGCATGGTTACACAACCACAGCTTGTTGTCTTCGCATCAAGCGCGAAGCGCATCCGGAGCCGAAAGCTCCAGGGAACTGAGTTCCGGTTTGTCCTGATTAAACCGGATCAATATTTTGGGACGATGAAACATTGGGTCACGAAGCAGGAGAGTATACAGATTAGCGATCTTGAGCGGACTATCGTCGACGGCTTGCGCCAGCCGGAATATTGCGGCGGGGTTACGGAAGTGGCGAAGGGCTTGTGGATGCGCCACGGCGAGATGCAGACAGCCAAGCTGGTGGACTATGCGCTGCGTCTGGGGATTGGCGCGGTGACGCGGCGTCTGGGTTACTTGCTTGAGCTATACCGGATCGCACCCGAAGAAGAACTGACAAGACTGCGGCGATCCCTGACGGCGACCTATCTTCCTCTTGACCCAATGCTGCCGAAGGAAGGAAGGCATTTGAGACGATGGCGGCTTCAGCTGAACATCCTGCCCGAAGAACTCGAAGTCGTTCGGACCACGTGAAATGATTCCACAGCGCAACATCTCGCTTTTAGCAAACAGGCTCGCAAGGGAAGGGGGCCAGCGTCTGCGCGACGATGTGCTTGAGCGGGATTACTGCCTGGCCTGGTTCCTCTGCGGCCTAGCGGAGTCGGACCTCAAACAAATTCTCGCATTCAAAGGCGGAACCGCGCTTAAGCGTTGTTACTTTGGCGACTATCGTTTTTCCGAAGACCTCGATTTTACCTTGCTGCAACCCACGACGAACGAAGAATTGCTGAGGCGTCTGGAGCCGGTTTACGCCGCTGTGCAGGAAGCGTCCGGCATTGTTTTCAGGTTCGACCGGGAAGATCGTCACGCGCATGCAAACAGCTTTACCTTCTATCTGCGATATGTGGGACCCTTACCTCGCGGGAATGATGTAAAGGTCGATATCACGCTTCGTGAGCATCTGGTCTATCCGCTTCAGGAGCGCGCGATTCTTCGCGGCTATGAGGAATTCGCGGACCTCCCGGAAAATCGGCAGATTCAGGTTTATTCGCTTGACGAGATCGCCACGGAGAAAACGCTTGCCCTTGCCGACCGGGCACGCAATGAACCCCGAGACCTTTACGACTTGTGGTATCTCACCTCGAATGAAGGCATCGAGCTCGACCCTCTCGTGGACGGCATGAGGCAGAAACTGGAGTTTCGCGGTAAACCCTGCAAGGGAATCGCAGAAGCCATCCGTGTGAAAGAAGCTCGGCTGAAAGCGTTGTGGTCAAACCGTCTGGCATACCAGATGACAAGCTTGCCGAAATTCGATGAAGTATTCCGCGCCGTGATGCGAACCCTTCGTCAGGCAAACCTGCCTTAGCTGCTCGTGAATCCATCATTCGCGCCACGGATTTTTTTCAACCCACAACCCAACCCACAAAAAGTGATGCCTTATATGACTTCCGCGTGCTTAGGCAGTCCCCGCGGTCTTG
>PMWW01000095.1 GCA_003165795.1 Acidobacteriaceae bacterium
TAGGCGCTGATTTTTCGCCTCGCTATCGCTCGGTAGTGAAGTTTGACCAATACTGGCTGCCTCCGAATAGGCAAATAGAGACTCCAGTTACAGCAATCCAAAAGACTTCTGTCATGCTGACATCGTCCTTATTTGTTTCAGGGAAACTCTGATTAAGTCTGATGTTTCGAAGGGAACAGCCTTCAGGCTGTCCGTAAGTACTTGCTATGAAACAGAAGCTTTAGCCCCGAACGCACTGCGATGGACTTGATCGAGCGGCATTAGTTCGGCTTGCAGCGAGTGTAGCTCAAGCTCGGGACGCCTGGGTGCGTTTCGCCGAGACTACAGTTGCCACCCAGTCACATTATTAAACCGGGCCCCGCGACTTCTAAAGTATTTGCTGCATGAGGTTGCATCCGACATGCAATGAAAACTTTCGGATATCGTTGACATCGGACGAAGGCTGCCGAAGGATAGAGTAGGTGGTGGTGGCGCGGCAGGCTGCGTCTGTTCTTGCAACCTTGTTGCACCTTGCTTCAAGGATGTCAGCATGCTCACTCGACTGTCTGCTGAAAGAGCTGGTCATATGGGGGTAAGGATCGTCCCGAAGGCAATTCCCCACTGGCATCACGCTAGATGCCCCAGCGGCAACAAACGGCCATTCTAAGCAAGTGCAGCAGGGAAGGCGAAAGAGCCACGCAGTGTCGCCCATACATTTAGATGCGACACATTGGCATCTGTGATACGTGAGCGGTAAGGATTGGTGAAGTGAGTGGTGCGGAGGTTCAATTCGTGAAGGAGCGCGTGGACCGAAGCCGAAAACCCGAGGGGCTTACGACCAGCACCGTCCATGGTAATGAGCCATTGGGTTCAAAAGGAGAAGAGCAGCGTGGTTGGTACTCGGCAAAACTGGGGCTTACATTTTATACGCACGATCTTAAGGTCTCTCGGGCATATTGTGTTAATTCGTTATCTTATGTTCCCAATGCTCTTGGCTGTCGCTTCATGGGCTGGGGTTGGAGGGAGGGTCTCGGGTACAGTTAAGGATGCAAGCAATGCTGTCGTTCCGAACGCAACAGTAGAGGCGACCAATGTCGGGACTAGATTCCAGCATCGGGTCATAACAAACAACCAGGGGTTCTACTCTTTTCCCGACCTCCCCATCGGGCTTTATGACATCGCGATCGAAAAGACAGGGTTCACGCTCTACCAGCGGACTGGAATTGTCATTGACGCCAACAGCGCGCTGGTGGTGGACGCCGTGCTTAAAGTTGGCGAAGCCACGCAAGCGGTCACGGTTCGCGACAGTGTGGTCAACGCGGAAGCTTCCGAGACGCAGATGGGCGAGGTCATCAGCGGTGCGAAGATGGTAGCTGTGCCTCTGAATGGCCGTAGCTATACCGATCTGCTTGCCCTCCAGCCAGGTGTCGTTCCGGTGACCTCACTCAGCTCTAACACGGAGCAGGACGTCGGCGTCAGCGCGCTTTCGCCCTCCGGCGACCTGAACCCGGGAACGATTTCGATCAGCGGTCAGCGGGAGTTCTCGAACGGTTTTATCGTGAACGGTAGTGACACCGAAGAAGCTGTGAACTCTGGAACGGCGATCATTCCGAACCTCGACTCCATTGCCGAGTTCCGCATCGTCACCAGCAATGCGGATGCGGAATACGGAGGACATACCGGAGGACAGATCAACGTCATTACGAAATCGGGCAGCAACGAATTTCATGGAGACGTCTTCGAGTTCTTGCGCAATACGGACCTCGACGCGCGCAACTACTTCTCTCCGACGCGCGGAGCGTTTGACCAGAACCAGTTTGGCGGGACGTTTGGCGGCCCCATCCGAAAGGACAAGATATTCTTCTTCGCCGATTACCAAGGGACTCGATTGACGCAGGGAGTAGACACGGGCCAGATCCCGGTTCCCTCTAACCAGGATAGGTCTGGCAATCTGCTCGATCTGGCAAGTTCGCTGACCGGCACGGTCAGCGGCCAATCCTGGGCAAATCAACTCTCGAAGGAACTAGGGTATTCCGTTTCTCCCGGTGAAGCCTACTACGCATCGGCATGTTCAAATTCCTCGCAGTGTGTTTTTCCCAATGCCGTGATACCAATGTCGGCGTGGTCCGCGCCGGCAAAGAATCTATTGCGATACATTCCACAGCCAAACGTGGGTGCTAATACCTTCGCGACCTCGGCCTACAACCAAACTTTGAGAGACGACAAAGGAGCGTACCGGCTCGACTACAACAGCCATTGGGGTCTGCTCTCTGCCTACTATTTTCTGGACGACTACACCCTAAACAATCCCTACCCGGTGGCCCAGAGCGGAGCCAATGTTCCGGGCTTCAACGCGCTCTATTTGGGACGGGCACAGTTGCTCGGCCTGAGCGATACAAAGACCCTTGGGACAACCGCAGTTAACGAATTCCACTTCAGCTACATGCGCGACGACAATGATCTGGGCAAGCCCGTGGGCGGCCTCGGCGTCAGCTTGGCGTCGCAGGGATTTGTGATCGGTGCTGGCACAGCGGGCATCGTGCCGCTTAACCCGCAAGGCGAAGGGGTGGAGAACATTATCTTCAATGCTTTTTCCATTGGGACCAATGCTAACCAGCTAAAGCAGGTCAATAACACTTTCCAATGGATCGATAATTTTTCGAAAGTGGTGGGTCGCCACACCATGAAATTCGGGGTGGAATTTCACTACGACCAGGTCAATACTAACCCAATCGCGCAATCTAACGGCAGCTTCCTATTCACTGGGAGCGAGACAGGATCTGATTTTGCCGATTTCCTGCTGGGAGTTCCCAGCCAATACAATCAGAGTCAGCTTCAACCATTTTACGGCCGCAATAAATACTGGGGACTCTATGCACAAGATAGCTGGCGAGTGCGTTCCAACCTGACGTTGAACTATGGCTTGCGCTGGGACCGCATCGAGCCTTGGTATGAAAAAGACAACGGTATCTCCACATTTGAACCGGGCAAGACGACGGTTGTCTTTCCCGGTGCTCCAGCCGGCATACTTTTTCCCACAGATCCTGGCGTGCCCCGCACGCTAGCACCTCCCGGGAACCTTGACTTCGCGCCTCGAGTTGGTTTGGCCTACTCACCGGAAGCTAGGGACGGCACGCTTCTAGGCAAAATCCTGGGCAGCCCCGGCCAGACCAGCCTACGAGCGGGTTTCGGTATCTACTACGAGGCGATCGAGGCGCTGACGATTGGGATACTGGCGGGGAACGCGCCGTTCGGAACCACCTATTCCAGTCCGGCTCCGCCGCTATTCGCTACTCCTTTCATTACGGCATCAACCGGACAGTATCTGGGCCAGCCGTTTCCTGCGGCACTGGCGACAGGAAAGGCATCCAGTAGCAATCCGAACCCGGACATCAATTGGTCGCCGTACGAGCCAATCAGCGGCATTCCCGGATATGCCGCAACGAACCGCATCCCGTACGTCGAGGAATACATGCTGTCGCTGCAGCGGCAACTCGGAGCGAATACGGTCCTTAGTTTAAGCTACGTGGGCAATCAAGGGCACCGGCTCCTGGTGATGATAGAGGCCAACCCTGGCAATCCCGCGCTGTGTTTGAGTCTGAGCCAACCCAGCCAAGTGGCGCCGGCATCCCCAACCTGCGGCCCCTTTGGAGAAAGCAACGTATTCACGACCGCTGCGGGCCAGGTGATCAACGGAACCCGTGGTCCTTTGGGGCCTAGTTTTGGCAGCGACACCTATCAGGCGACGATCGGAAAATCGAATTACAACTCGCTCCAAATCAGCGTGCGCCACACCAGCAGACGACTGGACGTATCCGCCGGATACACCTATGGCAAGTCGATGGACGACTCCTCCAACTTGGGAGAAGAGGTCAATCCAATCAATCCGTCGCTTAGCTATGGGTTATCTTCTTTTGACATTAGGCACAATTTCGTCGTGAGCTATAACTATCGAATTCCATTCGAGGGCCTTTTCCATGCCTCGAACCGCTGGACACAGGGTTGGGAATTTTCCGGTATCACTCATTTGAGTACTGGTCTCCCGGTGACCCTCGTCAGCTATGGCGATAATTCCCTGCTGGGGGCCGAACCAAACGGCATCAATAATTATGGTGTAGACGAGCCAGACTACACGGGAGGGTCTCTTAACCTGAATCATAACCCTCGCAACGGACTACCCTATTTCAATATTGACCAATTCAGCCAGAATGCATTAGGCACACCGGGAAATGTTCCACGGCGATTCTTCTCTGGACCCGGCTTGGATAATTACGATATGGCGCTTCTTAAGAATGTCCGCCTGACCGAATCGAAATCCCTCCAATTCCGGCTTGAAGGGTTCAACGTGTTCAATCACGCTCAGTTCTTTGGACCGCAAACGGTTGACGGCAATATCAGCAGCTCCACCTTTGGGCAGGTCGTCAATGCCGATCCGCCCCGCCTGGTGCAGCTAGGTGCGAAATTCCTCTTCTAGAGTGCTGTCCCATAAGAAAGTGGCCTTAGTATTGCAAGGGAAAATAGGCGTCTCTGATGCTCCGATGACGGCAGCCAGTTCATCCCCCGGACCGTGGGCCAAACTGCTCCACCCAGCCGTAAACTTGCTCGCGATTCTCGCCTTCGAACCGGATCTCTTCGCTGGCTTTTAGGAAGGCTTCGATCTGGTCCCGGCTTAGCTTCTCTGATGCACGCTTTTGTCAATCCTCAGCATCTCACCCGCTCCAGGCCCATCTGGTATTGGAAAATAGACTAGAGCTTTCCAAATTCCGGCACAACGTTCATAATGACTGATTGCTTGCGCGCAAGGTCTGCCTCAGGGGTTCAGTGAAGAGGCGCTCTTAGACCGTCCGCATTCGGGCAGCTATTTAGAGATCTGACCAGTTAACGGTTTTACGGCACATCCGATGAATCAGAAGGAAATCAAAGAACTCATCGAGCTTTTGGTCGAGAAGGACATTACTGAGTTCGAGCTCGAGCGCGGCGACATGAAGGTGCACGTGAAGCGGGGTAGCACGGCAGCGCCCGTGGTACCCCTGGCGCCGGCAGTGGCTGGGGTGCAGCCATTCCCTGTGGCAACCGCGACCCCGACTCCTCCAAGCTCAGCAACCCCGCAAGCCGGCCCGGGAAGGACGTCCGCGCCGCCGGCACCGAGTCCCGAGAGTGAGGCGGCCTCGGACGCAGATCTGTTCATCGTGAAATCGCCGATCGTGGGCACCTACTACGAAGCTGCTTCGCCCGGCACTCCGCCCTTCGTCAAGGTCGGCGACGCAGTGAAGGAGGGGCAGGTGCTCGGCATCATCGAGGCCATGAAGCTGATGAACGAGATCGAAGCGGAGGTGTCCGGCGTGATCGCCAGGATGTTTGTCCCCAACGGAAGCCCAGTTGAGTACGGAATGCCGCTATTTGGCATTCGCCGACAATAGCCCGTGCCCCGATCTGGCCGCCGCAAGTCTATATTCCATGTTTAAGAAAATCTTAGTTGCGAACCGTGGGGAGATTGCCCTGCGGGTGATTTGCGCCTGCAAGGAGCTTGGCATTAAGGCGGTCGCCATCTACAGCGAAGCTGACCGCAACTCGCTGCATGTTCGCTTCGCCGATGAAGCTATCTGCATTGGTCCGCCGCGCTTGAACGAAAGCTACCTCAATATCCCTGCTGTCATCAGCGCCGCCGAAATTGCCAACGTCGATGCCATCCACCCTGGCTATGGTCTGCTAAGCGAGAACGCCAACTTTGCGGAAGTCTGCCAGGCCTGCGGCATCAAGTTCATCGGGCCGCCGCCCGAGGTCACACGGCTCATGGGTGAAAAAGAAAAGGCCCGCGCCACCATGAAGAAACAAGGCGTGCCGATTCTGCCCGGCTCCGACGGAATTATCAGCTCAGCGGATGAGGCGCTGGAGTGGGCGCGGAGCGTCGGCTTTCCGGTAATTGTGAAGGCGTCGGCCGGTGGCGGTGGACGCGGCATGCGCGTCATCCGCAGCGATGAAGAGTTGCCGAACCTGTTTCACGCAGCACAGTCGGAGGCGGCGGCGGCGTTCGGCAACGGCGATCTCTACATGGAGAAGTTCATCGAGCGCCCGCGGCACATCGAGTTCCAGGTGCTGGCCGACGAGCACGGCAACGTGATGAGCCTGGGCGAGCGCGAGTGCAGCATCCAGCGCCGCCACCAGAAACTCGTGGAAGAGTCACCGTCAGTGAAAGTGACGCCGGAGCTGCGCGAGCGTATCGGCGGCATTCTGGTCAAGACGCTCAGCAGCATCGGCTACATGAATGCCGGCACGGTCGAGTTCCTCATGGACGAGGACGGCAGCCTGCACTTCATCGAGATGAACACCCGCATCCAGGTTGAGCATGCGGTGACCGAGATGACCACCGACGTCGACCTGGTGAAGTCGCAGATATTGATTGCCGCAGGTGAAAAGCTGAGCAACATCATCACCGAGGCTGTCTGTTCTCGCGGACACGCCATCGAGTGCCGCATCAATGCTGAGCATCCCGAGCGCTTCACGCCGTCTGCGGGCAAGATCACAGTGTTCAACCTCCCGGGTGGCACCGGGGTTCGGGTGGATACGGCTGCATACGCCGAAGGCGTTATTCCGCCGTACTATGATTCCTTGATCGCCAAACTTGTGGTTCGCGGACGCGACCGTGCCGAGGCCATCTCGCGCATGTCGCGGGCGCTGGACATGTTCGTCGTCGAGGGTATTTACACCAGCATTCCGCTGCACAAGCGCATCATGCAGGACGCCGACTTCCGCGCCGGAAATTTCGACACCAAGTTCATGGAACGCTTCCTCAGCCAGACGAAGGAGGCGGCGAAGTAGTCGTCATTCTTCACCACGGAGGTACGGAAAGCACGGAAGAGTCTTTGAACCACAGAGACACCGAGATTCTTATTTCTTGTAATTCCGAGCTCTGTGCCCCTGGTCTGTGTAGTTAGAAGAAATTTTTCCTATTTTCTCCGTGTCCTCCGTGCCTCCGTGGTGAAATGCTTTTTCTAGAGATATGAATCTACCCAGGCTCTACGCTATCGTTGATGTTTCCTGCTTCGCCGCGCCCCTGCGTACCACGGCTGCTATCGTCGACTACGCCCGCGAGCTCGCCGCCGGCGGCGCAACTTTCATTCAATATCGCAACAAGGTCGGCACGACACGCGAGATGCTGGGCCATGCCCGCGAACTCCGCCTGGCGCTGGGCGACGGCGTGACTTTGATCATGAACGACCGTGCCGATATCTGCATCGCCGCCGGATTCGAAGGCGTGCATGTCGGCCAGGACGATCTTTCTCCCGAAGGCGCGCGTACGGTGATCGGCCCCAGTCGCGTCCTTGGCATCTCGACTCACAACCTCGAACAACTCAAAGAAGCGGACGCCGGTCCAGCGGATTACATCGCTTACGGACCGGTATTTCCAACCTCAGGGAAGCGAAATCCGGATCCCGTGGTTGGGCTGGAGGGTATTCGTGCCGCGCGGGCTGCCACGAAGAAGCCTCTGGTCGCCATCGGCGGCATTACCCGCGCCAACGCCCGCTCCGTGATCGATGCCGGCGCCGACTCAGTGGCCGTGATTTCCGATCTGCTCAGCTCTCCCACCAAAGTTGCTGCAGAATTCTTGCGAGTGTTGGTGTAAGCTGACGTGCGTTCGGCTGGTGACAACGGCGTCCAGGTTTCGTCAACGACAATACCGTCGAGTTGTGAAATGTTTTGAAGGGGCGCACCTTTAGGTGTGCCGCAAGTAGCGTTTTGTTTCTTGATTCCGAGAGGGCGTTACAGCCGCGAGGAAGCAGGTCCCTCACCGGCTGAAGCCGGTTCGGGATGGCAAATATTGAAAACATCCAACGGCGCACCTGAAGGTGCGCCCCTTCGAGGCTTATTGGCCACTGAACTAAAGACCGTATCCCTCGCCTCCGGCGAAAGCGAATTCGTCAAAGGTCTGGGCCTGACCAGCGCCACTACGCTGGTGATGGGCTCCATGATCGGCTCGGGCATCTTCATTGTCTCGGCTGAGATCTCGCGCCTGGTCGATTCTCCGGTGCTGCTGATCGGGGCCTGGTTAGTGACTGGATTTCTGACCATTACCGGCGCGCTCGCCTACGGTGAGCTGGCTGCAATGATGCCGCATGCCGGCGGCCAGTATGTTTATCTGCGTGAATCGCTGGGCTCGCTCTGGGGATTTCTCTACGGCTGGACGCTGTTCTTGGTGGTACAGACGGGAACGATCGCCGCTGTCGGCATCGCCTTCGGCAAATTTCTGGGTATCTTCTTCCCTTCGGTCTCATCCACGCACTGGCTGATTCATATCGCCCACGTGCCTCCCATCCCCATTGGCCCCATGGTCCTGGGCAACATGGATGTCGGCTTGAACACGCAAAATCTTGCCGCCATCCTGTTGGTAATTTTTCTCTCCGCGCTGAATATCTTCGGAGTGCGCACCGGCGCAGCGGTGCAGAATGTGTTCACCGTCGCCAAGACGGCGGCGCTGCTTGGCCTTGTACTGTTGGGGGTCTTCGTTGGGCGCAACGCGCAGGCCATTGCTGCCAACTTTGGTGCCGAATTCTGGCGCAATGCAGGATGGCACGCGCTGCATCCGGTGCAGGTCGGCGTCGGCGGCCCGATTGCACTGGTTGGAACGCTGACCATTATTGCGGTCGCGCAGGTGGGATCGTTGTTCTCGTCGGACGCGTGGAACAACATTACGTTTACTGCCGCCGAAGTTCGCAATCCGCAGCGTAACTTGCCGCTGGCGCTAGCTATGGGGACGGGCGCGGTGACGCTGCTCTACGTCTTGGCGAACTTTGTGTACCTCAGTGTTCTGCCTCTCCACGGCGACGCTCACGGAGCCACTATCCTGGCCCGCGGCATTCAGCATGCTTCGGAAGATCGGGTCGCCACGGCTGTCATAGAGCAGATTTTCGGCGGTGGCGGCGCGAAGATTATGGCGGCTGCGATTCTGGTGTCCACCTTTGGCTGCAACAACGGATTGATCCTGGCCGGTGCGCGTGTCTATTACGCCATGGCGAAGGATGGGCTGTTCTTCCGCGGCGCTGCCAAGCTCCACCCCAAGTACCACACTCCGGCCCACTCGCTGATGATGCAATGCATCTGGACTTGCGCTCTGTGCATCTCGGGCAGCTACGGACAACTGCTCGACTACATCATCTTTGCAGTCCTGGTGTTTTACATCCTGACCATCTCCGGGCTGTTCGTGCTGCGGGTCAAGCGCCCCAACGAGCCGCGTCCCTATCGCGCTATCGGATACCCCGTGCTGCCCGCAATGTATATTTTGATCGCTACGTTTATTGATGTAGTCTTGTTGCGTTACAAGCCGCAGTACACGTGGCCCGGCCTCATCATTGTTCTACTCGGAATCCCCGTGTATTTCTTGTGGTCAAAGTGCAACCCGCAAACAAGTGCGCGAGCCGAGTTGTAGAGAAGAGGCGAATCTTAATGGCCGATCTGCTGAAGTGCAAGCCCCTCGACATGCTGATGCACGAGGCATCCGAGACGGGGGAACATAGTCTGAAGCGGGCCCTGGGTCCGGTCAACCTTATTACCCTGGGAATTGGCGCAATTATCGGCGCGGGAATTTTCGTGCTCACGGGATCGGCGGCGGCAAAGTATGCCGGACCTGCCATCGTGCTTTCCTTCGTGCTGTCGGGCATTGCGTGTGTTTTTGCCGGGTTGTGCTACGCGGAATTTGCCTCGCTGATTCCCATCGCCGGCTCGGCTTATACCTATGGCTACGCCACCCTCGGAGAGTTGTTTGCCTGGATCATCGGGTGGGACCTGATTTTGGAGTACGCCTTCGGAGCGGCCACCGTGGCCTCCGGTTGGAGCGGATATCTCCTGAGTTTTCTGGAAGACTTCGGAATTCGAATCCCTCCCCGCCTGACGCTGGCGCCCAGCGAGAAACTTGTATTCTACGGTGGCCATTGGGAACACCTGGAGCGGATCAAAGACACATTAGCGACCCAACATATCAATCCGAATACTCTGCCTACGGAAACCGGCTTGTTCAATCTGGTGGCGCTTCTAGCCATCGTCGGCGTGACTACCCTGCTGGTGATCGGCATCAAGGAATCCGCCAACTTCAATTCTGGAATCGTGATTGTAAAGCTGGCAATCGTGGTGATGTTCATCGTAATTGCCGGCTTGTTCGCACTGAAGCATCCTGCCTTGGTGGCTGCCAACTGGCATCCATTTATTCCTCCCAATGACACCGGTGCCTTCGGACACTATGGCTGGTCAGGCATAGCTCGCGCAGCCAGTGTCATCTTTTTTGCCTATATCGGCTTCGACGCCGTTTCTACGGCGGCCCAAGAGGCCAACAATCCGCAGAAAGACATGCCCATGGGCATTCTGGGGTCGCTGGTCATTTGCACGGTCCTCTACATACTTGTCTCGGGCCTACTAACGGGAATCGTTCCTTACGGTGACCTGAACGTCTCTGACCCGGTCGCCGTCGGCATTGATGCGACGGGAGTTGGCTGGGCAAAGATTCTGGTCAAGCTTGGCGCTATCTTCGGACTGGCCACGGTGATGCTGGTGATGTTGTTAGGCCAGTCGCGCGTGTTCTACTCCATGTCACGCGATGGCCTGCTGCCGGAGTGGGCCGGCGCGGTTCATCCTCGCTTTCGTACGCCATGGATCTCGACTCTGCTGGTGGGGGGATTTGTCGCGGTTTTCGCGGCCCTCATTCCCATCGAAATTCTGGGCGAATTGGTGAGCATCGGTACTCTGCTGGCGTTCGTCATTGTATGTTTTGGAGTATGGATCCTACGTGTACGTCGCCCCGAGCTGCATCGGCCGTTTAAGACGCCGATGGTGCCGTTGGTGCCGATTCTGGGCATACTCGTCTCACTCGGTTTGATGGCCAGCCTGCCGTTGGGTACTTGGATTCGCCTAATCGTGTGGCTAATCATCGGCATGGTCATTTACTTCACTTACAGCCGTCGCCACAGCCGGGTGCAGAAACTCGTCCCGGATAAAGTGGGGGTTGCCGGCGATTAGACCGGCTTCAGGGTTGGTGTAGACCGGGTAGAGCCAGCCTTCAGGCTGGCGTCGAAGCTCGCTCTACTATTAAAGCTTGAGCGATTAATTCCGCGGCAGTGACGCGGCGCTGAAGCGCCGCTCTGCGCACACTCGCCGGACTACACTAGTTCTGAAACCGCTCTAGCCGCGCCTCATCCGATTGCAAAACGCCCTTCCGTGCGGGAGGTAGCTCACACCTCCGATTCCCCTCGCCCGTCGCCGTTGCGTAACGGGCGTTTTCCTTTTGACGACCGCTCTGGTTGAATAGTGGTGGCAATGAAGGCTTTCCTCAATCTGAAGATCATCTTCCTGGCGCTGGTGGCGCTGGTCCTCATGGGCACGGCCGGATTCCATTACATGGAAGGCTGGTCGTGGTTCGACGGCTTCTACATGGTGCTGACCACCATCACCACCATCGGCTACGGCGAGGTCCATCCACTCTCCCACGCCGGCCGCATCTTCAACTCCTTCATTATCGTCACCGGTGTCGGGCTGGTCTTGCTGTTCTTCGGAGGCGCGACCCAGGCCCTGCTAGAATTCGAGCTTCAATCGGTGTTCGGCAGGAGACGCATGGACCGCGAGATCAGTCGATTGTCGGACCACTTCATCCTCTGCGGAGCCGGACGCGTCGGTCGCAGCGCCGCGCGCGAACTGGCCCGCAAACCTTTGCCGTTCGTTGTCATCGACACTGATGCGACCAAGCTGGCGCGTTACTCCGACGAGGGCTGGCTCACGCTGGTCGGCGATGCCACGCACGAGCACGTTCTCCGGCAGGCGCACATCGAAGGTGCCCGTGGCTTGGTGGCCGCCACTACCACGGACGCCATCAACGTTTACATCATCCTGACCGCACGCAGCTTGAATCCCACGCTGAAGATCATTGCTCGCGCCAGTGAAGAAGAAGCCGAGAAACACTTGCTCACCGCCGGCGCCGATCGCGTGGTCTCGCCCTACAACTTTGCCGGATATCGCATTGCCCAGACTTTCATGCGCCCGCATGTCGTCGATTTCTTCGACACCGCGATGAACCAGCAAAAGCCGCTGGAGATCGAAGAAGTTCAGGTCCAGCCTGGGTCGCGGGTTGCAGGCAAAACGCTGGAAGGCTCGCGCATCAGGCAAGAGATGGGCGTGATCGTGCTCGCCATCAAAGGAGAAGATTCTCATATGCGCTTCAATCCCCCGCCCGACGAAATGATTCACCAGGGCGACCACCTCATTGCGATGGGCGAACCCGACGGTCTGCGGCGGCTGGAGCAGTCCGCAACGGAGCGCGCATGAAGATCACTACCGCGGAGGAGATGCGCGAGATCGATCGCGCGACCAGCGAACGCTTTGGCGTGCCGTCGCTCACCTTGATGGAAAACGCCGGCACCGCCATCGCGGATTTCATCTTGCGGAACCACGTCGACGCGAATCGTGTCACCGTGGTTTGCGGCAAGGGCAACAACGGTGGCGATGGCTTCGTTGTCGCTCGCAAGCTGCACCGCGCTGGACGCGTGGTCGAGGTAGTGCTGCTGGCTTCGCGTACCCAGCTCAAGGGCGACGCCCTGGCCATGTTCGAGCGGCTGCCGCTGCGTCCCGTCGAGGTGACCAACGAAGAAGAATTGATAGCCGAAACCGAACGCAGCCTCGCCAAATGCGATCTCATGGTTGACGCTATTCTCGGGACAGGCTTTCGTCCACCAGTTACAGGTCTGCTAGCCGATGCCATTGCGATCATGAATCGCAACGACAAGCCTATCGTCGCGGTTGACATTCCGTCGGGCGCCGATTCCGACTCCATGACGCCGCAGTCGGGCGACGGAATTGCCCGCGCCGACGTCATCATCACTTTCACAGCACCGCGTCCGGCGCACGTCTTCGGCAATCTGACCCACGGGGCGATCATCGTTGTGCCTATCGGTTCTCCGCCTGAGGCCATCGTGTCGGCCTTGAACCTCGAGGTCACCACGCCGCGCGATTTTGCTGCGTTGCTCGCTCCTCGTCCGCGCGACAGCAACAAAGGTTCGTACGGTCACGCCCTGATCGTGGGCGGCTCGTTCGGCAAGTCGGGAGCCGCGGCCATGGCCGGCATGGCTGCGCTGCGCGCGGGTGCGGGATTGAGCACCGTCGCCACTCCGGCGCGGGTGCTTACTAGCGTTGCGGCGTTCGCCGCCGAGCTCATGACCGAGCCTCTGCCTGAAACCTCTGTAGGTTCAATCAGCATGGCGGCGGCACAGAACGGACGCTTCTTAGACCTGACCAAGCCGATGACCGTGGTTGCAATCGGTCCCGGCATCGGCCGCAATCCGGAGACGGTGCAGTTCGTGCACGAGGCCGTGCACCAGACGAAGGTCCCGCTGGTCGTCGATGCCGACGGGCTGAACGCCTTCGAGGGTCAAACCAATCTTCTGGACGGCCGCCGGCGTCCGCTCGTCCTTACACCGCACCCCGGCGAGATGTCGCGCCTGGCGGGCATCTCCATCAAAGCGATCCAGGCTGACAGACTGAATGTCGCGCGCAGCTTCGCGCGTGATCACGGCCTCGTGCTGGTGCTGAAGGGCAACCGCACCATCATCGCGTTGCCTAATGGGAGCGCCTGGGTCAATCCCACCGGCAATCCTGGTATGGCCACCGGAGGCACCGGCGACATCCTTACTGGCATGACTGCGGGCGTAATCGCGCAGATGCCCAACGACTACGCGCGCGCAGCAATTGCCGCCGTTTATCTGCACGGCTTGGCCGGCGACGTGGCCGCCGAGACCATGGGCGAACACTCGCTGGTTGCGACCGATCTGCTGGCCGGTTTGCCTGAGGCCTTCCGTCGGGCGGCCCAGTGGGCGATGGAGAGCACCATGCGCATCGGATAGCAGCGCCCCTGCTAAAATGTTCGCTCCTCCCCGATGAACCCGCACGAGCACATCACGCACTCGGCTGAAGAGACCATGGCGCTGGGGCGCAAGCTGGCGCCCACGCTGAAGGACGCGCGCATGGTCATCCTGCGTGGCGATCTCGGAACCGGCAAAACCACGCTGGTGAAGGGCATCGCCGAAGGCCTGCAGGCTGCCTCGCAAGACGACGTCACCAGTCCCACCTTCACTCTCATTCACGAATATCGCGGTCCCGAGGTCAACCTCTACCACGTCGATCTTTACCGCATCGACACCCCGCGCGAGCTCGACACCCTGGGCCTCGACGAACTCTTCGCCGAAGAAGGCAACCTAGTCCTGCTGGAGTGGGGCGAAAAATTCCCTCGCTTCGAAAAGGAGCGCGACGTGGAGATTGTTATAGAGCGCAGAGGCGACCAGGAGAGGAAGATTGTGGTGAAGAGGAAGTAGCTGTCGTACCATAGTGATTAGAGCGGCGAATTGAGTGCGGCTCCGACCGGTCTCGATGTGCGGAGAACATCTCACAATCGGTGGCAATGAGGAATCTCATGCATAGCAAGGATTTTGATGATTACGTCAGGCGTCAGCAGGAAGTCCTCCCTGCAGGCCCCCCTATTGACTGGAACAACGAACGCGATGAATGGCTCAGTTACCTGAACAGCCTTTACAAAAGGATCGAATCTTTCCTCGACAAGTATGTCTCTGTCGGACAGATTCAGTTTGAATTTCAAGATATTGAGCTTAATGAGGAGCACATCGGCTCGTATACCGCCAGAAAAATGGTTCTGAGGATCGGCAAACAGGTGGTAAATCTAGTGCCGATCGGAACCTTAATAATCGCTTTTAAAGGACGTGTCGACGTGGTTGGATCATCTGGTAAAGCTCAGATCGTCTTGGTCGATAGCAAAGTGACGGATCCTAGATCCCTGGTCCATGTGAGGGTCGGCACTAGCGGGGACCTTCCTATTGCCCCAAAGGAATTATCAGACGAGATTCAGTGGGAGTGGAAAATTCTTACACGACCCCCGGAAAGGAGGTTTGCAGAAGTAACACAGGAGACCTTTTTTCAGCTGATTATGGAAGTTTCCAATGGGTAGGGCCGTCCTTGAGGAAATTGCCAGGTACCACAATGACGTGGTGGATTCGCTGGGATTGTATTTCAGCGAGAAATCCCCGGATTTTCTTAGCCGTTTCTCTGCTTATTCCGCTGAGGAAGTTCAAACAGAGCTCACCAGGCGTCTGGAAGAGACCGAGCTGAGATCAGCATTTGTGATTCTGACCATTGTCGAGGCCGCTTTTCGGCTCGACTATAAGTATCGCTGTGAGAAAAAACTGGAGGATGATCTCTCCAGGGCCTTTCGTGCTATTCACAGGTCTCGAAAGAATGGTGTGAGACTTGACGAAGATATCTTCGAAACTTGGAGGCAAAAACAGACAAGCTCGCGGGGCCTCATTGGAGACTTGCGTGGTGCGTTCAAGTTTCGACATTGGATTGCGCATGGACGCTACTGGGAGCCAAAGCTGGGAAGGAAATACGATTTCGATTCTGTATACGACCTCGCCGATATTGTTTTTGGTAACCTTTCACTTCATGAAATCGATTGAACCAACCTCCCGACCTCTTCTCCCTTAGCCTTCTCAAAATCCCATAATGTTGTATCCGCAATCAACGTAAATCGTTTCACCGGTAATCCCGCTTCCCGCATCACTCTCTGAAAAAACCGCCGTCGCCGCTGCGGCAAGAGATTTACGACCCGACTATCCCCGTCCGGCTTTTTCTCATTCTCGCCTCTCACCCGTAATCCGCAAGGCGAGCGTTATGATCGGGCAAATATTTCCACCAGCGCGGAGGACACTGCTTGCGCCGCAACAGGTGATATCTTCCCCAGCTTCTTTAGCAAGCGTTGCCGGTCCACGGCGCGAAGCTGATCAAGCGCCACCTGTCCGCGTTTGCCTTGGAAGGTCAAGGTCACTCGCGTTGGATAGGGCCGTTCGGTGGTTGTCATGGGAGCGACAATCGCGGTCCGAAGGTGGCGGTTCACTTCATCCGGCGACACAACCAGGCAAGGTCTGGTCTTTCGCATTTCTGTTCCCAGGGTCGGGTCGAGGTACACGAGCCAAACCTCATCTTGGCGCGGTCCCATTACCATTTCCATTCCTTGCAATCAAACTCATTCGGGCCGGCGTTTTCCAGCAGCAGTTCGTCGTCAGCCGACGGGCCGGCAGCCCGGAAAACTTCTTCCCATCCCTGTCGTGGCGTACGCTGGGAAGAAACGACCAGGCAGTCCTTCTCGACGCGTAACTCCACGCTTTCCCCGAACCCGCATTGCTCGATGATGGGCTTGGGGATTCGGATCCCACGCGAGTTGCCAATCCGCACAAGTTCAGTTTTCATACCTACCGCTCCACACCGCCGGAATTACGTAATTACATTGTAATCACTGTGGGTTTGGGATGGCAAGGACGCCGGGAGGACCGCGCCCTTTCACGATTGCCTACCAACAACTATCCACTATCCCCTAGCTAACTTCAGAACGCCATAATGTTATATCCGCAATCGACGTAGATGGTTTCGCCGGTAATGCCGGTGGCAGCGTCGCTGGCCAGGAAGACCGCGGTCGCCGCTACATCTTTCACATCCACGTTGCGTTGCAGAGGAGCGCGTTCGGCCTGAGCGCCTAGCATGTCGCCGAAGCCGGCGACGCCACGCGCGATGCTCTCGCCGCCACATCGGGTGTACAACCAATCAATTACGCCCTTCGCCGTTTTGTGGCTGAGTTTCTAGACTGCGTAGCGCTCATCGCATGCCGGAGCAGTAAGTTTGCTTTGGTCTGGTAACCGGGTCCGTAACTCTTGAGCCATTCAACCACGTCCGCGTCCAGACGCATGGTGACCGGCCTTTTCGGTGGACGATAAAACTTGCCCATTTCGGCATCGCTCCAGTCGACAATTTCCGGCATCCCGGAAAGATCGATATCTTTATCTTTCTTTGCGGCGATGGCTGCGATTTCGCGTCTCTGTTCTTTTGTGGGCCTCTTCATAACTCTTCCTCTCGCGAGAGGTTGCGGCGCGAGCCGAGATTAGCCGGATTACTTCCGCTTTGTCCGCGCTCTCATAATTCGCGTGAACTACGAATAGAATTGCGCCCGGGGCAGTCGCCCCGAGGGTGATAAACCGTTCCTCTTCGTCATGCGTCATGTCGCGTTTCGTGAGGGCGTATAGATCGTCAAACACCAGCGTGGCCGTTTCGAAACTAACGTCCATGCTTCCGGCGGTTCGTCCGGTTCTTTTCCTCATCCCATTCGAACATGCTAGGTGCAATTCAGTTTAGATAGTGTACGTACATATGTCAATATGAAGTTTGGAAGGGGACTCTTGTTGAGTGCGGAAACTCGACGCTCGAAACTGACAACTGGTAACTGACAACTGCCCTTCAGAACCCCATAATGTTATATCCGCAATCGACGTAGATGGTTTCGCCGGTAATACCGGTGGCGGCATCACTGGCCAGGAAGACCGCGGTCGACGCCACTTCTTTCACATCCACGTTGCGTTGCAGAGGAGCACGTTCGGCCTGGGCGCCCAGCATATCGCCGAAGCCGGCGATACCGCGCGCGGCCAGCGTCTTGATCGGTCCGGCCGAAATGGCGTTCACGCGAATCTTGTTCTTGCCCAGATCGTAGGCTAGGTAGCGGACGCTCGCCTCCAACGCAGCTTTGGCGACGCCCATCACGTTGTACTTGGGCACGACCTTTTCCGCGCCATAGTAAGTCATGGTCATGATGCTGCCGCCGTCGGCCATGAGCGGACGGGCGGCGCGAGCGAGTGCGACCAAGGAATAAACACTGATATCGAGTGCGATGCGAAAGCCCTCGCGGCTGGTGTCAGCGAACTCGCCCTTCAGTTCTTCGGCGGGAGCGAAGGCGACGCTGTGCACCAGCGCGTCGAGCTTGCCGTAGCGCGACTTCAATTGTTCAAAGAGCCGGGCAATTTCCTCGTCGCGCGAGACGTCACACTGGAAGGCCTGCGCGTTAGGCAGTGCGGCAATCAAGTCGTCAGCTTCCTGTTTCAGGCGTTCATTCTGATAGGTGATGGCCAGTTGCGCCCCGGCTTGCTGCATCAGCTGCGCAATGGCCCAGGCGATGCTGCGCTTGTTGGCCACGCCAAATACTGCCACCGTACGCCCCTGCAAGCTATTCGACATTCGTCTTCTTCCTCCGCGCTGTCGTCGTCAAACGATTGAGAATACCAGCCGCAGCGCGGCAATGTCTTGGCAGCGATGCGACCCGCGGCCAGTAAGACATGCGCTATCGGCCACTAAAGTCGCATCCGGCCTGCCTTTTTCCATATCGCGACAGGCAATTATGCTTCCCATCGGCCACCGGTTGGGACTATACTCGCCTCCGTTCCTCGTTCCCGGCGGGAGCGTGCCCGCGGAATTGTCTGGAGTGGCGGGCGACGCGACCAGGTCGTGGAGACCCAGGAAATTCGCCCGCTGGGGCGAGTGGGTGCGCCCTTGAGTCCAAGACCTTCAGGAGGCACTATGGCGACGATTCGGGACCTGTTGAGCAATCGCACCATCTATTATGTTCAACCCAATCAAACGGTGTTCGAGGCTGCCAGCTACATGGCGGCCTGCAACGTAGGCGCCGTACCGGTGCTGGACGACACCAAGCTGGTTGGCATTTTTTCTGAGCGCGATATCATGCGGCGAGTGGTCACCGAGGGACGCGACCCGCTGACCACGCACATCGCCGAGGTGATGAGTACCGATGTGCAAACCGTGACTCCCAGCGCCAGCTCGGAAGACGCGATGTGCGTGATGCAGACCAAGGGTGTCCGTCATCTTCCGGTGTGCGAGGGTACAACGCTGGTCGGCTTTCTCTCGTTGCGCGATCTGCTGCGTTGTCACCTCGATGAAAAGTCGGGCGAGGCGGAAATGATGCGCGCGTACATCCAGACGTCGAGCTAGCCGGCGGGCGGTGTCCAGTTTGGCAAGGGAATCTACCGTTGTGGACGCGTTCGCCCGCGGTGCTACACTGGCGCTGTTCCTCAAAATGAGCCTGCCTGCAGTAATCGACGCACTCCGCAAGCTTGCCGGACGTGAAGCGGTTCTCGACCGTCCTGAAGACCTGATGCTGTATGAGTACGACGCGGGCATTCGCAAGAGTACGCCCGGCGTTGTCGTCTTCCCGCAAAATGCGCACCAGGTTTCAGAGATCATGCGGGTGGCCACTTCGGCCCGCATTCCCGTCGTCGCCCGGGGTGCGGGAACCGGACTGAGTGGGGGCGCGATCTCGCAGGAAGGTGGCATTGTTGTCGCCTTCTCGCGCATGAACCGCATCCTCGAAGTCGACGTCGAGAACCAGCGCGCGGTGGTGCAGCCGGGTGTTGTGAATCTGCAACTCTCGGAACATGTCTCTCATCTCGGTCTCTACTTCGCTCCCGACCCATCCAGCCAGAAGGCGTGCACCATCGGCGGCAATGTGGCCGAGAATTCCGGCGGACCGCACACTCTGATGCACGGTGTCACGGTAAACCACGTGACCGGGGTGGAAGTGGTAATGCCGAACGGCGACATGGTGCAATTTGGGGGCAAGGCTGCCGAGTCAGGTGGCTATGACATGACCGGGTTCTTCGTCGGCTCGGAAGGCACGGTGGGCATCGCGACCGCAATCACCGTGAAGTTGCTGCGCAAGCCGGAATTGACGGCCACCTTGCTGGGCATTTTCGAATCGATTGACGATGCCGCGCGTACGGTCTCTGCCATTACCGCCGCAGGCATTACCCCGGCGGCGCTGGAAATGCTCGACGGCTGGACGCTGCGTACGATAGAAGCCTTCTGCCACGCAGGCTATCCGCTGGATGCCGGAGCGGTGTTGCTGATCGAGCTTGAGGGTCTGCGCGAGGCCGTCGAAGAACAGGCGGTCGCGGTGAACGAAGTCTGCCTGCAACAGAAGGCGCGCGAAGTCCGCCGCTCCAAGAGCGAAGAAGAGCGCGCGCTACTGTGGAAGGGCCGCAAATTGGCGTTTGCGGCGTTGGGACGGGTGAGCCCTTCGTACTACACGCAGGACGGGGTCGTCCCGCGCAGCCAAATTCCCGGCGTGCTGCAGCACATTGGCGAGGTGGCGAAGAAGCACGACCTCGTCATCGGCAACATCTTTCATGCCGGAGACGGCAACCTGCATCCGCTCATCCTCTTCGATATGCGCAATGCCGAACAGTTCCAGCACGTGATGGCGGCCAGCCGCGACATCCTTCAGTACTGCATCGATGTGGGCGGCTCCATCACCGGCGAGCACGGGGTCGGCATGGAAAAGCGCGACCTGATGCCGTTGCTGTTTACCGAGGAGGACCTCGACGTGATGATGAGCCTGCGGGATGCGTTCAACGGTCACGAAATTCTGAATCCGCAGAAACTGCTGCCCACTCCGCGCATGTGCCGCGAGATCACCGGGCCGTCGCAGAACGCCGTGCTGGCGCAGGAGGGCTTGTGAGCACGATCAGCGCGGGGACGCGATATGGCCGCGAGCTGCGCGCGATTTGCGGGGCCGATCATGTCATGGAAGATCCATCGGAGCTGCATCGCGGTGTCATCCTAGGCATCGCGCCAGGCGTTGCGGTTGCGCCAGCTTCCGCCGATGAAATTGCGGCCGTATTGCGTTTCGCCAATGAACATGGCTTGAGTGTTGTTCCCGCTGGCGGTTTTACCCAACAGCAGGTGGGGAACTTGCCCTCGCGGATCGATGTGTTGCTGTATACCTCGCGACTCACGGATGTAGATCATTATGATCCGGGCGACCTCACCGTCGGCATAGGAGCGGGTTGCACGGTTGCGCAACTGTCTGCGATGGTGGGGGCGAATGGGCTACTCTTCGCTGGCGATGCGGCATTGCCAGAACGCTCTACCGTCGGCGGACTGCTGGCCACCGCGATGCCTGGTCCGCTGCGCCACGGTTACGGCGGACTGCGCGACTACTGCATTGGGATCAGATTTGTAACCGGCGACGGGCGTAAGGCCAAAGGCGGCGGCCGTGTGGTGAAGAATGTTGCCGGCTACGACTTGATGAAACTCCTGATCGGCAGCCAGGGTACGCTGGCGATCATTACCGGCGCCAGTTTCAAGTTGTTTCCGGCATCGCGGCAAACCCGGACTTTTGCCGCAGAGTTTGGTACTCCCGCCGAGGCAATTGATTTTCGCAATCGTGTGTTGCGCTCGCCGCTGTCGCCAATTTGCCTGGAGCTGGTCTCGCCCGGTGCGCGTGCGCTTCTGCCGGATGGGAAAGAGTCGGCTTCGTGGTCGATTTATGTTCGTGCCGCGGGAAGCGATGCTGTGCTGGCTCGCTATCGCGCCGAACTGGGGGCGGCCATCTCGCATGAGATGGAAGGGCAGAGCGAATGGGACGTGTGGCGAGCACTGGCGGATTTTTCCCATATCGTTCCCGATCGGTACCCGCGTGGCCTGCTGTTTTCATTGGCGGTGCCGCTAAGCGAAATTCAGCCGGTGCTGGACCATCTGGCAACTGCTGGCGAATCAAATGGCCTCGCACTTGCCATAATCGGGAGGGTGGGGGTGGGTCATCTGCTGGCAGGCCTGTGGCCGATGAGGGGCGCGGAAGTTACGCTCGTGAACTTCATCAATGCCGCCTCCGAGCTGCGTAATTTGTTGCCGAAGGATGCCAGCATGGCAGTCCTACACTGTCCCCCGGAAGCACGGCACCATGTCGCGGCCTGGGGGCCGACGCCGACCAATCTCGACAGCATGCGTGCGGTGAAGACGGCGCTCGATCCTAAAGATGTTCTCAATCGCGGGAGGTTCCTCTTCTGAGCTTCGCAACGCCAACTGTCGATAAGCCGGTCTCGCACTTCTCGCCGGGCGAGAAGCCGACGTGGGAGCTGTACTCTAAGTGCGTCCATTGCGGGCTGTGTCTTGATCAATGCCCAACCTATCGCGTGCTGGGCACGGAAATGGATTCGCCGCGCGGCCGCATCTACCAGATGTTGCAGGTGGACGCGGGCAGGCTTGCGCTGGGAGATTCCTTCGTCACCCACATCGACCGCTGCCTCGGTTGTTTGAATTGCCAGACAGCGTGTCCTTCCGGCGTGCAGTACGGAAGCCTGCTGGAGCGCACGCGTTCGCAGATCGAGGAGAACTACCAGCGTCCTTGGCTACAGCGCAAACTGCGCGAACATTTTTACAGCCGAGTGCTGCCATCTTTCAGCAAGCTGGCGCGATCGGCGAAGCTGGTCCGCTTTTATCAGCGCTCTGGTCTACAAAACATAGCGAGGACAAGCGGCCTACTAAAGCTATTGGGAGTCGAGGAGATTGACGCTTTATCGCCGCGCATCGAAAGCGATTTCTCGTTTCGTGATTTGGGCAGGACCTATCCCGCCGAAGGAGTTCGGCGCGGGCGGGTGGCTTTGCTGATCGGCTGCATCAGCAGCGTGGCCTTTGCGGAGCTGAACCGCGCGACCATTCGCGTGCTTAACAAGAACGGTATTGAGGTTTGCATTCCTCAGGAGCAAAGCTGTTGCGGCGCCTTGCACGCCCATGCGGGGCTGCTGGATATGGCCCGCGCCCAGGCCTGCAAGAACATCGATGCGATGCTTCGCCCGGAAATCGATGCTATCGTGAGCAACGCCGCCGGTTGCGGCGCGACGATGAAGGAGTATGCCGATCTGCTGGAGCACGATCCCCAGTATGCCGAACGTGCGAAGCAGTTCGTCGCCAAGGCCCGCGATGTAACCGAATACCTCGCTGCGGTTGGCTTAACAGAACCGAAGCGCCGGCTGAAAAGCCGGGTTACTTATTCTGATCCGTGCCACCTGGCGCACGCGCAAGGCGTCCGCAAACAGCCACGCGAGTTGTTGAAGGCGATTGGGGTGGAGCTGGTTGAGATGCCGCGGGCTGATTCCTGCTGCGGCAGCGCCGGAGTCTACAACGTGGTGCAGAACGAGATCTCGATGAAGGTCCTCGACGAGAAGATGGAGTATGTGTCGATGGTCGAGCCGGAGATTGTGGTCACCGCGAATGTGGGCTGCATGCTGCAACTGGCGGCGGGGGCAAAGCGTAAGGGCCTCAAAACCAAAGTCAACCACGTGATCGAGTTGCTGGATCAAGCCTACTGAACGCGAGGGCGACGCTGTTTAACGTCGCCCGGTCGCTTCTACCCAGCCCGAGGGCCGTAGGCGGCCATGGCAGGCGGGCTGTCACCGCTCTGTTCCTTCATCGGCAATTCCTCGGCTGGAGTTTACTTGCCGGCAATTACCGCCCTAAGTAGCGACGATAACTCCTCCGGATTTGCGACCGGCGGCCGACAACTGAAGTTCGTACAAACCATCGCAAACGACTTCTTCTCTTTCAGCGCCGGCAGGTTGGGAACTGTTTCCGCCAACACTGCGGGCAGGTTCTGAGCTACGGCCTCGCTGTCGGTCAAATGCACTACCGACTTGTTGACCGCAAATGGAGCGCTCGCGGCCTGCAGGAGTGCCTCGGCTGCTGCGTCTTCGCCCACCACTACCACTTGAATATGCGGTCGCGACATCCAGGTCGCCGCGATACCGTAGGTTCCCGCGTAAATCCCAAACTGCTCTGCCGCACCGGCAAAGACTTCGAGCGTATCTTCGGCTTTGTCGCGATACTTGGCATCGTTGGTGTAAGCATGAAGTCGGAGCAGCGCGATCGCCGCACTTGGATTTCCGGCGGGAGTCGGCGCATCCTGAAATGGCTTGCGCCTCGCCGACAGCGCGCCCAACTGCAGCTTTTCCCCCAACGACGCTTCGGTATCGAAGAAGCCACCGGAAGTCGAATCGCCAAAGTGCCGAATCATCTCGTCGGCTACTTCTTGCGCGAACTTGAAATAGCTCATGGCGCCGGTGACTTCATACGCGTCGATGCAAGCCAGAGCGGTGAAGGCATAGTCGTCAAGCATTCCGCGGACGAAACGTATCCCAGCTTTAGGATCGGCGTAGGCGATTACGTGCGCCAACCCGCGCCCCTTGTCCCACGCTTCCGACAAAATGCGATCCAGCGAACGCAGTGCGAACTTGCGGGCCTCATCCAAGCCGAGCACCTGCGCCGCCTGCAAGTACGCCGACACGCACATCGCATTCCAGCTCACGTAGACCGTCTTGTCCACGAACGGGGTCGGACGCTGCAGACGCGCGGCATACAGCTTGGTCTTGGCCGAGGCGAGCAGATCGAGCGCCCGGGAGACATCGCATCCCATTCGCGAAGCGACCTCTTCGGGCAGAGCGCGCACCCACAACACATTCTTCGAGCGATCGTGCTGCATCTCGCCGATTTCCTCGATGTCGTAGTGCAGTGAGGCCGCTTCAAACTCCTCTTCGCTCAACACCGCCTTGGCCGCATCGCGGGTCCAAGTGAAGTAGTCGCCGTCGTCGTCAAGATTGATGTCGGCATCCTGCGAGGCGTAGAAGCCGCCGTGCTCGCGGTCGCTTAGCCATTCGTCTATCCAGCGAACAATGTCGCGGGCGACGTGGGCATAGAACTCGAAGCCGAAGACCTGGTAGCCGTGCACGTAATTCTTCAGCAGCTCCGAGTTGTCATACGACATCTTCTCGAAGTGCGGCACGATCCAGCGCTCGTCGACTGAGTAGCGATGGAAGCCGCCCGCCAGTTGGTCATAAACGCCGCCCTGTGCCATTTTCGTCAACGTCGTTGTAATTACCGTTGCAACGCGCTCCTCGTGAGTGCGTACATACCAATCCATCAGCAGATCGAGGGAAGCGGGATGAGGAAACTTGGGCGCGCTGCCGAAGCCGCCGTTTTTCTCGTCGAAGATGGGCAACGCGGACTGCACCATCACGCCCACAATGCGCGGCGAAAAATCCACGTGGTGTCCGGCAAAGCCTTCCGCATTGGCCAGCACATTCATGGCATCGTCGGCCGACTTCAGCACTTCGTCGCGGCGGTCGCGATAAGCATCGGCGATGGCCAGCAATATCTTCTTGAAGCTGGGGCGTCCCCATTGATCGACCGGCGGAAAATACGTCCCGCCGTAAAATGGGCGGCCATCGGGCGTGAGGAAGACCGTAAGCGGCCAGCCGCCGGTACCGGAGATGGCCGAGACCGCGAGCTGGTAGCGGCTGTCCACGTCTGGCCGCTCGTCGCGATCGACCTTCACGGCGATGAATTGCTGATTGATGATCTCGGCTAGTTCGGCGTTCTCGTAGGATTCGCGGTCCATGACGTGGCACCAGTGGCACCACACCGCGCCGATATCGAGCAGGACCGGTTTGTTTTCGCGGTGGGCCGTAGCGAAGGCTTCTTCTCCCCACTCGTGCCAGCGGATGGGCTGATGCATCGCCGAGCGCAAATAGGCGGACGATGCGCGCGCTAATGAGTTGGTGGCTTCAGACATGAGGGTTCAGTCTAGCAGGGAAGAGCGCAAGTGAAACATTCACACCATCCGAGCGGGAGTTGCCGCTCTTCGGTTTACTTTCCGGCGCAGGACTTCGCGCAACTACTTTATAGTGTGCCTATGGGGAAGGGAGCGGCGCTGCGCTGGCTGGAAAACCGCCTGCTGGCACGACATCTTCGCGGCCACGGGATTGAGATTGGTGCATTGTGGCGGAAGTTTCCTGTTCCTCATAGGGTCACCGTCTATTACGTCGATCGCTTGCAAAATGAGGACCTCCAGCAGCACTATGCGGAGGTTAGCCAGACAGTCGTCAACCCTGATGTCGTGGCCGACGCCATGCAACTGCCGTTTGCTCCGGCCAGTCTGAACTTCGTGATCGCCAGCCACGTTCTCGAGCATCTGCCGTTCCCGTTGGCTGCGCTGCGCCACTGGTACGACGTGCTGCTGCCGGGAGGAGTTCTGTTGCTGAAAGTTCCAGACAAACGATACACCTTCGACGCCAAGCGCGAGCGCACTCCATTAGAACATCTGATCGCAGAACAAGAAGAGCAAGGGTGCGACAAGCAAGCACATTTTGAGGACTGGGTCGACAGAGTTGTGGGACACCGTCGCGGAACTCCGGAGTTCCAGCAGCAACTGAAGTATCTATTGGAATCCGATTACAGCATCCATTACCACGTGTGGGTGGACGAAGATGTTCGTGAAATCGCGGAGTATACGCGGACCGAGATGCGTCTTCAGTGGCGGCCCATCGTGTTCTGGAGGGCACACTCATACCGTAAGGAATGCGTTCTCATGCTGCAACGAACGCGGCCGGACGAAAGAAAAAGCGAGGGGATTTACGGCAATCTACATCTGTGATTCTAGTCCCCGAATCAGTACACTGTCAGCGCGGCGCAGAGCGCTTGGGCGGGACAAGTATTGGATGAGGAAGCCGGTGATGAAGAGTCGGGAAGCTTTGTCAAAAATCACAAGAGGCGTAGCCAAGTTTCAGGCAGAAGTTTATCCGGCGCAACGCAAACTCTTCGAAGCGTTGAAGTACCGGCAGGAGCCGATTGCCATGTTCTTCACCTGCGCCGATTCCCGCATTCTTCCCAACGTGCTGCTGCAAACCGGCGCGGGAGAGATCTTCACCGAACGCACCCCAGGAAACATCGTGCCCAAGTACAGCGACCATGTAGGCGGAGTAACCGCCAGCGTGGAGTACGCCATGATGGTGCTGCGTGTGTCCTTGATCATTGTTTGCGGACATACGGATTGTGGCGTAGTGAAAGTCCTGGCCGAACCGGAACAAGCCAACGGAATGCCGGCATTGCAAAACTGGATACGACACTCGTTCGGGTCCAGAGAACGGCTGCTGAGGGAGCATCCGGAGGTTTACGGCGAAGAGAAACTACAATTCCTCACGGAGTATAACGTCTTGACCCAGCTTGAAAATCTGAAGACCCATCCTGCCGTGGCTTCGCGGTTGTTGAGTGGGGAACTCGAAATTCGGGGTTGGATCTATGACATTGGTGATGGTTCGGTTCGAGAGGCCGATCCGGAGTCGGGAAGGTTCGAGATGCTCAATGGACTTGTGAAATGAGTTTCCGCAGTTTCCCGTTATCAGATCACTTGGATACGAAGATGGTCACGCTGCGCGCCTGCACCGGATAGCTTTCCTGCGAGAGCAGCGGGAACTCCTGGCCATCGTCGGCGACATCGAGGGGCGACGCCAATGCGGTATCGACCAGGCGAAACCACTCGCGCTCGCCGATCTGCGGCAACTCAAAGTCGAGATCGCCGGAATAGGCGTTAGCGATGAAGTGGATGTCGTCGCGCGAGCCGTCATCGTGGAGCTGGGTAAGCTGCATCGCCAAGGTGCGCGACTCGCTGCCCCAATCGGGCTTCGCGCGCTTTACCCCATGCCAGGTGACGTGAAATCCACCTTCACCGTTGAGCTCGAATGTCGAGCGTCGCAGCAGGCAACATCGCTTGCGGAAGGCAATCATCAACTGAAAGAAGCGCAGCAGGCCGGCGTTGCTTTCCGCCATGCGCCAATCGAGCCAACTGATTTCGTTGTCCTGGCAATAGGCGTTGTTGTTGCCCTGTTGCGTACGTCCAATCTCGTCGCCGGAGAGGACCATGGGAACGCCGTGCGCGACCAGCAGAAGCGCGGCAAGATTCTTGCGTTGCCGGTCCCGAAGTTCGGTGATGATGCCATCGTCCGTCGGTCCCTCGGAGCCGCAATTCCAACTGTAATTCGCGTTGCTGCCGTCGGTGTTGTTATCGCCGTTTGCGAGGTTGTGCTTGTCGTTGTACGAAACCAGATCGTTGAGCGTAAATCCGTCGTGGCAGGTGACGAAGTTGATGCTGTGATAAGGCTCGCGCGCGCTGGTCAAATAAAGGTCGGGGCTTCCCAACATTCGAGTTGCCAGGGGAGAAGTCATGCCGGCATCGCCCTTTACAAACTTGCGGATGTCATCGCGGAACTTGCCGTTCCACTCCGCCCAGCGGCCCCATGAAGGGAGGGTGCCGACCTGGTAGAGTCCCGCGGCATCCCAGGCCTCGGCGATGAGCTTGGTGTTGGCGAGCACCGGATCGTACGCCAGGCTCTCCAGCAGGGGCGGATTTTTCAATACCGAGCCGTCCTGCCCACGACCGAGAATGGAAGCAAGGTCGAAGCGAAATCCGTCGACGTGCATTTCCATCACCCAGTAATGCAGGCAATCGACGATGAAGTCGCGCACCACCGGGTTGTTGCAGTTTACGGTGTTGCCGCAACCGCTGTAGTTGAGGTAGTCGCCGGTGCCGGGCTCAAGCATGTAGTAGGTGGAGTTGTCGATGCCGCGGAACGACCAGGTCGGTCCGCTGGCGTCCCCTTCGGCGGTGTGGTTGAAGACCACGTCGAGGACCACTTCAATGCCGGACTGATGCAGGCTGCGGACCAAATGCTTGAACTCACGGACCTGTTCGCCGTCGGCGCGACTGGAGCAGTAGGCCGTATTGGGGGCGAAGAAGGCAGTCGTCTGGTAGCCCCATAGATTCCGTAGCGGTTCGCCAGTGAATGGGTTGACACGATCGGTATCACATTGCTCGAACTCGTTAACTGGAAGCAGTTCGACCGCGGTCACTCCTAGTTTCTTGAGATAAGGAATCTTCTCGATGACACCGGCGAAGGTGCCGGGATTCACTACTCCTGAGGACGGATGCTGGGTGAAGCTGCGGACGTGCATTTCGTAAATGATGCTGTCGACCAGGGGAATGTTGAGCGGCTGATCGTGCTCCCAGTCGAAGTGGTTTTCCACTACGGCACTGTTGCGGAAGAGCCGGGCACCGGGCTTGTAGGCGTCCCATGCGCCTCCGTTGGAGAGCACGCGGGCGTAAGGATCGAGGAGAACGTGCTCTGGATTGAAGCGATACACCTTAGGGTCGGGATTGGGCTGCATGTGGAAGCGATAGCCGTATTGGATATCCACATCCAGACCCTCGACGAATGCGTGCCACACTTGCCCGGTCCGGTTCAAACGAGGATCGAGTGGAAATTCGACAAAGGGATCGGCCGAGCCCGGCTGAAAGAGCACCAGGGTGCATGAGGTGGCGTGTTTCGAGAAGATGGAGAAATTCACTCCATGGCGACGCACGGAGGCGCCAAAGGGTAGGGGAACTCCGCGGCTTACGCGATGACCGGCAGCCGCAGTGGCAGAGGACTTCTTGGGCACGCTCTTGGCGCCAGTTTTGATAGGCATAGCTGCGTCGCCAATTGTGCGCCAAATACGCCGGGTTGGAACAGCAAAAAATTGCGGGGCGAACAAAAATCCATCGGCATGGGGAATGGTGCAGATGATAATAGGACCGCAGGTCCCTCCGCTCCGGTCGGGATGCCGGTGGATGGATTCTTGCTCACTGGAGTGGGAATGACAAATGAGTAAAGCCGCGCCGTGTCTGCCCTCAGTCAGGAATTTGCCAATAACTCCCGCGCGATGCGCGCGTATAGGTCGATGGCATCGAGTAGCTGCTTCTTCTCGATGTACTCACGGTCGGTGTGGGCGACATGAATTGAGCCCGGACCGATGAGCAGCGGCTGTCCCCAGCGCGTGAGCGCGGGAATATCGGTGGTAAAGGCTGCAATCATGGTTTCGATGCCGGGAACAGTTTGGAGTTCCACGTAAGGAATCTCAAGCTTGAACTCAGCTTCGGCTTTGCCGGCAACAGCGTCTGAAATGCGCTGGCGTAATTCTTCAGCCGGACCGATGAGGCGGAAGAGTAGCTGTGCGACCGCGTGATCGGGAATGACGTTAGGGGCGCGGCCACCTTCGATCTGTCCAATGTTTAAAGTGCATGGGCCGGCTTTGGGATTGGTGGGAAGTTGAAGTTGTCGAACGCTGTGCAGGGCGTTGAGCAGCTTCTCAATCGCCGACTCGCCGAGCTCGGGATAAGCCGAGTGTGCCATCTTGCCCCGCGCGACCAACTCCACCCGCAGCGTACCTTTCGAAGCAATCGCCAAGCGGTTTTCCGTTGGCTCGCCGTTGATGAGGAACTTCGCCCCTCGCGGCTGCAGGTTGGCAGTCTGCGCGCCCTGGCTGTCGCGCTCCTCACCCACCAAAAAGAGCAGACCGACATAAATGCCCTCGGCCTTCAATTTTTCTGCCGCCGCAATCTGCGCCACGATGATTCCCTTGGCGTCACATGAGCCACGACCGTTGATGCGGTCCGCCGTCTCCGAAGAGGGGATGAATGGCGGCACCGTGTCCATGTGAGTGGAGAGCGCAAGCTCGGGGGCGGGATGTCGCGGATTGGTCGCCCAAATGTTGCAGCGATCGCCTTCGACGGGAATGCGCTCGACGTTGTAGCCAAGCTGCGTCAACTCGCCGGCAAGCGCCTCGCCGACGACCGCCTCCATTCCGGTGGTGGATTCGATGTCGATGAGCTTGCGCGTGAGGGAGAAGACGTCCATCTCGGAAGGATAGATCAATTCTTGATTTCGCCACAGGGGCAACGGAGAACGGGAAGTGGGAAACATGACTCGGAGATTGTGCGGTTCGGACCAGCCGAGTCTTGCCTGGATGTGAGGCGCCGTTGACCGAGGCCGGCTTGGTTAGTCATCGCCCGGCATCCCCCGTTGACCCACGATCGTCGCGTCGCGACGTGCAACTAGGCTCGACCGCTGATTGTTAAATTCTTGCTCGCGGCGCCTACGCCTGGATTTCGCCTCATTTTCCCAGAATCTTCCGAAGTTGGCGTCGCAGAACCTTGCCGGTAAACGCAATTGGTGGGGACAGGGCTTATCGAAACCCACTAGGAATTGTGCTGGCGACTGGGGATGCAGTTTTGCCGCCGAAACCCTCACTTTCCTCTTGACACACACCTATTTAGGAGTAGGATACGTCAAAAGTGGGACAAAGTGGTAAGCAGTGGTAAACGTCCCGTGGGGAGAAGTTAGTGCGAAACGGTTTCATCGCCCCAATTGCTTTGCAACCTGACCGCAGCTGCCACGTGGGACCGTTGATTTTGACCTCCGTTGTACGAGTTGAAGTTAAGGCCGAGCGCCATGTTTCGCGGTACTCATTTAACCCGACTGGACGACAAAGGGCGTCTAAAGATGCCCGCGGAATTCAAGCGCGTGATCGACGAGAACTTCAGCGCGCAATTCTACATCACCAGTTGGGATGGGAGGAGTGCCAAAGTGTATCCCATGCAAGCGTGGGAGGAGATAGAGCGCAAGCTGGCGGCGCTGCCGGAAATGCACAAGACGAAGCAGAAATTTCTGGAGCGCACCAGCTACTACGGCCAAGTCGTGGACTTCGACGGGCAGGGCCGGTTGCTGATGCCGTCGATTCTGCGGGAGTCCGCCAACCTGAAAGGCGAGGTCGCGGTGATGGGCAATCTTAAGCACCTGGTGGTGCGCAATGCCGAAGAGCTTCGCAAAGCGGTAGCGGAACCCTTCACCGAGGAAGATGAAACCATCCTCAGCGGGCTGGGGATTTAGAGCGGCGGAGTTTTCGGGTTCCATTCGCGATCTCGGAATGGGAGTGAATGGACGACGAATTTGCAGAAGCGAACAGCGCCCCTGGGCGCGGACATGGCGAGGGCGGCAAGTTCAGCCATGTGCCAGTTCTTTTAAAACCAGCGATCGAATTCCTGGCCGTACGGCGCGGTGGGACCTATATCGACGCGACCCTGGGTTTAGGCGGACACAGTTGGGAAATCGCAACCCGCCTGGGCGCACAGGGTCATCTGATTGGCTTCGATAAAGACCCGGCAGCGTTGGAGCGGACGCGCGAGCGGCTGACACAGCCGCCGGCGGAGATGGCGACGGACTGGCCAAAGGTTGAACTGGTGCATGCCTCCTTCGCCGATGTGGCGCAGCATGTGGCGGCAGCATCGGTGGACGGATTGCTTGCCGACGTAGGCGTCAGTTCCATGCAGCTGGAAGATGCTGCCCGCGGATTTAGTTTTCAGGCAGATGGTCCTTTGGATATGCGGATGAATCCGCAGTCCGGGCAGACTGCCGAACAAGTGGTAAACCGCATCGACGAGCGTGAGCTTGCCAATGCGATTTACGAATTCGGTGAGGAAAGGAGGTCGCGGAGAATCGCCAGAGCCATTGTTCGGGCGCGGCCGATTCACACCACCGCACAACTGGCGGAAGTGATTTCGGCCGCGGCCCGGCCAATGAACCAGGCTGAGAGGCGGATTCATCCAGCGACGAAAACTTTCCAAGCACTCCGAATTCTGGTGAACCGTGAACTCGACGACCTGCGAACGCTGCTGAGTGTGGACGTGGCGCCGCAGGTGCTGAAGCCGGGCGGCAGGTTGGTGGTCATCAGCTTCCACTCGCTGGAAGATCGCATCGTGAAAGATGGGTTGCGAGATGGAGCGCGGGACGGCTGGTATCGAGTATTAACGAAGAAGCCGGTGACCGCGGAAGAGGAAGAGATCGGTCGCAATCCGCGGTCGCGCAGCGCGAAGTTAAGAGCGGCCGAGCGGATGTAGCGGGATGTTCAGGTAGAGCCGGCCTTAAGGCCGGCGTCGGACAGTCGCATCATGATCAAGCCGGCTTCAGCCGGCGGCGGGTTCGACACGACGACGAGAGTTCTCTGGTTTCGATGCTCCGCAACGATGTACGTGTCAGCTGCGGAAAAAGCTGTGGGGAATGTGAATAAGTTCAGGGCCCCTGAAATTCGGCCCGTTCGTTTTAAGAGCCGGACGATGGCGAAGCGGTGACGCCGTCTGGCAGGAGAAAGAAATGGCAGCCGTAGCACTTTATCCAACCATGGCCCAAGCTGGTGAGTGGAACGACCACGCGGCGATGCGTCCGCGCGGCATGTTCATCGGCACACCGGAAATCTATTTCGTCAAGCGCATCGACAACTCGCGAGTGGTCAAGGTGACCGACCCAAAGCGCCGCCGCGAGATGATGACGTTTGGCATTACGTTGGCCATGCTGTTTCTGCTGGTCATGGTGTATCTGTGGCAGCACTTCAGCGCCATCGAGTATGGCTACAAGATCGAGCAACTGAAGCTGGAGCGGGACACCATCTCCGAGTCGAACCGTGCCCTGAACCTGGAAGAGGCTTCGCTGAAGGACCTCTCGCGCATCGATCGCATGGCTCTCGAGCTTGGCATGCAGCGTCCAATCGACGGACAGTGGCAGCCGATGGAAACCGCGACCGCCGATCCTGCTACGCCGGTCATGGCGAAGGTAAACGGAATCATGGTGGTGTCGGCGTTGCAGTAGACGAGGTACATTAGATGTGGCGAGCCCCAAGCTCCACTGGCCCACTTGAAGTGTGGCGTTAGAGGGTCATGACGATGGCACCAAAGTCGCGCAAGCAGCGTAGAGAATACCGGTTTCAGATTGACGCCTTTACCCCAGACACGATTCCCATGTCGCGGCTAGCTGAATACCTTAAAGATCTAGCAACCGTTTTCGGGCAAGAAAAAAATGTACATCTCAGTAAGATCGAGGGCGGAAGCACAGTGCCGGTCGTTTTAGTCGAGTGGGAGGCGGAACCGAAGGTTCGTGAGCGTCTCCGGGCTATCAAGCACAGAGAAGCGCCCGCCGAGGCTCTGTACGCAGCGAAGGAAATTGATCGCAAGCTAGCCGAGGACAATGCCAAAGGGGCGCTGATCGATCCTGTTGGCACCAAGATTATTAACTTTCCCGGGAGGGAGCGCGCGACAAAGCTGGAGTTTGGTCCAGTAAGCCAGCCCGGCTTATTCCAGGGCGTTCCGATCAGAGTGGGCGGAGAAAACGACCCTGTTCCCGTTCATCTCGAAGACGGTCAGCAGAAATACATCGTACTTGTGCGCCGCGCCCTCGCAAAAGACATCGCTCAATATCTATTTACCAATGTGATTCGTGTTGAAGGAATCGGTAGGTGGGTTCGGCATACGGATGGAGAATGGGAGATGTTAGCGTTTCACGCCACCACGTTTCGGCTGATTGACGACAAGGACATACGCGCCAGCATCGCTGAGTTGCGCGAGATACCTGCAGGCTGGAAGAGCCTTGATGATCCGTTGGCAGCTCTGGAGCGAATACGAAAAGGCGAGAAATTGCAATGACAAATGATAGCCGCCGACGCCACATTTCTGTCCCTCATGCTGCATCCGAAAGCGCGGCCTCCACTGGATCCCGTCACCAAGAGGCCCGTGGAGCGGGTGGCCGATCGAATTGAAAAACTGCTAGAAGATCTCGACAGCGAAGGAGAGCGCATCATCGTTCCCACTCCCGCGCTGTGTGAGTTCCTTATTCTTGCCGGTCCAGAGGGGCCGGCATATCTTGATAAGCTAGCCGGGCTGAAGCCTATCTTGATTAAGCCGTTTGACCAACAAGCGGCGATTGAATTGGCTGCGATGGAGGTTGATGCCCGCAAAACGGGGAATAAGCGAGGCGCTATTCCGCAGCCTTGGACCAAGGTTAAATTCGATCGCCAGATAGTTGCGATCGCAAAGGTGAATTCGGCGACTCGCATCTATAGCGATGATGGCGACATACAGGCTTTTGGGAAGAAAGCTGGACTGGAAGTTACGTGTTCTTGGGAACTGCCGCTTCCACCAGCGAAGCAAACTGATCTGTTTACCGATCGTAGCTAAAGCCGAGAAGTACTTACCATGGGCGATCCCGCCAGTCGGTGGGCAGTTCATCTAAAGCAGGAAAAACATGTGGGCGAGCGCTCCTAAGACGCCAAGTCGAAGGCTCTACATCTTCGGTGCGCTGCTTTTCCTTTGGATTCTCGCTATCTGTTTCCGCCTGGTCCGTCTGCAGGTCGTGAAGTACGGCGACTTCGTACAGCGGGCACAGCGCCAGCAAAATCGCACCATCCCCACCGAGCCTCGCCGCGGAAATATCTATGATCGCGACGGCTACGCGTTGGCCATGTCGATTGACGTGGATTCGGTTTTCGCCGTGCCCAGCGAGATTCACGATCAGGAAACCACGGCAACGCTCCTGGGCAACGTGCTGGGCATGGATCCCAGGGACATCGTCGCCCGGATGCAGGCTTCGCGGAATTTTGTCTACATCAAGCGCAAGATCGACGGCGAGACCAGCAATCGGGTTCGGCAGTTAAACCTGCGAGGAATCTATTTTCGCAAGGAGCCGAAACGCTTTTATCCCAAGCGCGAGCTGGCGGCCCAGGTACTCGGCTATGTCGGCATGGACGATGAGGGTCTGGGCGGACTGGAGCGTCAGTTCGATGACGATCTGCGCGGTATCCCCGGGCAAGAACTGATCTCGATTGATGCCCGGCGCAAGTGGTTTAGCCGTGTGGAAAGGCCGCCCGATCCGGGGCAGAACCTGGTGCTGACCATCGACCAGACCATCCAGTACATCGCCGAGACGGAACTGCAAAAAGGGATGGAGGACACGAAGGCGATTGCGGGAACCGTGGTGGTGGAAAATCCTCGCACCGGCGAAATCCTGGCCTTGGCGAACCGGCCTACCTTCAATCCAAACGTCTTCAACAACGTTCCCCCGGAGTCGCTAAAGGACCGTGCGGTCAGTGACGTGTATGAGCCGGGCTCGGTGTTCAAGATCGTCACCTATTCCGCCGCCATCGATCAGCACGTGGTGACACCGGAAGACCACATCGACTGCCAGCACGGTTCGATCGACGTGTTCGGCATGAAGATCCATGACCACGAGAGTCTGGGCGTGGTGACGATTGCCGAAGCGCTCGCTCATTCCAGCGATGTGGCGGCCATCAAAGTGGGCATGAAGCTGGGAGACCAGCGGCTGTATCACTATATTCACGACTACGGCTTTGGACAGCAGACGGGAATCGAGTTGCCGGGTGAGACGCGAGGACTGGCCAAGCCGGTGAGCCGTTGGTCGAAGGTGTCGATCGGCGCCATCTCCATGGGGCAGGAGATCGGGGTGACGCCGCTGCAAACGATATCGCTGGTCTCCACGATTGCTAACGACGGAGTGTATACGCCTCCCCGCATCGTGGCCGGTGAATTGCCGCCCGCGAGTAAAGC
Source organism: Acidobacteriaceae bacterium (assembly GCA_003165795.1). GTDB lineage: Bacteria > Acidobacteriota > Terriglobia > Terriglobales > Acidobacteriaceae > Bog-257. Next base: position 35,723 of record PMWW01000095.1, read on the forward strand.
GCTGCCGGTGGTCTTCCATCCGGCGCAGCAGCACCGCGTCGTTTCCACCATGACGGCAGCGGAGATGAAAAAGATGCTGGAAGGCGTGGTGTTGTTCGGGACCGCGCGCCGGGCCATCCTCGACGGTTACACAGTAGCCGGAAAAACCGGTACCGCGCAGAAGGTTGATCCCGCGACCGGCGTCTATTCCAAGACGAAGTACGTGGCATCGTTCATAGGATTCGCCCCAGTTAATAATCCGGCAATCACGATTGCGGTGATTCTGGATTCCCCCATTGGGCTGCATCAGGGCGGGCAGGTCTCGGCGCCAGTGTTTAAGCGAATCGCTATGCAGGTCCTGGAATACATGCACGTGCCGCGCGATTTGGACGTCAAGAGTCCGCAGCGGCAGACGCTAGTGGCATCGACGAAGGACAGCGATTTGACGGATGAGTCGCCCGACCACCTGGGGACTCCTCTACAGGACGATGCTGCGGCCGCCTCGAATGCGAAGGCGACGACCACCGCAGCCAAGCCGGCGAGCAGCAACGAAGCCGCTGCTGCCACGACGGCCAAGATCTCAGACACGAAGCCACCAGCATCTTCAGGCACTGAAATCGCGCAGGTTACAGCTCTGCCTCCGCAGCCAGCGCCAGCCGGGCAATCCGCCCCGAATGGCACCGTGGTTCTGGACGTAGACAGCGGAGTGGTGGTGCCGTCTTTTCTGGGCAAACCATTGCGCTCGGCGGTGGAAACGGCGCAGCAGTCGGGACTGGAGATCAACGCGATCGGCAGCGGCGTGGCACGCCAGCAATGGCCGGCTCCCGGGAGCCACCTGCCTTCAGGACAACACATCACGGTGCGGTTTACGCACTGAGTAAGGTCAAGGTCATGTCCGCTCCTGCCGGGCCAACTCGATTCTCAACCGCCATCGAATCCCGGCATGTAAAATTTGCCATTAAAGACTGTCTCCTGCTAAGTTACATGTAACCCATTAGGAGATGAAGAATGGCTACACGAGTTCAATCCAAGTCGTCGCGGGACAAGGTTAGGGCGCATCGCGAGCGACTGCGGACACAAGGACTTCGCCCGATCCAGATATGGGTGCCAGACGTGCGTTCGCCCGAGTTTGCCAAAGAAGCGCATCGGCAGTCGCTGGCGGTCGCGAACGGTCCTCATGCGAAAGAGGATCAGGACTTTATCGACGCGGTCTCCGACTGGGGCGATGAGTGAAGCGGGGAGAGATATGGACCGTCGCTGGCGGCAGGGACCATGCCAGCAAGCCTCGTCCCGCCGTGATCGTTCAAGATGATCGTTTCGACATGACGGACTCCGTCACGATGTGTGCATTCACTACAGACCGCAGGAATGCGCTCTTGTTTCGGTTGCCAGTTGAACCCAGCGAGAGCAACGGTTTGCGCATCCGGTGTCGGCTGATGGTGGATAAGATCAATACGGTTTCAAAAACGAAAATCGGCGTACGCGTTGGTCGCCTAGCCGATGAGGACATTGTCCGACTGAATCGGGCTGTTCTTGTCTTCCTCGGAATCGCGGGCCCTCCTGCCGCAAATGAGCAGCCGGCTGAAGATTAGCGCAGACATTGCATTTCTCGTTTCGGGTACGAGCCAACGTTAGGTTCGCCTGCCCCGGTATTGGGTTCCTTCGCTTCGAAGGGTGAAAAAGCCAACTATAATGCGGGTAGAATGAACTTCCTCGATCTGTTGGATGGTGCGGAGTACGTCGCCCAGCAGGGCAATCCGCCCATTGCTGGACTGCACTACGACAGCCGGCGGGTGAAGCCAGGCTGGTGTTTCGTTGCCATGCGCGGCGAGACCACTGATGGCAATCAGCACATCGACTCCGCATTGAATGCAGGAGCAGCCGCGATCGTCAGCGATTCCCTGCCTCCAAGGCCGGATGTGCCGTGGGCGCAGGTCCTTCACGGACGCCGCGCGCTTGCCCGGTTGAGCGCAAACTTCTACGGCCGTCCCGCCGAGCGGCTCTCCATCACTGGAATCACGGGCACGAACGGGAAGACGACGACGAGTTTCCTTTTGAACGCGATGCTGCGACGCGGTGCGCGCAAGACCGCGCTGGTGGGCACGGTGGAGTATCGCATCGAAGAAGAATGCTTCCCGGCTCCGCACACTACTCCCGAGGCCCTGGAACTGAATCAGTTTTTGGCGCGTGCAGTTGCGGCGGGCTGCACGGAAGCGGTGATGGAGGTTTCGTCGCACGCGTTGGAGCAACAACGTACCTATGGCATCCCATTCGATGTAGCGGTCTTCACCAATTTGACGCGCGACCACCTCGACTATCACGGCACGATGGAAGACTATTTCTTGTCGAAGACAGTCCTGTTCAAGGGATCGGGCACCGAGCCGCCTAGGGCCGCTGTCGTCAATGTGGAAGATGAATACGGCCAGCGGCTCATCAAGATGTGCAAGAAGCAGGCGGAGCTGATCACCTACGGCATGAACACTGGCGACTTCCACGCGAAAGACGTCAGCATCGAGACCAATGGAACCCGGTTTAACCTGGTTACGCCAACGGGCGAGTATCCCATCTGGAGCCCGCTCCTAGGGCGAGTCAACGTCTTCAATCTGCTGGCCGCTTCCGCAGCGGCCTACGGACGCAATGTGGGGCCCCGCGCCATGGCAGACGCTGCCTCCGAGCTTAACCGGGTTGCGGGACGCTTCGAACGAGTCGATGTGGGCCAGCCGTTTACCGTGATCGTGGACTACGCGCACACCGATGACGCGCTGCGTAATCTGACGGCTTTGGCTAGGGACTTTCTGGCGCAGCAAGGAGGAGAGGGGCGAGTCATCACCGTTTTCGGATGCGGCGGAGACCGCGATCGCAGCAAGCGGCCGTTGATGGGTGAGGCAGCGGGCTCCGGCAGCGACTTCGTGATCCTCACCAGCGACAATCCGCGCAGCGAAAATCCACTCGACATCATGAACGACGCTATGCCGGGCTTGCAGCGTAGCGGCGCGAAGTATGTACTGGAGCCGGATCGCCGAAAAGCCATTGCCCTGGCCATTGGCGAAGCGCAGCCATGCGACATCGTGCTTGTCGCCGGTAAAGGTCACGAGAAGGTCCAGGTTACCAGCACCGGCACCATGCCGTTCGACGATATCGACGTAGGGCTGGCCGCCTTACATGCGGCTGGATATGGAACGGCCAAGGTGCCGCCGGTGAAATCATGAAGCTAAGTCTGGCGCGTGGCGCCGAATTCATGCAGGCCACTGGCGAGTTCGATCCCGCCACAGTCGCTATGGGATATTCCATCGACTCACGCACTCTGCAACCCGGCGAGTTGTTCTTCGCGGTGCGCGGCGAGCGACTCGATGGTCACGACTTTGTGGAAGCGGCGTTGACGAAGGGCGCAGTAGCTGCGGTCGTGGAAAATCAGCAGCTGTCCCGATTTGTGTCGAAGACGCGGTTGCTGGCAGTGGACGATCCCCTGGTGGCACTGCAGCGTCTGGGAGCGGCCGTCCGGCGATTATGGGGCAAGCCGCTGATTGGAGTGACGGGCTCTGCGGGAAAGACAACGACCAAGGACGCGATCGCACACGTGCTGGGAACGCGGCATCGCGTGCTGAAGTCGCAGGGTAATCTTAATAATCACTTTGGCATGCCACTGCAGTTGCTGAAGCTGGAACCGGAGCACGAGATCGCGGTGATCGAGATGGGCATGTCGCACGCGGGCGAAATCACGGCCTTGGCCAAGTTGGCTGCGCCCGACTGCGGTGTGGTGACCATGGTTGCGCCAGTACACCTGGAATTCTTTGAGTCAATCGCTGCTATCGCACGCGCCAAGTATGAATTGATCGAGTCGCTCCATGCCGGGGGGATCGCGGTGTTGAATGCTGATGACGAATATGTCTCGCAATTCGGACGCGATTTTCATGGCCGGGTCGTGACATTCGGGCTGCACAAACCTGCTGATGTGTCGGCCCAGAACATTGAATCGCGCGGGCCGCTGGGGTCGGCCTTCGATATCGTCGCCGACGGGGCGAGCGAGCGAGCGGGCCTCTCGCTGCTGGGCGAGCACAACATCTACAACGCCCTCGCCGCGGTGGCTGTGGGACTGCAATATGACGTGTCGCTTCCCACCGCTGCCGAGTCGCTGGCCACGTTACCAGCCGGTGACAAGCGGGGAGAAATTCTTAACATCGGCGGGGCCACCGTCATTAACGATTGCTACAATTCGAATCCAAAGGCCCTGGATAGCATGGTGCGTTCGCTGGCGGAGATGCCCGCGCAGCGGAGGATTGTCGTCGCCGGTGAAATGCTGGAGCTAGGCGCGGCTGCGGAAGCCATGCATCGCGACGCCGGTGCGCATATGGCGCAGGCCGGTATTGATTTACTGCTGGGCGTGCGGGGGTTGGCCCAGGCGATGGTCGCAGGCGCCGCGCAAGCAGGAATGCGTGCTGACTTTGTGCCCACGCCGGAAGAAGCCGGCGAGTGGTTGCAGCGCGAAGTCAGGCCCGGCGATGTGGTTCTGTTGAAGGCATCGCGTGGCGTGCGGCTGGAACGCGCGTTGGAAGTGTGGACGGGGAGGGCGAAGCACTAAGGAGACTCTGATTAAGTCACAGC
>PMWW01000174.1 GCA_003165795.1 Acidobacteriaceae bacterium
ACTTCTGCCACGGGCTGCTAGCCTTTTGTGAAGCAAAATCCACTATAACGGAAGACCACGATGATTGAGAGTGCGAAGAGGCGCATTGAGACGTATCCAACCGTTGTCTCCGTCTGCGAAAAAATACGCGAATCGTAGCCGAAATCAATTGGGAGGGCGCGAGGAGCAACAGACAATTTAGCGCACTAATCGCCGGCGGTACCCGAACCCCGCCGACCACCTCTGCTATAATCGTTGTCGTGTGCGTTCCTGGCTTTCCCTCGCAAACGGAAGCGCCGGAACTGGGATGGCGCGTCCCGCGCACAGTATCGTCAATGTCGGGGAGTGGCTCAGCCTGGTAGAGCACCTGGTTCGGGACCAGGGGGTCGGAGGTTCAAATCCTCTCTCCCCGACCAATTGTTTCTAATGACTTGTGGCATGTGTGGAAGCGTGAAAACTAACCCACTTGGTTTTTGCCCAGGTGCTCTAGCATTCGCGACCGCATAAATACTGCACCTCATGCGTCGGAGTCGATGCAAGACCGTCTACAAAATCGACCACATCACTGTGATGGGAAAACCAGGTGTTCGACTCAAATTGCAAGCTGCTGATTCGGAAAGGGTCGTGAGTGTGGCCAACGTGTGCCCGGGCTGCAGATGCTTGATTCAACGGGTCCATAACTTCCGAGTCGCCGACAATCCACCCGCCAGGCCAGCCGCGGCCATGATACTGATCATTCTTCCCCTCGTGGGCGCCCTCATCGCGAGGCATCCTTTCGCCGTCGCCGCTCGCTCTCCCTCATCATTTCGTTAATATCAGCCGCTGGACGTATCTCGATTGTTCCACACTTCAACTTCACTCCCGGACATTGGGAAATGAGCTGAATTGCGTGATTCAGATCTCGCGCTTCCAGCACCTGAATTCCACCCAATTGCTCCTTCGTTTCCGCGTACGGACCGTCTGTCACTGCAACCTTTCCATTCTTCCAAGACACGGTCACCGCCGTGTTGGCGGGCTGAAGAGGTTCCTCAGCGACCAAATGTCCGTTCCTCCGCAGTTCGTCGTTATAGCTAAAACACTCGTCCAGCATGGTGTTGCGCTCGCTCTCAGACATGTTTTCGAACTTGCCGGGCTCGATATAGCCCAAACAGATGTATTTCATTCATTCCTCCCTGTTTCCTGTGACTCCTTGTTTTCTATGACCCAGAGCCGTAGCACATCGTTCTGTTATCAGATAGTCGTTCGGGAGGCCGAAAATCGACACCGACTCCATTTTTTTAGCCTAGTCAGAAGAGTCTGGATATGGATCGATAGCCGAGGTAGAATCGGCCAAAGGCGGACCTCGGGTTATTGGTTACACTGACAATGCGGCGCGCAGATCGTGTCCAACCTCACTTCTGCGGAACGTCGGCTCAAGCTATTCTGAAGAACCTGCTGCGGAGATTTTGTACCATGGCAAAGCTCGTGTATGGATTGAACCAGTCCTTGGATGGCTACGTCGACCATCTGAAATTTAGGCCAAGCCTGGCGCTCTTTCGTCACTTCATAGAGCGAGTGCGCGACCTGACGGGCATTGTGTACGGTCGCCGCATGTACGAGGTAATGCGTTATTGGGACGAAGACCATCCGGACTGGGTCGCGGAGGAACACGACTTCGCGGCGGCGTGGCGGAGCCAGCCGAAGTGGGTTGTGTCGCGCTCGTTGAAGTCGGTCGGACCCAACGCCACACTTGTCGAGGATGACATTGAGGCGGTGATATGTGGGCTGAAGGCTCAGCCAGTTGGGGAGATTGAAGTTGCCGGACCGGACTTGGCAGGAAGCCTAACCAACCTTGGTCTTATTGATGAGTATCGACTTTACCTCCACCCCATCGTACTTGGTAGCGGCAAGCCATTCTTCGCCGGCCCCCGGCCGCCGCTCCGCCTTGTGACCAGCGATCTCGTTACCGAGGACGTGATTAGGTTGACGTACGTTCCCGCTTAATCGCGCCGGGTGCCCCTTCTCTCTTATCGAGGGGCACCCGGCCAGGCCTCGAACACCGCGAGACCTGGGCCACCCGCCAGCCGTATACTCTTACCGCGATGTGACGATCCCGGCCGAACCTAAGTTGAAGGATGTCCGCTATGCACCTTTTCCCTGACTTAGAGCCCGAGCAAGACGATACCGAGGAGTGGAGCGAACCGGACGACCTAGATAGATCCAAACCCCTGGTGCTGCTCCTGGGAGCAGTTGATCACGAAGGAATCACGAGCCATCTCAAGGCAAGCGGCGAGCAATACAAGAGAAAGGTTCTCGTCTCTAGCGCTGAAAATTGGCAATCGATACTGGGATATTTCGATAAGTTCTCGATTCGCGCAATCGTCATAAAACTGGATGGAAGGGCCTATAGGCGGCTGGACGACCCGCACTATGCGCACGTAGCGAAACTCCTTTTATCGCGAATCGCAAGGGCTAGCTAGGCATATCGCTTTCGTTTTTCAGAGTTTGCTGTCTGGAGAGCAACTTCCCGACCGTGAAGTTTTTTGGAACGTGGAGCCCGATGTGGAGGCGAGGGTCAATCGTCTGCTCCGCGATCATGGATTAAACGTCGTCCCTTACGAAAGGAATGCGGATCTCACTGTTGTGGCTACGGAGTTCCTGAAGGACGCATTGGAGGAACTGTTGTTCCGCGTTTACGTTCCGATGGGGAGACTTTGGGCGAACGAGTTGGATCGGCTACTTCAGCTCTTTCGAGACTACCTCCTACAGACAGGCCGCAAGGGGGTGCGGCTCGAGCAGACACGGACAGATCGTGGCATCGCCTACGAATTTCATGGAGACTACTCCCCCGGGTCGCCCGCCCTCTCCGAGGATTTTCAGGACTTCTCGCGTTTCCTCGACCTATGTGTCTCGGATCCTGGAAAAGCCGAAGAACTCCTTAGAAAGAAGGGCGTTGAAGCCGCTGAGGTCGTTGAGATCCTGACACGTTACTCCAAGGAGGCGAAGCGCCTTCAGACGGACCTGAAGCACGACAGGGAAAGGAACCTGCTCAACATGCGCCACCGGCTTGAGTCGGAACTCACCGACGCGCTACCGGGCCCGCAAGATTGGGCGCTAATTAACCGATTGGTTGAACAGGCCATGCCCAGCGCCGTCATCGATAACACGTATGCGCTCGGGGAAGCGCAGCAGGGCGGTAGAAGCAAATCGCAGGTTACGGTAAATGTAAACCCACAGATCATCAACACGGTGAACGGCATGGTCGCGCACGAAATCAGCGGCAACCTTAATTTGTCACAAAACGATAAGGAGCTACTTGAGCTCATAAAAGCGCACGCAGGCAATCGGGCGGGCGAGTTAACATCGGCTGTGCACGAATTGTCGGACCCAGGAATTCCGAAGCCGACGAGGCTGTCGGGCGGACAGAAGCTGAAGGCTTTCCTTTACAGCATCGCCCCCAAGGCAGGCGGGGTCGCCCTCAGCGTGCTTCAGGAATATATCGAACATAAAATCGGGCTCAAATGATGAAGATGACCATCGAAATCCGGCGACTGGCCCACCTTTAACGATCTTTGAGCGCACCATTCCCTGAGGGTACCCACTGTGTTGGTAATGCCCGCAAGATCAAAAGCCCGGGCCACCCGGCCGAATGTTTATAGACTTCCGGTTGGGACTGCGCCGGCGCGCTCGTAATTCACGATAATGACGCCTTTCGAGGTGACTGTGCTTTCCGTCACCTTGAATGCCGCCGGAATCGTGCCATCGCCAAACAATCGTTTTCCACCGCCCAACGTTATCGGAAATATCTTCAGCCAGAACGCATCGACCAAATCATGCTTGATGAGCGTCTGAACCAGATTTGCGCTTCCATAAACGTGCAAATCCGGCCCTTCCTGTTGCTTGATCTTGGTGATTTTTTCCGCAATATTTCCATTTAGAAACACGGACGGCTGCCATTCGTGAGAGGTCAAGGTATTCGAAGCGACGTACTTGGTGGCTGTGTTGACGCCTGGCCAAATGTCGTTATGTTGCGGCCAGAATGACGCGAAATTATCGAAGGTTTTTCGCCCCAGCAATAAGTCACACGGCATTTTCATCTGCTTCATCATGGCTGTTCCACTAACAGCGTCGGAATGTGGGGCTGTCCACCCGCCATACGCGAAGCCGCCACTGGTATCTTCCTCCGGCCCGCCTGGGGCTTGTATGACACCGTCAAGGGAGACAAATTCAAGCACATTGACTTTTCTCATGATTGAGTTCCTTCGAGTCCTATCTGATTTTGTTTAGAACGGTTCAGTTTTTGCTGTGACCGGTAGAGCGGACCTTCAGGCCCGCGTCCAAGTGCGCCCTCAGCCAGAGTCGGCTTTTAGCCGACGACAGCTTGTGCCGCCGGCTGAAGCCGGCTCGACTTGAAAAGAGGGCGGCGCGAAGCGGCGCTGAAGCGCCGCTCTACCCGTGTTTGCTGGGATCACACTATTTCCTAAACCGCTTTAATTTACGGGTCTCCCCGGTTTTCGATGAGCCAGGTGATGCCACTTGGAAAATGCTGACTCGGCTCGCGGCACCCGACGCCGGCCCGTCAGGCCGACAGTGTTGTCACTGCCGCTCCGTTGCTCCCTTCGGAGCCGGGTAGAAAAGAAGCTGGCGCACTTCGCCGGCCACATCGCAGGCGATGGCACCCTTCTTCGCCCATGCCAGCGCCTCGTCGATATCAGCGCATTCCAGTATCCAAAATCCGCCCATGTGCTCCTTGGTCTCGGTGTACGGCCCGTCGGTGACGAGCACCTTGCCGTCGGGCTGGGCCCGCAGCGTCTTGGCGCTGCCAGCCGGGGAAATGCCGCAGGCGAACTTCCTTACGCCGGCAGCAATCATTTCGCGGTTGAGCGCGTGGATATCTTCGATCATCGCTTCGGTTACGACGGACGGGTCGAAGTCGTCGGGGAGGTAGTTAGCAACCAAATACTGCGGCATGATTTCTCCTTTTCCTGTGGCGGCTACATAGACGTTGTGCGAGGGCGCGAAATCGACAAAGCGCTGAGAGTTTCTTATTACAGGCTCATCTCAGCAGCGACGTCGTCGCCGAACTTCTTTTGGATCTCCTTTTGGGTCTCGGGATCGAAGTCAGTTAAGTCAAAAAACCGGCGAACCTCGACCATTTCGTCATCCTTTCCGGGGATGCGCGAGGCCCATTCGAGCGCTTCTTCGCGCGACTTCACCTGGATGATCCAGTAGCCGCCGACTACTTCCTTCGCTTCGGTAAACGGGCCGTCGGTAACTGTCGATTTTCCGCTTTTGAAGGTGACGCGCGCGCTCATCGTCGCGGGCGGGGTCAGCCCGTCGAGCGCCAGCAGCACGCCGGCCTTCCCTAGTTCCTCGTTGTATTTCCCCATTGCCTCCATGTCTTTGAAGTCGGGTACCGTACCGGGTTTTGCATTTTCGTAGCTTTTCGGAAACATGATCATCATGAAGCGCATCGTTTTCTCCTTGAGTGTTGAGCGGACGCCATATCAGGGCCGCTATTTTTATATAGGAGAGTGGGCCGCACTGGGCACGGAATGTTGCGCGTGCCCGGTTGCGCGGAGCCGCTCCACTTACGCGTCGAACAGGGTGGCCGGGAATCGACATGCGATTGGCGAATTTTTCGCCTAGCGTATCGCCCCGGAAACACTTTCTGGCGGGCCGGTTGCCCGGCCTTCACCATATAGTCGAACGGCGGGGGTGGAATTCGACAGGTCGTCCAAGATTTTTTTTTATTTCAACTGCCGAATCCGCCCTTGCAGGAATTGCCGCTCTGGTTCCTGTTGGGTCGACGCCAGAGCTTTCTCGTAAGCGGAGCCGTGGCCGGGTGCCCCACTCATTCGCGGGGTTCGAATGAGTGGGTTCNNCTGCCCCCGATACTTTCGGGGCATGACGAGAGGTTTGGAGCGCTGGTATGGTGGGCACGACCTGCACTTCATAACCTGCAGTTGTTATCGGCGCCGTCCGGAGCTTGACAGCGGCGAGCGCCGTGACCTGTTCCTGCGTGTCTTGGAGCGCGCCCGGCAAAAGTATCGCTTCGTCGTAATCGGCTACGTGGTAATGCCCGAACATTTCCATCTTCTGATAACCGAGCCGGGGGTGGGAAATCCTTCTGTGGTGATGAAAGTGGTGAAAGAGCGATTCACGAAGCTGCTTCACCACGGCGGCATGCGCAGGGGACCGATCTGGCAAAAGCGTTTCTACGACTTCAATGTGTGCAGTACGGAAAAACGCATCGAGAAGCTGCGCTACATGCATCGGAACCCGGTGAAGCGATGTCTGGCAGAAAAACCCGAAGAGTGGAAATGGAGCAGCTTCCGGACGTATGCTTGCGGCGAAGAGGGCCTGGTAAAAGTGAATTGTCAGGAATGGCCACTCAGGATAACGTGTTCCGCCTCGCGGTCCCACTCATTCGAAACCCGCGAATGAGTGGGGCACCCGACTGATGAGATAGAGGGGGTGAAGCCAAATGCCTAAGGTTCTTAAGGTTTTCGTTGCGTTGACATTTGCGCTGTTGGCTGCAATGGGTGGAGTCGTCGCGGTGGCAATAGCAAAAGCCGTCGTGCCAATATTTCGGTTAACATCTGGGACGAAGTTTGAAGTTTATGTTCAAGATCCTATCCCTACATTCTTGTCCCTCTATACGGTGGGTACATGGCGTTCCGAGAGGTTATGAGCAAAAGCATGAACGAGAGGGTCCTAAAGTCAACGGCTTTGGGTGTCGCTGCGGGAATAGTAACGACAATTGTCGGAACATTCGCGATTCCCTTCCGAAACTTTGAGGGACCCCTCCGGTGGCTTCTGATATTGGCGCAATTTCCAATCCTTCCGTTCGTTGTCGCGTACATGGTTTATCGCATTACCCTGACGATCTGCCATGACGGAAGCGGCGGCTAGCCGCATCCGAAGGGCACCCGACAATATCAGATTTTATCTAGAGGGAGTGGGCATTGCATTGCCTCAATGAACCTTATCGTATTTTCATACTTCGTTATGTAGTCAGTACCTTCAAACCTTATTTTCATTTTACGCAGCTCATCAAGACAATCATTATAGCCAAGAATGGAACCACCGATGACCAAGGCGGGTAGTGTTTTTGGGAGTGCTTCATCGGGCCTTCTGTAGGGGATCGTCCAGTACCTGTAGTCCAGACGTTGATCGGCAGGGATACCTATGACGGTCATTTGTTCAACGGAAGAAGGGGTTAGAACAAGGCCAATCCAGTTCTGATTTTCTCCGTAGTGGTATGTTTCTAAGAGTGCTTTTCCGAAGAAAAGGCTATTTTTTTTATCAGCGTAGAGGTCAGCGCAGGATATAGCCCCACGGATGGGAATGCCACGAGATACCAGAGAATTTACGAACAATCTGGCCGCTGACTCGATGGCAGTAAAAGACAGGGCAGTATCGTCGGGTGAGAACAAAATGAACGTGTCAGAAAACCATACTTTTTCAATGGTTGGCGCATCCACATGACTCTCACGGATGAAATGCTCAATGGCTAGCTAGTGTGTAATCTGAGAAGATGTTAACCCAGTTTTCGGTGCGAACTGATTCACCGAAACCGAGTAAATCCAAGTAGGCGACCCATCTCCTCCCATAACAACTGGGATCAACATTAATATGGTCATTCATACCCGCTCCTCTTCCGGTATTCTGACCCCACGATCAGCAACCCGTTTTCTGCTTTCGGCTCGGTTGGACAGAATCTTTCCGAGTGTACCCGGAATTTCCGTTTTGAGCTTCCCCTTCGCACGAAAGGTTAGCCGGGTGCCCCACACATTCGCGGGTTTCGAATGTGTGGGATCAAGAGTCAATCGAGCTACCTGCACTCCCACTCATTCCAGAAACAGGAATGAGTGGGGGCACCCGGCGTTTGGCCACCTTTAACGATCTTTGCGTGCTTCTTACGAGTCTGGCTTCATTTCAACTGCCGAATCCGCTCCTCGAGGAATTGCCGCTCTGGTTCCTGTTGGGTCAGCGCCAGAGCTTTCTCATAGGCGGACCGGGCCTCAGCCGTCCTGCCGAGCCTGCGGTACATATCCGCACGGGCTGAATGCGCCAGGTAATAGTTCGCCAATTCGCCATGTGCCAAGACCGCGTCGATATGCGTCAGACCGGCCTCTGGACCATCGCGCATGGCAATTGCGACGGCACGATTGAGCTGCACAACTGGCGAAGGCTGAATTCGTAGCAATCGGTCGTAGAGCGCAACAATCTGCCGCCAGTCGGTCGTAGCCACCGATTCCGCCTCCGCATGAACGGCAGCAATCGCAGCCTGCAGAGTGTAAGAGCCGAAGCGGCGGGACGTCAGGGCTTTCTCCAGCAATGCCACTCCCTCCGCGATCTGCTCCCGGTTCCAGAGCGAGCGATCCTGGTTCTCCAGCAAAATCAGCTCTCCGGTCGGAGAGGTTCTCGCGGCGCGACGCGATTGCTGTAGCAACATCAGGGAAAGCAGCCCCGTTATTTCGGAGCCCAGGATTTCCGGAAAAACGCCTTCCGGCTCTGGCCGGAGTTCCATCAGCAACCGGCCCAATCGAATCGCCTCGCCGGTCAGTTCGGCCCGCGTTACCTCCGCTCCCGCCGCAGCCGAATAACCCTCGTTAAAGACGAGATAGATGACCTGAAGCACCGCGCCCAGCCGCTCCGGCAATTCCTGCGGCGTCGGCACCTCGTACGGAATCGGTGTCTCTCGAATCTTCGCCCTGGCGCGCACAATGCGCTGCGCCAGCGTACTCGGAGTGGTGAGGAAGGCCTTCGCGATCTCCTCGGTCGTCAGCCCGCACACCTCGCGCAAGGTGAGCGCAACGCGCGCGTCCGGCGCTAGCAATGGATGACAGCAGGTAAAAATCAGGCGCAGCCGGTCGTCTTCAAGACCAGCATCGGGGCTGTCCTCTTCCTTGGAACTTCCCGCCGAACTCCATTGCGCTTCGAGATGTCGCGCGAGCTCGTCTTGAGACGCATCAAATCTTGCCCGTCGACGCAGAGTATCAATGGCTTTGAATCGGGCCGTCGAAATCAACCATGGACGCGGGCTGCCGGGCACTCCACTCCTTGGCCACAGGCTGAGCGCAGCCGCAAAGGCTTCGTGCATCGCCTCCTCGGCAAGATCAAAATCACCGAGCAAGCGGATCAGCGTGGCCAGGATTCGTCCCGAATCCACGCGATAAAGGGAGTCGAGCAATTCGCGTATCGGCTCGGTGGAACTCTCGGACATGACACGCTCGGACATGGCCATGACCTTAGCAAACCAACGATCCGGAATCAATTTGGCAAACGGCAAGTCGATGATCGATGCAAAGTGCCCAGGTCGTGACTCTGACATCTGGACAGCAGAACGCCTCCTTGTTGACTTAAAATCGGGTTAACTCAAAATCGCCAATGCACTCATTTGAGCTTCGTACAAGCGCAACACTACCGCGTTGCTTTCGAGTCACGAGCAATCCGAAAGTTGAACCACAAAAGCGAGAGGGTCAGAATTAGGCTTCGGGGACTCGATGCATTTATGAGATGGATTGTAAGGTCTTATCGCTCAACGGGAGCCGAAAGCCCGGTGAGAGCTTGCCCTGTTTTGCCGAAGCCTGAGCGAGTCCGAGGGGAAGCCGAAGCGAAACTACTCTACCTTTGGAAGGGGCAGACAATAGTCGCGGCTGCGCAACGGTGTGTCAGTTCCTTCCAATGGCGATTCCTGTGTGGTCACCTACAAATAATTCCGAAGATTACAGATAGACCCCTGATTGCTGTCGGAAACAGCTAATGGCACGGAACTGTACGAAGCAGGAACGGTGGCCAGCGGAACGCACACCACGAATCTTTGCACACTGGACAAGAGCATACCGAGCGGAGCCATGATCTACGTTCAGGCGCAAACTCAGCCTTCCATCTTCAACCATCTAGTTTCCAATCCGCAAACCTACACCAACAGCTGTGGCTGAATTGGGTTCGTATCCTAGAGGGTGGCGAAGCAATTCGCCGCCCCACACACGCATATGGAATAATTTGCACGCCACGAAAAATCAAAGCCTTTAGGCTCGGGGGGCCCGACACCGAAGACCTAAACTCTTCTGTCTATCCACTCCGCCAGCCGGCAGCCATCTTCTTCCAGCAGAAACGTTCCCGCCCCAAAACATTCCCCGAAGATGCGATGCGATTCCTTATCGCGCCCCGCGCGTGAGATCCATTGCTTGCCCACCTGATACTGCGAGGCGGTGAACCACTTCTGCGGCAGCACTTCGACCAGCCCCGCCTGCAGATAAAAAACAAATAGCGCGAATGCCGGATCGTCATTCGACATCGCCTTGTAGCTGGTGGGCACGATCAACTCATCCACCGCCGCCATTTCCGCAGGAACATCGATCTTGTGCATGCCCGACCCCAGCGTGAGCGGCACCTCAAAGTCCACAACCGGCGGGATCTTTGCATAGATGCGGTCGGAAGATTGCTTGAACCATCCTGCAACCTCAGCCAGGTCGAACGCCTCGAGCTGATCTGGATCGAAACAGGCCAAACGAATGTTGCGTCCCTCCGGACACCAGATCCCAAGCCGCTGCGGAGACACCAGAAATGGACGGCAGTAGGTGTTCAATGCCAGCCGAGGCTTCTCCGGTTCCTGCTCCGGCGCCAGCGAGACCACATATCCCACCGGTCCTTGATCGCCATGATGGGTCCAAACAAACCGCTGCCCCATGGCTGAATTAAATTCAGGAAAGGTCTTCCAATACCACGGCGCAGGACCAACGATGCGCTCAAGTTGCTGCCGGATGCTGGTGAGATTTGGAGTGGCCATGTAGGAGAATTGAGTGACCGGGCGATCGGGTCATTTGGCGATTGAAAACCTTGGGCTGCTAAATCAGAAAATCACCCCATTGCCCAATGGCTCAATCATCCCAGCACGCCCGCGCCCTTCACATTGGCGCGGATGAACTTCACGATGTCATCCATGGCCGTGCCCGGCTGGAAGATCGCCGCCACGCCGCGTTTCTTCAAGGCATCGATATCCTGATCGGGAATAATACCGCCCACAAGAACCAGAACGTCATCCATCTTGTTCTGCTTGAGCAGGTCCATCACGCGCGGAACGATGGCATTATGCGCGCCAGAGAGAATCGACAACCCGATCACCTGCACGTCTTCCTGCAACGCCGCGCTGACAATCATCTCCGGCGTCTGCCGCAGCCCGGTGTAAATCACTTCCATGCCGGCATCGCGCAACGCGCGCGCAATCACCTTGGCGCCGCGGTCGTGTCCNNCGCTTCGCGATCCTCTCCATCTGCTCTGGAGTGGGCAGCTTGATCTTCTTTTTGCGGCCTTTCTTGGCCGTTGCGGACTTCTTCGCGATTTTTGAGCGCTGCACGTCGAGATAGTGTTTGTACATCGCCATGCGAACGCCGAAATCGCCCGTCGGCAGCACGTTCTCACGTTTCAAAGTGAACATAAGAAACATCTGCGCCGTCCACACCCCTATGCCTTTTACCTGGGTGAGATGCTCGATCACTTCCGCATCGGGCAACTCAGGCAG
>PMWW01000139.1 GCA_003165795.1 Acidobacteriaceae bacterium
GGCATTCAGCCCACCGGTCGTGTTGCGATCGGATCGGTCCAGGGCGACCTGCATGATATCGGCAAGAACCTGGTGGCAGCAATGTTAGAAGGCGCTGGATTCGAAGTTTTCGATCTCGGCGCTGACGTGAAACCTGAAGCGTTTGTTGAAACCGTAAAATCCCAGAACTGTAACTTTGTGGCGATGTCTGCCATGTTAACCGTCACCATGCCGAAGATGCTGACCACCATCGAAGCGCTCAAGGCCGCCGGCCTGCGCGATAAGGTGAAGGTAATGGTCGGTGGCGCTCCCATCAGCCTGGCCTATTGCCACCAGATCGGCGCCGACGCTTTCAGCGACAGCGCTTCTGGCGCGGCAGTTCTGGCCAAGGAAATCGCGGCCGGCAACAAGCAGTTTGCGGAGAAGGGCGAGAAGACTTTGGCTGGACTCGCAAAGGGGGCGAAATGAGCAAAGCAACGATTTTTCGTACCATGGCCGTCTCTAGTCCGCAGGATCTGATCTTTGGAACTGCTCCCAAGCCCGTGACATGCGGTACTGGCTTAGTTATCGGAGGTGGAACGGTATTTCCGGAAGTTAACTTCACTCTCCCCACAATGAATATCGATAGTTCCACCTGGCCTGAAGTGGTGGCCCACTACGAAGAAATGGCCACCAACATCTTTAAGCGTGCCGTGGCCATGAATGTCCCCGGCATCGTTCTGGAATTCGAACAACTGCCGCAGCAGACCCAAAAACCCGAGTGGGGCGCTGAAATCACCGCTCTGCTGGAACGGCACGTGAAGGAAAACTACGAGAAGTATGGTTTGAAGAGCGCTATTCGCTGCACCCCTGCTGACATTCGCGGCCCGGCTGGAGTTAAGGGCGTAAAGCCGGTTATGCGTCATGGCGAGTTGTGGGATCAGCTGAACCGCTCCTTCGATCTGTGCATTGCGGCCGGCGCCGACCTCATGTCCATCGAGTCCATCGGTGGCAAAGAGATCCACGACGAAGGCCTGATGTACGGCGACGTTCGCGCGACCGTGTTCGGAATTGCTGTTCTCTCCTGCCGTGATATGAATTGGCTGTGGAGCCAGATCGTCGACAAGTGCGAGAAGAGCGGCCATACCGTCCCCGCCGGCGATACCGCCTGCGGATTCGCCAACACCTCCATGGTGCTGGCATACCAGAAGCTGCTGCCCGATGTCTTCGCAGCCGTTGATCGTGCCATGGCTGGCGCACGCACCCTGAAGGCCGTTGAGAACGGCGCCAAGGGTCCGTCGAAAGACTGCGGCTACGAAAACCCGATCGTGAAGGCCGTCAGCGGCATTCCGATCTCGCAGGAAGGCAAGTCCGCTACCTGTGCACACTTCAGCCATGTGGGCAATATCTCCGCCTCCATGTGCGATCTGTGGAGCAACGAGTCGGTGCAGAACATCCGTCTGCTGTCCGGCAATGCTCCCGAGGCCTACACCGAGTTGTTGGCCTATGACGTACGGCTGATGAACATCGCCAACTCTCACAAACAGGGCCATATCCTCCAGTCCTGGATGGTTGAGTCAGACAAGAACAACAGCGCAATCGGCGCTATCCTGACGCCCGAATCCGTCTTCGCCATCGGCAAGGCGATCGTCGCGCAGGAGACCGACTACGCTCGCACGGTGGCTGCCGGTCAGGCTGCCATCGACATCATTCAGACTGCTGTCGACAGCAAACAGCTCACCAAAGGCAAGAAGGAACTCCAGTGGCTCGAAAAGCTGCACAAAGAGTTCGCAGCTCTGCCGAAGGACGAGAATGAGCTAGCCGAGGAAATCACTAGTACCATGGGTCATCTGTACGAGCCTGAGTCCTATGGCATGAAGGTTGCGGTCGGCGCAGCGAAGTAGG
This sequence comes from Acidobacteriaceae bacterium, assembly GCA_003165795.1. Taxonomy (GTDB): domain Bacteria; phylum Acidobacteriota; class Terriglobia; order Terriglobales; family Acidobacteriaceae; genus Bog-257. The sequence continues at coordinate 1,864 of PMWW01000139.1, forward strand.
CGTTGTTAGGTCTAGTGGAACCATGCCGCCTTCGGCTGGTTGGCCGGAGGCGGCGGTTCCCTAAGATACATCAGGCCAATCTCCAATGACTTGCTGTCTTGAATAACGATGTTTTCTCGTAATCACAAAAGCAGCAGGTGTGCCCAGATCGGCTCACACTTGCTGCTTTTTTATTGATTGCAGCTAGCTGGCCCAGCTTGCGGCCCACCACGTCTTAATAAGCCGCAACTGCCGACTCTCGGGCAGAAAAAATACTGAGGGAGTCATTGGTTGCGACGGCCTTGGTTTGGGTTGAGCCGAATTAAAAAAGTGGAATCGTGAGCCCGGTCACAGAATATTGTTCATAACTTCTTTAGACTTTGAAATTAGGCGGTTCATTAACTATGTCCGACAACGGAAGCGGTAACCCAGCCAAGGTGCGCATCGAATTAGTTCCCCTTGGCGCAGTCCTTGAAGTAGATCGTGGAACAGTTCTGGACAACGTGCTGATGACTCGCGGCATGGAATTTCCTTGCGGCGGGTTAGGCACCTGCGGCGGATGCCGGGTGCAAGTCATCGAGGGCTCCATCGACGTGTCGCCGGAGGATCAGTCTGTGCTGTCCAAGCAAGAACTTGCTGATGGCTGGCGGCTGGCCTGTCGCGCCCACGCAGAATCGCCTTTGAAGCTGAAGGTCGAGCAGTGGACCATGCCGGTATTGACCGACGATACCCAACTGGCCCGAACCCGCCGCACTGGACTTGTCGTGGCCATCGACCTCGGTACTACCACCGTTGTTGCTCAATTGCTGGACCTTGCGAGCGGCAAGCTGCTTGGCCTGCGCACAGGGCTCAATCCCCAGACCATCCAGGGGGCCGATGTGATGAGCCGGGTCCGCTTCGCGCAAGACAGCAATGACCTCACTGTCCTGATCCGGGATTTCCTCGGAACCATGATCCACGACGTCGCCTCCGGCCGGGAAGAGGAAATCGTTGAAGTTGTGCTGGTCGGCAATACCGTAATGCATCACCTGTTTTGCGGGCTCGATACCGAGCCGCTTACCCATGTGCCGTTTGCCTCGCCCAATCTGGGTGAGCAACAGTTCGTGGCCAAAGACTTGGGTTGGCGGCTGCCTGCTTCCGCGATTGTCCGTTTCCTGCCCTGCATTGGAGGATTCGTCGGATCGGACATTCTAGCTGGCATCGTCGCCGTCGGTCTGCATACCGGCACTGAATTGCGGGCCCTGATCGATTTAGGTACCAATGGAGAGATCTCGCTGGGAAATCGCGACAAGGTTCTGTGCGCTTCAACAGCCGCTGGCAGCGCCTTTGAAGCGGGCTCCATCAAGATGGGCATGCGGGCCGCCACCGGAGCGATTTCTCGAGTCTTCCTGAACCATAACGAAATGGAATGCACCGTGATTGGCGACGTAGAGCCTCGCGGCATTTGTGGCAGCGGACTGGTCGACGCCATTGCCGCCGGACTCGACGCCGGCATCATCGGGACCAGTGGCCGGTTCACCACCGGCTCAAAGGAGTTTACCGTCGGCGGCACCATCAAGATTTGGCAGGCTGACGGGCGCGAATTGCAATTGGCCAAAGGAGCCATCGCCTCCGGCTTACGCATCCTGCTTGATCGCTGGGGCGCCACCATCGACGACGTTAAGCAGGTCTATCTGGCGGGAGCGTTCGGCAACTATGTCCGCGCCGAAAGCGCGGTCCGGATTGGCCTTCTCGAAACCTCCGCCGATCACCTCGTTGCCTCCGGCAACACCGCCTTGCGCGGAGCCAAGCTTTTCATCGGCGTGGAAGACTTTTCGGTACTCAATCTCATCGAGCATGTAGGGTTGGCTTCCGATCCTCACTTTCAGGACCGGTTTGTCGAATGCATGGCATTTCCGGACGCTGAAGTTATCGCCAGCCGCAAACCTATGGTGGAACGCCCGGCGGCCACTGTCTGAATATGCGACTCCTGCTGATCGGTTGCGGACTACTGTTACGCGAACTGAGCGATGCCATCGTCCGCTCTCCGCATCTGATCGATGCCAAATTCCTGCCTGCCGGCCTGCACGACACCGGCGCAAAATCCATGCGCCAGCGACTGCAGCAGGAAATCGATGCCACCAATATTTCCGACTATGACGCCATCGTGCTGGGCTACGCTCTGTGCGGCATGGGCCTCGCCGGACTCAAAGCGCCGGGCATCCCGCTGGTTCTTCCTCGCGCCCACGACTGCATCACTCTGCTGATGGGCAGCCGCGAAAAATATAGCGAATACTTCAAGGCAAATATTGGTGTGTACTTTGGCTCCGTGGCTTGGGTGGAGCGGGGCCGCGAAATGCACGATCAGCTAGGCGCCAACGGGCTGAGTCAGGATCGCGATGCCCTGATTGCTCGATATGGCGAGGATGCCGGCCAGTACCTCTATGAAGAAGCCACCCGCTATCGCACCTCCTATCGCAAGCTCACCTACATCCGCACCGGATCGGAATTCGACGACCGCTGTGCGCAACAAGCTCAGGCGGAAGCCAAGGAGCGGAACTGGAGCTACGAAGAATTTCCCGGAGACCTTACACTCTTTCGCCGGCTCCTCGCCGGTGACTGGCATTCCGATTTTTTAGTCGTTCCTCCCGGCCACGAGATCGCCGCAACCCACGACGACGATATTCTGCGAGCGGTTGCCAGCAGTCCTCTTCCCACTCATTAACGGCTACCGGCCTCGCCTCCAAATCTAAGAAAACTCCGATCAAGTCAATGTTCGGGTAGCGCCAGCCTTCAGGCCGCTTCTAGGCTGTTGTATATACTTCGGGGATTCAGCCCCGGCAACCCAGAATGCGGGTCTTTCAGGGCCTCCCTAACCTAGAATCCGTACGAAACCTGCACGCCCACCTGCGATCGCGCTTGCAGATTCACTCCGGGAGAAATCTGACCGGCCACTTGCGCAATCCCGAAATCGACGTTCAGCTTTTGCTTTGGTGTCGGCACGAACCGTACCACGTATACCAGGGTTGTCGGAATGTTTGCGGTCGGCAGGTACTGCGGATGCAGCGGCTGCTGCGACAGCTCAAAGCCCAAGATGATCTGGCTTGCCTTGGGGGCCTTGAAGACGAAGGCCATGGCGCCAAACCCTTTGGCTTGCCAGTTGGGAGCGTTGCCCGCCATGCCCCAGAGTTCGGCATCGGTGCCCCGCACCCCAGCGCTGAGCACGATGGGAATCGGCTTGGTCTGCGTAATGGTCTTAGTACCTACCAAGTAGACGTCTCCGTTGGCCGTGTCCTGATTCATTATGGCGCCGCCTACGTTGTGAACTTGGGTGCGTGCCATAAACCCCACCGAGATTGCCGGCATCCAAGCCTGCTTCTTGTAGTTCTCGGGGATGAGAACAGCTTTGCCATGAAAAATATTAAAGCCGTTTTGCCACAGCGGGCTCAGTTCGGCATTGCCACCTTGTGCGTGCATGTCGCTGGTGTATCCCACCTCGAAACGCTTGCCCAGTCCGACCGTGATAGACGCCTCATAGAACTGTCCAATGACCGGGCCGGCATCAAGGAAGTGAAACCCGATCACCGGCTCGGCAATCTTTCCTTCGGCTCCTGCGGTGTAAGCCAGCGGAGTTACAAATACTCCCGTCTCGCCTTCCCATCCCAGGTTCTGGGCCCATAGTGGCCTACTGCAAAGCAGCAGGACAATGCTGGCCACCGCTATCGCGAGGATTCCGCTTGGGTGGTTCTTCCAGCGGTTCGTTTTCATTTTTCCCCCATTCCCTCTGCCAGGACAGATGGGTAACATCCGCCGGCCTTAAGATTTCGTGATGTGAAGCTACCTACCACAGTTCCGACTTGCTCCAGCAACGATCATGGCCCTTTCGTTACGGCTTCGCGGTGACTAGGGTCAATAATCTATGCGACAAGAACGTTGACTGTGCCAATCCGGGGCCCATACCATTACCGGAAAGTAAAAAGGGCCAAGTCTGTAATCGAGGATTTCGACCGGCCAACCGTTGCCGGCAGAAGCGAGTGCACACCCAACAACCACGGCCCTATGAGGGATGTCGCACTGTCCAAGGCGCGACCGGACAACGAACCCATGCACACTCTCTGGAGCAGATCCTCCAGATGCTGGCGGTCGCCCCGGAACTGGCGGCATTCACGGAAGCAAGAACGGGGAGAGATACGGGAATGCTGTGGCAGCACTACCGGGGCGATCAGAGGCGGATTACGCAATCCATATTTGGCAGCCACGTGCACGAGCCCAAGAACATGAAGAGCGAGGCGCCAGCGCCCGGCATCGCCCCCGGGCGAAGTACGTCGCCCGCCGCGGGGCGGCATTGGGGAAACCCGAGACTGGTTTGATCTTCAATCGCAGACTGGCACGTCATTGCATCTGACGCGACTGGCTCGGTTTGTTGTCCGACCCCACTGACGCCGCGTCGTTCAGGCGCTTTCACCCAGGGCTGTCATGGCACGCCGAACTTTGACTCGCTCCTGCAGTAGTCTCGCTGCCGAAGTCGAGTCCTGTCGCTGCTCGGCCTCTTTGAGTTGATGCTGCAAGTCGTCCATCTGGCGCCGCAGAACGCGGCGTCGCAGCGAGCGAATCGAGTTCTCCAGCAACTCCGGCGTCAACTCCTCGTGTTCATCCATAAGAACCGCTGCCAACAAATTGCGATCGGCTTCTTCCAGCGGCAGGGACATCGGGTCCAGCCCTTGTTCGTGAGCTAGCAGTAGCGTATCGATCAGCCCCTCGGCCGAAGATCCGGCGTGCAGTCGCTCGCGAGTCAGCGCGAAGTGAACTTGCCGCGCCGGCTCGAAGTCCGGGTCTTGTCCTTCGCGATTGCTCTGTGGGCTGTGCAGCAGTTCCTGGCTGGCCAGCGCCCGGATCAGCACCCGCTCGCCATCGGTCAAGCCGCCGCCGGTTGCCGCACTCACCCGCGACGCCGAGCGTGATCCCGCAGCATGACGCAGCTCCTGCCGCAGCACGGCGGAATCGATCCCCAGGCGATGCGAAATCTCGTTGGCCAATTCATCGCGAACAATGCGGCTGGGGACGCGCTGAATGTGCGGCAGCAGGTAGTTCAAGGCCTTCACTTTGCCCTCGGGCGTGCGGGATGGGAAGAGCGTGCGCGCGCGTTCGATGAGGTAGTCGAAATACTTTTGCGAATGCCCCAGCGCGTCGGTATAGGCCGCCGCACCCTTGCGCCGGATATACAGATCAGGATCGAATCCGCTCTCCAGGGTCAGGACTTTGATCTGGAAATCCTCGCTGACCAGCAGCGCCAAGGAGCGTTCGGCCGCGGCCGCCCCCGCCGTATCGGGATCGAAGTTCACGATCACGTTCGATGTGTGCCTCTTCAGAATTGCCACTTGCTGCTCGGTAAAAGCGGTCCCGCTGGTGGCGATCACGTTCTGAATCCCGCGCAGAAAAACCGAGATGCAGTCCATCTGGCCCTCGACCAGGATGGCGTACTCCAGTTTGCGGATCGCTTCTTTCGCTTTGTCGAGATTGAACAACACGCGCGACTTGGAGTAGATCGGCGTCTCCGGCGAGTTCAGATATTTGGGACCGGCCTTCTCGTCGGTGGACAGTGTGCGGCCGGTGAAGGCGATCACTTTGCCCGACTCATTGGCGATGGGAAACATCACCCGATTGCGGAATCTGGAATAAACAGTTGTCAGTTGCCGGTTGTCAGTGTTCGGTCTACTTTGCGCCTCGTCCGGTGCGGACGCTGGTGGGACATTTTTTTCTGACAACTGGCCACTGGCCTCTGACAACTGGTTCTTCTCTTTCCACGAGAACAATCCCGACTCGCGCAACAGCTCTTCGTCGTATTGATTGCGCAGCGAATCGCGCAGCACGAAGCCCGAATCCGGAGCATAGCCGATGCGAAATTCGGCCAGGTTTTCTGGCGTCAGGCCGCGCGAGGCCAGATATTCGCGGGCGTGGGCCGCTTCGGGCCGGCGCAACTGCTCCTGAAAAAAGTTGCAGGCGCGCTCGTGGATTTCGATCAGCCCGCCGCGCATTTTGGCGTCACGTGCTTCCTCAGGCGAGGAGTAGCTCATCTTCGGCAGGGGAATCTTCAGCTTCTCCGCTACCAGCCGCACAGCTTCGGGAAAAGTGATGTTCTCGATCTTCTGCACGAAGGCGAAAACGTCTCCCGATGTCCCGCAGCCGAAGCAGTGGAAAAACTGCCGCGTGGCGTGAACGGAGAACGATGGCGTTTTTTCCTGGTGGAAGGGACACAGGCCCTGGAAGTTTTGCGCGCCGCTTTTGCGCAGCTTAACGTACTCGCCCACGATGCGGACGATGTCAGCCTGCTCCTTGACGGTATACGCAAAATCCCCTGGGTTGGCCATCGTCCCAGTTTGCAGGAGACGGTCGCCATTTGCCAGAGCTCAGCTATTCGGCGCTACAGATAACCGAGGAAACGCTGTGGGCACGCTGTGCAAATCGCCGTCGAAATTGTCGAGGGTCGTAAACTCGCCGATTCCCTGTTACTCTCCCGCACCCATAATCACAATCGGCGAGGTAGGCTTGTCGGAGCCTTCTTCCTTCTCTACCGTGATGGCGAAAGCTTTGGCTTCGACGCCTTCCGGCATCTTGTGGTCCATCATCACGGCATTGCCATGATCGTCAGGTTTGAAGACGCCGACCGCGATTGGTGCGCCCTGGGTGGGGATGATCCACAGCTCATACGCCTTGCCCTCGGGCACCGGAGCCAGATTGCTGGCCATGAACATCATGCGCTTCTGTGACGGGCTGAAGATGGCCGTGCCGCTCGGCTGTTTTGGCGCCTTTTGCGGATTGAGCGAAACGTGTACCGCGTCGGGCGAGGTCAGCAGTCGTAGCTCTTGGTTCATGCGATCGAGCTGCACCGTTTGGTCCTGATTGCGATTGCCCAGCTCGGCCAACTGATCTTTCATGCGGCCGTTGCTACGCCACAGGTTGGTCACCACGAACAACAACGCCACTGCCGCAAATGCCGGAACCCACGCCCACCACATGTTTCGCCGAGGCTCCGGAGAAGCTTCCGGCAGGGACACGCCGCGGGGCTCGGCGGAAATCGCCCGCACCAGCCGCTCCTTGCTGCGCGCCGGAGGCTGAGGGCCGCTGGTAGTCAATCCTAGCAGTCCGAGATCGCCGCGCAGCGTCTGCAATTCGCGCCGGCAGGCAGCACAAGTCTCCAGGTGAGTTTCCAGTTCCTGGCGGTCGCTGCCGGTCAGCTCGTCAAGCGCGAAGAGCGCCAGATCGTCAGCGAATTGTTCGTGTGTCTTCACAAGCTACTCAAGAAGTTAACTTCACGTACGGCCGGGGCTAAAGCCCCCTTATAAACAAAACAGGGTTGGACGCGGGCCTGAAGGCCCGCTCTACCCGATCGCAACCACTACCCGATCGCAACATCCATCTGATCGCACATCCACTTCATCCCGCAAACTTGGCGCGCAACAGCTGCAGCCCACTGCGGATTCTGGTCTTGACCGTGCCCAGCGGCTCGCCTGTCTTCGCGGCGATTTCCGTATGGGTCAGCCCCTCAAAGAATGCTAACTCCAACACCTTGCGCTGGTCAGGATTCATCTCTGCCAGCACCACTCGTATTTTCTCGATCACCAGTGCCCGCTCGGTTTCGTCCCGCAGCTCGGGACTGCTGGCGATAACGCAATTTTCAATGTCGGTCTCCGGACGCCGTTTGCGCAAGCGGTCAATCGAACGATGCCGCGAGATGACCGCCAGCCACGCCGCCAGACTGCCACGGCTGGCGTCAAAGGCATCGGGATTACGCCAAAGCTGCAGAAACACGTCCTGCAGCACATCCTCAGCGCCCGCCGCGTCCTGCAGAACTCGCAAGGCGACGGCGTAAACCACCTTGCCATACCGGTCGTAGAGCTCGGACATAGCCTGCTGATCGCCGGCGCGGATGCGCGCCACCAACCGCATTTCGTCCCCCGCGTCACCACGGCCCAACTGGCTCTTGTCGTCCGGTTTCATAGGTTAATACGTTTCCGAGAGGTTAACAGATTGATGGGTCGAGATTTTACAAAAGTTGGCCGCTAATTCCCGATTCCTGACCCCTGCTTCCTGCGACCCTGCATCTCGCGCAACATCTCTTCGCGCGTGCTTTCCGGTAACGCGCTCCGAATCGCGGGAAAGATGACCTCTTCTTCCATCTGGCGCAGCGGAGGGATCTGCGGTTCGCCTTTCGCTTCCTGGCCTCGTACGTCTTACTAGTAAGACGCAGGCCACAAATCTTACTAGTAAGACGTCTTATTAGTAAGACGTACGAGGAGCTGCGGAGCCGGTTTAGCGAGACAGCCGAGCCGGCTCACTAAGCCGATTTCGCACTGGGTAGACCGTTAGGGGGACTCTGATCAAGTCACAGCAATTCCCTCAGCGGCTGAAGCCGAAGTGATTCTGCGGCGCTTACGGACGGCCTCAAGGCCGTCCCCTTCAAGAAATCAGACTTAATCAGAATTTCGTAAGCGACTGCCTTATGGCTACTGACAACTAGCAATTGACTGTTGCACTACTTCTGGAACTTCATCTCCACGGTGATCTGCACCGGCAGCGCGTGGCCGTCTTTCTCGGCGGGCTTGAACTTCCACTTCTTCACCGTTGTAACCGCGCTCTTCTCGAAAGCCTGCTCGTCGCTGCGCAGCACGCGAACAACTTCGACTCGCCCCTTAGCGCTTATACCAATCAGCATCACGACCGTGCCATGGTCTTCCGCGTCGGCCGGTAAGTCAGGAAACTTGGGATCGGGAGCCGAGATGGCCTTGGGCGGCTTGATGCCCTTGGTTACGCGCTGATATTGAGAGAAAGCCTGGTCGTCGGGAAGGTCGGCCGGCGTGGTAGAAAACGTGGACGAAGATTCAGCCGGAGTGCTGCTGGTTTGAGCCCACCCCTTACCCGCGAGCACGCAGATAGAGACCGCTAAAGCGATCCATAACAAGTAGCGCATTCTGTCCCCTGAGAATTGCCAGTCTTGCCAACATATTAAATGGGGGAGCAAGTCGGGCTGGGTGAGGGAGTTGTTCTCTCTCCTAGCCCTTCGCAAAAGAGGTGGAAGGAGGGTGCGCCCGTTTGAAGAAAGGATCCGGCTGGGTACTCCAGCCTCCGCAGGAAAAAATAGGAATGTCTGAAAGGACAAGTCACTGCTGGAGCGCAAGAGCACATTTTACCGAGCCTCGTATTGTAAACTAGTTATTCCGGTCCCGACTCCCTCCGTTTCGCTGATCGAAGGCGGTTTCCCTAGAGTTTTCCGCAAGCTGGAAAGGACAGTTTTGAGCACGAGCATTCGCAATATCGCCATCATCGCCCACGTTGACCATGGCAAGACTACCCTTGTCGACGCCATGCTGAACCAGAGCGGCACCTTCCGCGCCAACGAGACGCACGTCGAGCGGGTGATGGATTCCAACGAACTGGAGCGCGAGCGCGGCATCACCATCCTGGCCAAGAATACGTCCGTCTTCTATCATCCCGCGCCCGGCTCCGGTCACCCGGCTGAGGTCAAGATCAATATCGTTGACACGCCCGGCCACAGCGATTTCGGCGGCGAGGTGGAGCGCGCGCTGGAGATGGTGGACGGCGTAATGCTGCTGGTGGATGCCAGCGAAGGTCCGCTGCCGCAGACCCGTTACGTGCTGAGCAAGGCGCTGGAAGCCAAGCTGCCGCCAATTCTCGTTATCAATAAAATTGATCGTCCCGATGCGCGCGCGCAGGAAGTGCTCAACGAGGTTTACGACCTGTTTATCGACCTTGATGCCGGAGAAGATCAGCTTGACTTTCCCGTGCTCTACACCAACGCCAAGTTGGGGACGGCGACGACTGATCTGGACCAGCCCGGCGAGAATCTGCGCCCGCTATTCGACGCCATCGTCGACACCATTCCCGTGCCCCGAGGCGACGCCGATGGGCCGTTGCAGATCATGGTGGCCAATCTCGATTACAGCGACTACCTGGGACGCCTTGCCATCGCGCGCGTGTTTAACGGCACGCTGCGCACCGGCGAAGACGTGGCCATCGCCAAGCGCGATGGTTCGATAGAGAAAATCAGGATCACCAAGCTGTTCTCGTTCTCTGGATTGAAGCGCACCGACATCGTAACCACTGAGTTGGGCGACATCGTAGCCGTCGCCGGCGTTACCGGCATCAACATTGGCGAGACCATTACCGACGTGGAGAATCCCGCGCCGCTCCCCGTCATTACTATCGACGAGCCGACCATCGCCATGCAGTTCATGGTCAACACCTCGCCGTTCTCGGGACGCGAAGGACAATACGTTACCTCGCGCAATTTGCGTGAGCGGCTGCAGAAAGAGTTGCTCACGAATGTTTCGTTGCGCGTGGAAGAAGCCGACAATACCGACTCGTTTCGGGTGATGGGACGCGGCGAATTGCAACTGGCCATTCTGATTGAAATGATGCGGCGCGAGGGCTATGAGTTGGCGGTCGGCAAGCCGGAGATTGTGACCAAGCACATCGACGGCAAGCTGATGGAGCCTATTGAGCGCCTGACCATCGACATTCCCGAGTCGTTCGTGGGCGTGGTCATCGAGAAGCTGGGCTCACGCAAGGCGCACATGCAGAAGATGCACAACCACGGCTACGGCCGGGTGCGCATAGAATTCGTTATCCCCAGCCGCGGGCTGATCGGGCTGCGCAGCGAGTTGCTCACCGACACGCGTGGGACCATCGTGATGAATTCGTTGTTCGACGGCTATACCGAGTGGCAGGGCGATATACCACATCGTGTGACCGGGGCGCTGGTGGCCGACCGTGCCGGATTGACTACCGCCTACGCGCTTTGGGGACTGCAGGAGCGTGGCGAGCTGTTTGTCGCTCCGGGCGTGGATGTGTACGAAGGCATGGTGATCGGCGAGAATTCGCGTGACAACGATCTCGACGTCAACGTGGTGCGCGAAAAGAAGCTGACCAACATGCGCGCCTCCACTGCGGACGAGGCGATCCGCCTGGTGCCGTTCAAGAATCTGAACCTGGAGCAGGCGATTGAGTTCATTGCCGACGACGAACTGGTCGAGGTGACCCCGACCATGCTGCGACTGCGCAAGAAGATATTGCAAGCCAACCGGCGGCCGCGGCGTAACGCACAGCCCGCCGGGGTGGCAGCGCAATAACTACAAGCGATCAGCCATCCCACAAGTCGGTTTGTATCGGGGCACGTCTTTACAGGCTGCGGAAAAGATCGAAAGGCAGGTCCCTCGTCGGGCTGGGGCCCGGCTCGTGATGACAAGAATAAGGCCTTATACCGTACAGCTGAAGCTGCGCCCCTTCCCCACACCTTAAGAAGCGACTCGCTTACCCGTCAAGCTGTCTCACGCGGTTTTTTCGGGGCCCCCGGTGTCGCAGGCGACGATTCCGCGCGCTGTTGCCCTGGGCTGCTGGCCCGGGTGAACTCGAAGGCGGCATTGATCAACGAAATGTGAGATAGGGCTTGCGGAAAATTTCCCATCTGCCGCATGGCCCTGGGATCGTACTCCTCGGCCAGCAAACCCACATCGTTACGCAAGCTCAAAAGGCGTTCAAACAATCCCCGGGCATCCTCGACGCGGCCCAACATGCGCAGCGCAGTTACCATCCAGAAGCTGCAGGCCAGGAAAGCGCCTTCCCCCGCGGGGAGGCCGTCGTCCACGTTCTCGGTCCGGTAGCGCAGAACGAATCCGTTGTACATCAATTTTTTTTCGATTGCTTCAATCGTGCCGCGGACCCGTGGATCGGTGCAGGGGAGGAAGCCAACTTGCGGAATCAGCAACAGCGAAGCGTCGAGTTGGTTGGAACCATAGGCCTGGGTGAAGCTGCCGACTTCGGAGTTATAAGCCTTCTGACACACCTCGCGATGGATGGTATCGCGCAGATCGCGCCAACGTTCCACCTGACCCTGTACACCGAATTTCTCCATGGTTTTGACAGCACGATCGAAGGCCACCCAAGCCATGATCTTCGAATAAGTAAAGTGCTGGGGTTCGCCACGCACTTCCCAGATTCCCTGGTCCGGCTGCTGCCAAATCGTGGCCAGGTGCTCATTCAACGCGATGTGCAAGGCCACATCGATTTCGTTGCGAGGAATGCCACCCAGGTGGGCGTGTAGCATCGCGTCGGCTACCTCGCCGTAAACATCCAACTGGAGTTGTTCGGAAGCGGCGTTGCCGACGCGAACTGGCTTGGAGTTTTCGTATCCGGAAAGCCACTGGACTTCCCACTCCAGCAAGTTTCGCTCGCCATGAATCCCATACATGATCTGCACCTGATCGGGACTACCGGCTACGGCCCGCAGTAGCCAATCGTGCCAAGCCTGGGCCTCTTCGAAATAGCCGGCATTCATTAAGGCCAGCAAGGTGAAGGTGGCATCGCGCAGCCAGCAGTAGCGGTAATCCCAGTTGCGTTGGCCGCCCAATTGTTCGGGCAATGAAGTGGTCGGTGCGGCGACGATGCCTCCGGTGTGCCGATAGGTCAGCGCCTTCAATGTGATCAGCGATCGCTCGACTGCATCCGTGTATTCGCCGTTCAGTTTGGCTCGGCTGGCCCATTCCTGCCAAAAGTTCACCGTCTCGCACAAGGCTTGTTCGGGATCGGCGGGCGGAGGAAGCTCGTCGTAGGAAGGCCCATAACTTAGCACGAAATGCACTGACTCGCCCTCGGCAACGGTGAATTCGCTGAGCGTTTTCAGGTTCTCCCCGCGCAGCGGAGCGCTGGTGCGCAGCACTGTCATATCGGGCCCGGCAATGGCTCTAAGCGCGTCGTCCTCTATGCGAGTTACCCAGGGAACTGATCGGCCATAGTCGAAGCGCAGAGCCATTTCCATGCACATGGGAACATTGCCGCGAATCCCGCGAACGATGCGGACGAGGTGAGCGTTCCCGCCGCGGATCGGCATGAAGTCGAGGAGAAGCGCCGAGCCGTCATCGCTCTCGAAAGTGGTTTCCAATACCAGCGTGTGGTCGAGATAACGTCGAGTACAGCGAGCCTCGATCTTCGGCGCGATCGACCAATGCCCGTTGTCGCCGGTTCCCAACATAGAAGCGAAACATGCTGGGGAAGCAAAATGCGGTAGACACAGCCAGTCGATGGAACCGTTGCGGCTGACCAGCGCAGCGGTTTCGCAGTCGCCAATGAGAGCGTAATCCTCGATAGGAGTGGACATGATGTTTTATTGAGATACCCGGTCGGAAAAGGTTCAGTCTTCCAGGATTGAGGAACCCATTCCATCCTTTCGCCGGCATGGAACACAGATGTCGGAGGTGCTTGGATCAGTTCCAAATTAAAACCCTTATAGCACCTTCGTAACGGAGACAGGTTCGATTTCCCTTGTGAGCCGGAAGTCTGCCCGAGACACTAAGTAGGTTGGGGACAGTGTTCCCAATGGGCTGGTTCGGGCGATTTGGCAGGATCCGCGAGAAGTCTTTCGTTTTCGAAATTTTCCTTCTATTATTTTCAATGACTTAGCAAGCGGCCTTGTCGCTGCCAAGCCTAGCTCCTGCCTAACTGCAGTATTTTGAATACTTTGCCTATAAGCCCCGTCGATTGAATACTTTTCCTATTTGGGCTCAGTGTTTTGAATACTTTGCAGATTTTTAAGAGGGGGATAGCCGAGCCTATCTCGGCAACGCTGACGGCTATGCTGGTACTCAGTACCTTTTGATTATTGTTTTTCGCGCGATCAATCGTTTTATTTCAAAAAACGGCTGGCTAAGGTCTAGCAGCAACGCCCCTTGAGCCGCGCTCAACCGGGCTGCGGTGCCCGGCTTCTTTTGGGAGATGGGCCGGAATCCAAGTCAGTTAGGTTGTTTATCTTTTCGCCCAAGCGTGTAAACCACCCCATAGATACCAAAAGCAAAGCCTACAACGGCGAAAACGAAACCAACCCCTGTCAACAGTGGAGAGTGGTGGGTGCTTTCAAGAGTGGTCGTCATGAATAGAATCATCAGAGACCATACTCCGAAAAACGCCCAACGAGTTACAACACGTTTTGTCAGCCAGTTTTCCACCTTCCCCTGCCGGGGGAGGTTCGCCCGCGATGCCATTGCTAGTTACCTCCGTTCTTGATGAACCCACCATGCATCAGCATCCACAGTGTGCCGCCTACCGTGCCTAGCGCAATCCCTGCGACGCAAGCAACATCGGCTGGCGGAAATTCTGCCCACGCGCATCCCCAGGAGAGCGAGGCTGCCCCGGCCATAAACCAGTCCGCTTCACTCTGTAACTGAGCGTAGGTGCTTCCGTTGACCGTAATACTAATGCTGCCATCCAGCAACGGATTCTCGATATCATCCAGGAAGCTGGTCAGGTCGTTCACATATCGGAAAGCCCACCCTGCTGGCTCATGTATGTGCCATAGGTGAAGTCGAAGCCACTCGGATTATTTGAATTGGCTTCCAGCGCGTCCAGTGCAAGTCCGCTAGTCCAACCAGCCCTGCCGGTTCGCCCTAACCACCAGTTTCCGAGGTTTTCCGACATCTGGTCAAGATCACCGCCCGTGTTATCGTACGGCGGTAACCCCGGTCCCGGAGGCGGCCCCGGAGGCTGGTTGGGGTAATCTTCGATGCCCGAACGCAAGGATGGTGGTGCGGATAATTTCGTCGCAACTGGCATACACGTTTGGAGCGGAACGCGCCAAGTGCGGTTAGACAAGCTCGCCACTGGGTCAGTGTCAGCGTGTGGTTGTTGTTCTGGGTGTAGGTTGCGGCGTGCGTGTAGGCCGTGTTGTTGCTTTGTGCATAGTTGAGGTACGACCATCCGTAGTGGGAGATTGCAGCCGGGGCCGCAAAAATTTGGCGGTCTTCCACGTTCCGGCTCCAGATACGTATACCGCTTGCCGTTAAGGCGGTTGACCCTGCTCATGGCAGTCACGGGCGTTCCTTTCGGCACTGCCGAAAGAACAGATGGATAATCCAGGTGCGGTAACGCCAACGCTTGCCCGAACAGTTTTGGCAGTACCAGCCCATTTCCGGTAACGGCCAGCAAACCTTTGCTCACCTCTTTCATGAACCCTCTACGATTTACCATGCAGCGCTCCCTTCAGAAACGTGCGCTGGATCATACGCCGAATCCGGTCTCTCGCTACTAAAATTATTGCAACGCTATTAGAAACCGCGTCACGACCATGCCGCCGCTCTGCGGCCCAGAATAATTTCCTTCGTAACCGGGCTCACGCCCCCCGGCTAACGTCATCCCGCCGCTTTGCGGCTACTGGGACTGCCTTCGCGGCGATTTGTCCACCATGAAATTGCAATCGGGACTTGCGACACCGTCTCTAAAAGCCGGGGGACGGCGGACAGAAAGCCGCAAGCATAACAACTCGAGGTGCCACCAGGAAAAGAAGCTGGCGCCGAACTAAGGTCGACCAAGGAAACAAGGCGGCGGAATGCTGACCGCCGAATGCCGATGGGCTGAGGTCTGAATGCTGAGGTC
>PMWW01000006.1 GCA_003165795.1 Acidobacteriaceae bacterium
CCGCGATCAAACCGTTTCCCCGGGGAATGGTCGTTCCCTCTGGTGGAATCCGGTTGCGCTCTCGTGTGGCACTGGGAGTTCGCGAGATTTCCCGGCCGCTGGAGTTCGCCTCCAGTTACACGCTGATCGAACACGCTCCCAAGGAAGCGCTGCTGGAAGAGATCTTCCCGCAAGCGGTTCGAGAGATCCGGGCGCTGAAACAGGCCTGGAACGAGGGGAGACACGATGCGCTGGTCGAAAAGATCGGAGGCAAGAGCTTCGATCCGGACGACGGGCAAGTCGAAGACGAGCAGAGAGCGATTGAAGCCCTGCTGCTTGCCGACAGCACGGGCGAGATTTCACGCCATCCTTACGTCCATTACCAGCTCGACAAGATGCTGGCGAAGTGGGCGTTCAAGACCCTGACCGGTGGTGGATTCACCATGCCGGCGTTCGCGCTGGCCGATGATGGATACCTCCTCTATCACGATGGCAAGTTGTATGCGGGAGCCGACTGGCTGCCACTGCATCAGGCTGTTACCACGGTCGAGTCTCAATACGGTCTCTCAGTGCGGTATCCAATCCGCATGGCCGAAGACCTGTTGCCCATGCACCACCTGCCACCTGAAAAGGTCTCGCAGGAGCTGAGCAACATCCAGGGAATTCCTCCGGAAGTCTCGGAGCGAATTGCCCTTGAACAAATCTGCCTGAAGCACGTCTATGTGCTTCACTCAGTGACGGCGAAACGTAACGGAGGCGATTTCGATTTCGACACGGTTGCGGTCGTCGATTCGAACCGCTTCCCGAAGTTTGTCGCCTGGAGGTTCAACTTCCCGGAGCGAAACGTCGTTACCAAGATCAAGGCGAAGAAAGTCCATTCGCCCTGGTTCAATCGCGGCTTCGCCGCGCTCAATGCCCGCGGCAATCGGATCGGGACCATAACCGATCTGAAAACCCGCTGCTATGCAGCCGGCCGAAACGACCTGGCTTACCTGCTGGTTGGCGAACTCCAGAAAGAGCTGGACTCGCTCAAGCATGGGGTACGGGCCGACACCAAATTGCTGAACGAAATTCGGCAGCAGGTGCCGATGTGCCCCTGGCTGCTGCTGAAGAACGTGCAAAGAGTCTCCGATCTTCCCCTGCGGCTGGAAGTTCAGCCCACGGACCGGATCGGCGCGCTCTACAACGTGTTGCGCAAGGAGATTGAGGAGCTGTTCGAGGCCCCACTCTCCCTCTCGTCGTTTCGTGGCCTGCTGGTGGGAAACAACCCAACGCAGGAGATGTACGGCGAGGTCAACATCCTGTACGGCGCCTATGTCGCCATCCAGGGACAGTTGGCAAAACGACGCACGGAAGCACAAATTCAGGTTCTCACCGCCCAGAAAGCGGTCGAGAACGTGGAAACAGAAGACGAAAAAAAGCAGGCGGAGAGGAAGCTCACCGCTGCTCGTGCGCGCGAGAAGGAAATCATCGAGCGCACGAAAAGGGAAACAGGCGCTTTGGCCCGGAACTTGTACGCATGGGCACAGAGCAAACCTGAACCGGAACGCGTTGCCTGGGCCGAGGCGCTGCATCACGTCTCGTCTCGGGGCAACGGCAAAGGCGGGGTGATGCTGTATGCATTCCCGCAAGAACTGGTTGACGCTGTGGCGTCAGCAACTGGCGGTGGACGAATACGAGTGAAGCTGCCCAAACTAGGAGCCCTTATGAGGGTGGAGGCGAACAGCTTCTACCTTGAGGGCGAAGAAGGGAGAACCTTCCTGTTCCGGTACAACCCCGAGAACCGGATGGTCTCCCGATAAAACGACGAACACTAATCCGCATCCGGAAGGGCATCTGCTACGAGCTCTCCGGACGGGAGAGTCTTGTCGCAGCCGCGCTCTTCCGGTTGCTGTATCTGGAGGAGCACATGACGATGGTCATCCGGCTGTTAACGCTGGTTCGCTGGATCCTCGTGTTGCCGGCTGCGGTCGTCGGCACCTGCGTCAGTCGAATGGAGCAAAGAACACAGCTGCAGAGCGGAGAGCAGTGGTTACAGCCGCAGCCGATTCAGCTTCGGCTGCTGCGGCCACGGCTACCAGAGCGGCAGATATCGCCAGGCCAGGGTTGGAGGATTGTCGAACAACATCCCTGGACGGGCACCGGCTTAGGGCAGACCGAAATGCGTGTACGCGTGGTGAATTACGAGTACAGGTTCACGGTCGAAAGCCAGTCAAACGATCGGTGGGAGATGCAGCAGCTTATGAGGGAAGCTCCCCTGATCGCAGAGTGGGCGCAACGCACGTATGGGGGCGCCCCAATTGAAGTAATCGTCAAACGGTGAGTTCTCGAACCCGGGCCGGTTTCGAGATGCTGACCCCAGTCCTTGGCGGAGCGACGTCAGATCGTTCCGTCTTACTTCAAACGCAACCCACGACAGCTTACGGAACGTGAGCTGCGGTTATGGGAATGAGACTCGGTGCCCGCAACGGCGCCGAGATCTCATTATTGTCCGCGCACAGCGCGTCAATGGAAAAGGAGTTCACCGTGAAGAATATCTGCATAGCCATCCTCATTTCTGCCAGCACACTGGCCATCGCACAGCAGCAGCCGGTCACCAGGGTGCAAACCGCTCTGAATCATCTCACCGTGATCGAGGTCGCCGAGCCGATCACCATGGCGGCNNTGGACCGAACACGGTCGCTCCATCTACGAGCTTCAGCCCGCGGGTGAGGTGAGCAAGATGGATGTACTGGTCACCTCAGCGCAGCAACCGGCGACACATGCAGCCGTCGAGTCAGTCTCGAAAGAGGATGTGGCGAAGGTAGCCGAGCAGGTGCTCAGCCAGACTCTTCTGAATACGAAGCCGGTGAATGCAGTAGGGATCAGGACGCAGAAGAACCGGGTCAACGTCCGTCTTGAGGATGTGGCGCGCGGCAAGGACGCTATCTACGTTCGCTATCAGGTGACAAACCTGAGCACCGTTCCGTATCGCATCATCGCCCCCAGCGTTTCCGTTCTCACTGCTGCGGGAACCAGCATGCCAGACGCAAATCTGCAGCTTGGCGCCGGCTACCTGGAGGCGTTTGGCAAGATGGGCATCGCGCCAATTGAGCTCCTGCACTCAGAAATCGATCAGCAAGATGTGGCGCCGGGCAAAACCTCGACCGGGGTGCTGGCCATCCGAAGCTCAGGCGGCCCCCCGCAGATCTATCAGTTCGTTTTTGGCTCCGACAACATATCTCCAATCGTCACGGCGGCGGTGCTGTGATGGCCACCGGCGAGGCCGACACCCTGGACTTGCAGACTGTGAAGAAAGAAGTGCTGGCGATGTACCACGCCCGGGCCGGGCAAGACTTCCTGCAGTCGCTACTGGATCGAGCGAGCGACCCGATCCGGCCCTTGGATCAGGCAAAGCGGCGGCAGTTCCACCCACTGCTGGTCATGCTGTCTGTCGTTGCGGCGCTCGTGGCCGTGGCATTTGTCTACTTCACCCACGCGTCACGGTGAAGCCGGGGAGGACTGAGTCCTTTCCTAATACAGGGAGATTTCATGCCCGTAACTGCCGCTCGGCGTTATCAGGATCCGGACGACGAAGCGAAACTGCTGCTGGTGTTCATCGCGGTTGCCGCCATCGCCGGCGTGGGCTACATCTGCTATGCCCGCCTGCACATCCGCAAGGAACAGCTGATGGAAGCCAGCCTCTACCTGCTCGCCTCCTCTTTCGTCTTTTGGGACACGTTGCGCTATGTGCTCACCCTAAGTGCCGAACGGGAGAACGCCTGGCCGCATCCCCCACTGATCCTCGATCGCAAGCGGGACAGCCAGAACCTGCGTGAGGCGTTCGCCGAAAACTCCATCGTGATCGGCTACGACATCTGTAAGAAGCCGTTGCTCTGGCCGGATGAAGTGCGCGTCATGCAGGCCAACGGCTTCGGCATGACGGGAGCCGGAAAAACCACCCTGTTGCTCAACATCATCCAGCAAGACCTGATCCGCGAGGCCGGCCCNNCGCGAGTTCCTCGATGACAAGCTGCTGCCGCTGATCGCCGCCGCCGGACGGCTGGGGGACCTGCGCATTATCGATCCCTCACGGCCAGAGATAAGCGTGCGCTTCAACCCCTTTATCGCCATCAGCGGACAATATCAGGAGCACGTCAGCTTCATCTTCGAGTCCTTCGACTTGCGGGAGGACTTCTTCCACGGCCATCAGAAGACCTACCTCTCCGACATCGTCCGCATCCTTTATTACACCGGCAAACGCTACAACATTTACGACATCCTGGTCATGGCCTACGACCTCGACGTGCTGAAGGAACAGGCGGGCATCGCCCGCTCCCGCATCGAGCAGCTGCCCGACGTCAGCCACCAGCAAAGGCTCAATTTCCAGATGAGCACGCGTAACCTCATCGAGTCCTTCGGTGACCCCAAGCGCGTACAGATGATTCGCGGCCTGATTAACCAGATGATGACCTTCCTGGAAGACAAGCTCTCCATCATCACCGGGCCGTACGAGGACCTGATTTCGATCGAGGACGTAATCGAGGAGGGACGGATCCTGTTCGTCTCCCTCAATACCAACAAGAACGACGACACCACCCGCGCCCTGGGGCGGATGATCCTGCAGAACCTGCAACTGGTCATCGGCGAACGTTATGAGCGCAAGCGGGCCGACATGTACATGCCGTTCGTCTCGGTCATCATGGATGAATTCGCGCCCATCGCGTACTCGAATTTCGCCAACATCCTGCAGACAGCCCGCGGCTCCAACACCGCTTTCCTGTTTGCCATGCAGAGCATTCCCCAGCTGCTGAGTGTGGGAAAGGCCTTCCAGCACGATGTTGCCTCGGCGCCCAATACGACCTTCATGCTGCGCACGCGCGATGAGGACACCGCTCAATATTTTCTTAATGCGTCGGCCAGGGTGCGCCAGCTGCGGCGGAGCATGAGCATACGAAAAAAGGGAATATTCAATCCCACATATGAAGATCAGGGAGTCGGCAGCCAGACGGAAATCAAGGAAACGCGCTCGGAGGAAGAGCACATCAAGAATCTCCCTGTCGGTCAAATGGAGTACCTGATGAGCGATAAACGTTTCGGAACCATCCACGGCCACGCCCATGTGCGCGTCCCCCAGGTTGATCGCTTGTCATCGGTTGTGCCCGAGATCCTTCCGCGTTACGCCACCACATACAACCCGGAGATTGGAGCCAACCTGCGCTTCCGGGATGTCAACCTCGAAGCCAGCCGCAAGCGCGGGATGAGGAGCCGAAGGAAACCGGAGGGCGAACGGTGAAAAGAGCACTATTCACTATTCTTCTGCTCGGGCTCAGTTCGTTGGCTGCATTTGCCCAGTCGAGTAACCGCCCGTCAGAAACGAAGCAGCAACAAAGGAACGCCGACTCCGCGCGACTGAAAGCGCAACGACGCTATGATCCGCCGGGTGGGCAGAAACACACAATAAGAGGCGGACCGCTCGAAGGGCTGTTGGATTCGATTAACCAGCAGGACATCGATTACGGAACGAAGCTCGCCGATGCGCGACAGATATTTCTAGGCGGAACGTTCGAGAATTTGTATTTCTGGATCATAGTGGCCGAGGGAGTCACGGTATTAATTCTGGTCCTGTATGTCTTCTGGCTGTTCCGGGAGAGAGGAAACCGGCTGGAAATCAGCGTCAACATCGTCACCCAGTTGGCCAATTCGTATCTGTACACGCGGTCACGAGCCATCGACGCTATCCGTCGGCACAACCAACTAGTGGACAACTACAACGTAATGGCCGAGGAGCAGACAAAACAGAATCTCGCCGAACAGGCGGCTGCGACATCTGTGGTGCCCGCCTCTGCGGGCGAACAGGCGACTGAAATTCCGACGCAAGGTGAATCTCCGCTGCCCGAACCGGAATTAACCTCAAATTCCAAATCGAATTCTGCCGAGCAGATGACAACTCAAGACGCTCCGCCTGATCAGGTCAAGATGACCAAGCAACAGTACAAGGCACTAATCGAGGAAACAAAGCGCAGCGCTACTCGGGGATCGGCCCAGCAAGTCGCAGCCCTGAACCAACAGGTACGCAATTTGCGCGAGCAATTGAACATGGCATTAACGCGAATTGAGAAATACGAGAAACAGGATCGCAGTTCAGTCAGGGCGTAATCATGGAAATGCTGGTGCGCATCTTGGGAGTCGGATCGGAGTGGTGGGTGCGTCCCGGCCCGGTCCAAGCCGATCCCCTGCGCTTCACCAAGCATGCGGCTTATTTCAATACCACCGCATTTCCCCACGGCAACAAGTTCCGCCGCAGTTGGAAAGTGCCTGGAGTCCTACGATTTAACGGCAATAGCAGAATCGATCCGCACCGGCCGAAGGACGTCATCGGTTGCGTCTTCGGCTGCATCGGTGTCACCAACCATCAAGGCCAGAACCGGCTGCTCGCAGTTGGGAAACGCTACGGCCCACTAACGCCAACGCACTATCTGGTGGCAATCGACAGCCGCCTTCACGGATACATCGATTGCTCATCCAGTTGGAAGAACGAGGGTGTGAACACCGTCGCATTTAGCGAGTACGACGGTCTGCAACAAGCCTTGTTACTACTCTCTGAAGCCGGCCAATTCGTGACCGGTGCGGGTGTGTGGCACATCTCGAAACAAAGCGGCATGGAACGGTTGCAATTGATAACCGATCGGGAGCATTGGGCATGAGATATCGCAAGGGCTCGGTGGTGGTCAGCGAAACGCACGACCTTCCGCTGCTGCTGTTGGTGAGGAACTCCGGTTACATCAAACACGAACAGCTGCTCTTCCTCGCTGGATATGACAAATCAAAGCCGTCCCTTACCTGTTTTTCGTGGCGCATGCGACGCCTCGTGACCGGCGGATTTGTTGCAATGCTGAATGAACGATTCGGCGGCGACAAGGTCTATTCAATCACCCGGAATGGACTGGAGAAACTGGAACTTTGCGGGCACACGCTTTTGTCGCTGCATTCTGAGGCACAAACCATTAGTTATCCGGCGAAGATGATGCACTGCTTGGTATTGAACGATATTCGCCTGACGTTCTTGCGTAACCACATGCTGGATTCATGGCACTCCGATGTTGAGGTATGTTCAGAGAACCTACTCGCCGGAGACAAGTACGTTAAGGACTACGACGCCTTGGCGGTGCTCCGTGTCCGTGAACGGCGATTGCTCTGCGCCATCGAATACGAAAGAAGTACAAAGAGCCATGCGCGGTATGAGGAAATAAGACGGGCGATATCTCAGGAGCGAATGATCGACGCAATTCTTTACATCGTGTGCGAGCCTGAACGCCTTCTTCTGGTCGCGGACCATCTCGCCGGAGCACACCCCGGAATTCTGTTTGTAACCGCGTCGGCATTCCTCCGATTTGGACCTGATGCTTATTCGATGAGAACAGCATCCATGGGAGGACTGCTGGAAGAGCTACTGATGCAGGTGTCGGGGGAATTTCACCGGAGCCACGTCGCTGCCTCCGCTTAGGGATGCCAGCAGTAGCTCGACAGCTTGCCTTTGGCTATGGCACTGGCTATGACGCGGAATTTGACGCGGAATTTGGCTTTGACGAAATTGTTTGGCACGGGGAGCTACCGCTTAAGCACAAGCAGCCCCGAAGCTTACTTGCTGACTATCCCCTAAAACACAGCATCCAAACTCTGCCCGGACCCTATTGCCCAACAAGTTAACAGTGTCTAGTAATTCTAAGCAAGTTTCACTTGTGATAAACGGGCTATCTCGGCTCAGCGGCTTCGGGGAAAAGCGTTCCGCATACTGAGACATTTGCCGTCTCCGGAGCCACCTCCGCCATACACTCGGGATTGTCATTGGCAGGAGCGTTGACCAGGGTGCTTACCGCGTAGCACTTCATCAAAGCGGGATTGAACNNAATTCGTAATCATCACGTTCGAGAATCACCGGCATCCGGTCGTGCACAACGGCGAGCAACGAATTTGGTGTGGTCGTCAGGATCGAACAGGTTTCAACCGGGTTGCCGCTACCATCCTTCCATCGGTCCCATATTCCGGCAAAAGCAAATAGCGAATCATCCTGCATCCCGAAATGAAAGGGCTGCTTGGCCTTCCCGGTTCGCGACCACTCATAAAATCCGTCGGCAGGTATCAGGCACCGGCGGTGTTTGAAAGCTTCGCGGAAGGCCGGTTTATCGGCGACCGTCTCCGAGCGCGCATTGATCATCTTGTGTCCAATGCTTGCCTCCTTTGCCCAGTAGGGGATTAAACCCCAACGAACCTGGGAGAACTCACGGGATCCTGGCGTACGATGCCGACGTTTTGGGAAGGGGCGATGTTGTAGCGCGGTTCCCAATCGACCTCGTTGGCTGTATCGAAATATTCTTCGATCAGTGGCTTGCGTTTCGACAGGCGGTAGCGACCGCACATACACGCTCCCCATGGAATGGCTGGAGTTGTGCAGCAGTCTGCTGCACAATCTGCTCCCCGAGTTGGGCCCGGCTCCTGTTCTGCCTCTGCTCGACGATCTCGGCGACTCACCAATAAAGCTAGATGCCAAACGAAGCAACGCGCCACGATTCGTTTCGATCATTATTGCAACGGAGGATACTCGCGCGCTACCGACCTGGAACCTGAAAACGAACTCAAAACAACTCGGGAAACTTCTTCCTGGTGTCATCCAAGAGCCGTCTCGCCAGCACCAGAGAATCGCTTAACGTGGAGACCAGCTTAGGAGACGGTGACAGGTTTTCCACTCTGGCCAGTCGTACAGCAGCGATGAAAGCGGCGGCGAGAAACACCGCCAAGCCCGCCCGCATCGGTTTCCCGTCAGTCTCTTTGCGTTGAAATCCCACACCGGAATCATAGCGAATAAAAAGCGAATACACAATCAGGCTTTTGCTCCTGGGCCGCACGGCGAGATTCGGATGCGGGTAATCCGAAACAACTAGCCCGCGGGGTCGGCGCTCTCTGTTCCGTCCTTTATATATAGGCCGCAATCCCCGCGAGCCAATTTCCCAGCTTCGAGCAGGCCCACTGCTCAGCACAGCCATCAATTCCGCCGTCCGATTCAGCGGCAGTAAATGGTTATTTTGCAATTTGTTACGGAGAGGTGCCCGCCAGATTTGACGGGACTTTACTCTCCGGCGAAACTGCGCCCCAGTTCGATCACGAAAGGAGGATTGCGGAGCGATGAGCCAAACCATCAATCAACCTCGGGCACTAAACCTCCCCAAGCCAAAGCCGCCCATCGTTCCGGTCAGCAGTGATAACGTCCGCGACTGGTGGGCTTTGTTCGTCAATCGCAAGGCGTACACCCGCCAATCCGCCAACCCGCACCCGGAAACGGGACGCCATTACCACTACCAACCCAAGAATAAGGATGACGGCAGGCCGGCGGAGTTGGACCCCGACACGGTGCGCAAGCACTTGGCCGGCTGGCTCACCGTTGGCCTCTATGCCATCAACTCTCAATCGCAGCGCTGTAAGTGGATTGCCATCGACGCCGACTACGAGGATGCGTTCTTTGATCTCGGCAAGCTGAAGACAGAGCTCGAACTCGACGGCGTCTCCGCCGCCCTGGAGATGTCACGCCGCGGCGGTCACCTCTGGATCCTGTGCGAGCAGCCGCTTCTGGCAGAGCAGTGCAGGGTCTACATCTATAACGTCGCGCTTCGGCTGGGCGTGCCCATCAAGGGAGCGTCAGGTCTGCGGGACGGTATCGAAATCTTCCCGCGCCAGGACAAGCTCGGAACGGGAGAGTTCGGCAATGCCCTGCGGGGTCCGCTCGGAATTCATCGGGCGAACAATCATCGCTACTGGTTCTATGACGCACCGAGTGACATCACGTCGCAACTTTCCTATCTCAAAAGCCTGAAGAAACTCACCGAGTCGGAGCTGACGCGGATTAGTCTCGGAATGACAATCCCGGAAGAGTTCCTTCGCAAATCAATCTCGGTCGAGCTGCCGCCAAGGAGCTTCGATCCCAACCGGAAGCAGTTCTCAATCCTCGACTACGTCCGAAAACCTCGGCGCAAGGCGAGCGGGAACTACTACACGCAGTGTCCGTCCTGTGCACAGGCGGGCAATGACCGGGCTGGCGATAATCTCGCCATCTCGATCAGTGATCCAAGAAAGTACAAATGCTGGGCAGGCTGCACGAAGGAAATGATTCGTTCGGCTGTTGGCCAGCCAATTCGACGACCGTAAGCAAAGGGCTCGCGGTCGGACGGATTTCTCCCCGTGCTGCCGTGAGCGAGTGAATCAAACAATTCAAATTTCGTCTCACGGAAGTGGGACCACAGGGAGCTTATCCATGACTTCGCAGCAACTCGAGCTCATCGCTCGTCGCGGCCTGACTCTACCTGAACCAACCTTGACCCGTTTGCGCACAGTGGGCATCTGGTGCGAGGCGAATCTGACACTGCAACGACGCGATCAGGAATGGCTGATTCGTGGCCAGGAATCCGGAGGCGCGGTGAGTGATATCGGCCGCTATGTCAGCTTCTGCAAGGAAGACGGCAGTGCTCTCTCCTGGCTGCAGCCCATCAAGAACTTCATGCCCAACGGTCTGCACGCCATCCTGGTGGCGAGAGGGCCGGTGGTACGGCTGGACATGTACCGCTTCGAAACCAGCTATGACCTGCTGATCACGAGCCACCACCTGGTAGCGGAAGAGGGAAAACCAAAACCCAAGATCGTGACCACCCTCATCTTCTTTCACCGCTTCGGCATTCTCGATCGTGAACTATGGGGAAAGGACAAGATGTTTCGCGGCGGGATCGCGCCGCAGTTCTTTATGTCGAACGGAAGCGAAGCAAGAGTCCCGCACGTATTTCAGCAAGCGGTTTACAAAATGACAGAAGCCGTGACGTGTACCAAGTGCAAACATCAGCACCTGCTGGAGCCGCCGGCGATCGAAGTGCCAGTGACGGACTTGGAAAACGTGAAGGTATCGGCAGCGGTGGCATGAGACAGCGATGCCGGACGATTCACGGGTTGCAATTCGATTGTTGACCTTGGGAGTGGCACTGCTGGCCTTCGGGCTGGGGTGCCACTTCTGGGCTGACCGGATATATCGCACAGCAGGACTGGCGATCGGCACCGCCCAGATGTGTCGTTATGTCCTCGACAAGCGAATGCGGGACGGCGAGCCGGAACAAAAGACGGAGAGGCAGATGCTATGGATGAAGCGTTGCGATCACCTCACAGCCGTCCTGCTGGTGATGGCGGGTATGCATGCAATTGCAATCGCATCGACGTGAGGCAAAACCGTACTTTGGAAGGCAGGCTCAGAACCGGACGTTTCAGCTCCCACCGACTTATTCCGGAATGCGTAACTGCAACGCGATCTCCTATACTCTCCGGTTGGCCGACGATACACGGGGGGCACCTCATTGCGGCTCGGAGGCAAATGCTGGCACTTCTGCGGCCTGTCCTGAGCCCTCCTCGTCACGTTGCACCCGGTTATTCATCACCGCCAGCGGCTCGCATCGATGAGATGCTGAGCGCGTCAGGACATCGTTCTCCGCAGGGAAGGAGGAAGGCCCGTGTCCACGCCAACCGGTGCGCCTCCGGAGCCAGTCGCGCCCGTCAATGCCCCGCCCACCGTTTCCAAACAGCTTCGAAAATGGATTGGGCCGGTGGCCCTGGGACTCATCCTTCTTGTGATACCGGCCCCTTCCGGCCTGAGCGCGACTGCGTGGCATTACTTCGCGCTGTTCGCCGCTGTCATTGCCGGACTGATCACGGAGCCACTGCCCGGCGCAGCCATCGGTTTAATCGGCGTAACGATCGCCGCCGCGCTGTCGTTGGTTGGGAAAAACCCGGCCGAAGCCACTAAGTGGGCGCTCTCGGGGTTCTCCAACGACGCTGTGTGGCTCATTTTTGCTGCCAACATGTTTGCACTGGGATATGAAGCAACTGGACTGGGCCGACGTGTGGCGCTGCTGCTGGTAAGGACTCTGGGTCGCCGAACTCTCGGCCTAGGTTACGCGATAGCACTCTCCGATCTGTGTCTCGCTCCAGTCATGCCGTCGAACACGGCGCGCAGTGGGGGCACGGTGTATCCCATCGTAAAGAACATCCCGCCGCTTTATGGTTCGTTTCCCAACGATAACCCGCGAAGAATCGGCGGATACCTGCTGTGGACCGGCTTTGCCACCACTTGCGTCACCAGTTCCATGTTCTTGACCGCGCTCGCGCCCAACCTGCTGGCAGTGGAAATTGCGCGCAAGGTCGCTCACGTTGACATCTCCTGGGGCACTTGGGTCCTGGGCTTTCTGCCGGTCGGGATTCTGTTGTTCGCAGCAACACCGCTGCTCGCCTATTTCCTTTATCCCCCGGAGATCAAGCGTGGCGACGAGGTTGCAAGCTGGGCTGGCGGCGAACTCATCACCATGGGACGGATCACCCGGAGCGAAGCGACCATGGCTTTGCTGGCGGTAGCGGCGCTGGCGGGCTGGATCGGAGGTGGCCGCTGGATCAGCCCGGTCACCGTCGCTCTGGTCGTCATCTCTCTGATGCTTCTCACCAAGGTCGTCACGTGGAATGACATCCTTGCCAATAAGCAAGCCTGGAGTGTTCTGGTCTGGTTTGCCACATTGGTGGCCATGGCGGAAGGGCTCAGCAATGTGGGCTTCCTGGCCTGGTTCGGCTCCCGGGCAGCCACTTACATGACCCGCATTCCGATGGTGCCGATGTTAATCGCAGCCATCGCGACCTTCTTCATCATTCACTATCTGTTTGCTAGCATCACGGCGCAGGCAACCGCGCTGCTGCCGGTTTTCCTGCTAGCTGTCCTGTCGGTACCGGGCGTTCCTGCTAAAGCTGTGACCCTGGTTCTGGTTTACTCGCTGGGTTTGAT
>PMWW01000043.1 GCA_003165795.1 Acidobacteriaceae bacterium
GGCACCCCGACCATGGGCGGCGTTCTGATCGTCGTCGGCATGATCATTCCTACTCTGTTGTGGGCCGACCTGGGCAATCGCTTCGTCTGGATCGCGGTAGTGGCGACGCTGGCGTTTGGGGCCATCGGCTTCGCCGACGATTATCTAAAGGTGGTGCACCGCCGCAACCTGGGCCTCACCGCACGCGCCAAACTGTTCTACCAGTTCCTGGCGGCCATCGCTGTGGGAGCGACGCTGAGCGCGCTCGAGACGCATGGCCTGTACTCAACCCGCCTGATCGTTCCATTCCTGAAGCATTTCCGGCCTGACTTGGTGATCAGCAAACTGCACCATGGATATCTGTCGCCGCTGGCATTCTTGCCGTTCATTGTGTTTGTGTCGATTGTGATCGTGGGATCGAGCAATGCGGTCAATCTCACCGACGGTCTCGACGGCCTGGCGGTCGGCTGCACGGTGATCGCGGCCGGCGCGCTCACTATGCTCACCTACGTCAGTGGACACGCGGTGTTTGCCGATTACCTCGAGCTCTCCAAGATGCCGCAGGTGTCGGAGGTGACCATTTTCTGCGGATCGATGGTTGGATCGGCGATCGGCTTCCTCTGGTACAACGCTCATCCGGCGGAGATCTTCATGGGCGACGTCGGCTCGCTGGCGTTGGGCGGTGCGATCGGGACGGTGGCGGTCATCATTAAGCAGGAACTGCTGCTCCCGTTCATCGGTGGGATATTCGTGATCGAGGCGCTGTCAGTGATCCTGCAGGTGGGATCGTACAAGCTGCGCAAGAAACGCATCTTCAAGATGGCGCCCATCCACCACCACTTTGAGTTGCTGGGCTGGAGCGAGTCCAAGGTGATTGTTCGCTTCTGGATCGCGTCGCTGGTGTTTGCACTCTTTGCTCTCACCACGTTGAAGTTGCGTTAGATGCGCGAGGAACGTGGGACAATGGCGGGTGGTCGCCCGGTCGGCGAAATCAATGGACGTTAAGGGCAAACGCGTGCTGGTGGTCGGGCTGGGAAAGTCCGGCGTGGCCAGCGCGTTGTTCCTGAGCGAACGCGGGGCGCGGGTTGCCGTCTCCGATGCGAGGTCGCCGGAGCAGCTTCGCGAAGAGATTCCTGTCTTGCTGGATCACGGCATCAGCGTAGAGACCGGGCAGCACGGCGAGCGCACCTTTCGCGATCAGGACTTGATCGTCGTCAGTCCCGGCGTCCCTTTCGATGTTCCGCAGTTGGTTCAGGCGCGCGCTCGTGGCATTCCGGTGATCGGCGAAGTGGAGCTGGCGGCGCGCTTCCTGCAGGGCCACATCGTCGCCATCACGGGTTCCAATGGCAAGACGACGACCACGACCCTGGCGGGCGAGATTCTCTCAGCCGGCGGTCGCAAGACCCTGGTTGGCGGAAACATCGGCACTCCTGCCATTACCTTCGTTGATCGTTCCACCCAAGACACCTGGCTGGTGCTGGAGATCAGCAGCTTCCAACTGGAGACGGTCGAGACTTTCCATCCCCACATCGCGGTGGTGCTGAATATCACGCCTGACCATCTCGACCGGCACCACACATTTGAGAATTACGCAGCCGCGAAAGCGCGCATCTTCGAGAACCAAACCGCGGGGGATTTCGTGGTCCTGAATGCCGACAACGAACCTTGCGTGGAGACGGCGTCGAAGGCCAAACCTCCAGCGCGCTGGTTCAGTCGCTTGAACGAAGTCGGCAGTGGGGCCTTCGTGCGCGCCGAGCAAATTGTCTGGCGGGATGAGGCGGGCGAGCGCGACATTATGCCGGTCAGTGAGATCTCTCTTAAAGGCGCGCACAACGTGGAGAACGTGCTGGCGGCGGTGTGCGTTGGAATGCTCGCCGGAATCGAGCCGTTGCAAATCCGGCGCGCGGTGGCCGGGTTCAAAGCGGTGGAGCACCGCCTGGAGTATGTAGCCACGGTCCGCGGAGTGGAGTACTACAACGATTCCAAGGCCACGAATGTTGACGCCACCATCAAGGCGCTGGAGTCGTTTCCCGGGCGCATTCACCTTGTATTGGGCGGCAAAGACAAGGGCAGCGATTACAGTCTCCTCAATTCGCTGCTGAAAGAGCGGGTGAAGCGGGTGTACACGATTGGCACGGCAGCCGCGAAGATCGAGGCGCAGGCCAGTGGGACGGAGATCGTAAGCGCGGGTACGCTCGAAGCGGCGGTACGACGCGCCAGCGAGGCCGCGACCGCGGGCGACATCGTTCTCCTGGCGCCGGCTTGTGCCAGCTTCGATCAGTTCGATAGCTACGAACATCGGGGGAGCGTCTTCAAAGATCTGGTCCGGCAATTGGCGGCAAGAGAGCAGGAACGCGAACGGGTGGAAAGCGGCGCTGCTGGAGGCAATTCTTAATGGCCAAACGCGTGAGCGTCGACAAGTGGCTGTTCACGGTTACGCTGTTGCTGGTCTTCATCGGACTGGTGATGGTCTTCAGCGCCTCGGCGGTAATGGCAAAAGAGCGCTTTGGCTCTCCCTACGGCTTTCTGGTGCGGCAGATGGCCTGGGCCTCGGCGGGCCTTGTCGCCATGATTGTCGTGATGAATATCGACTACAAGAAGTTCCGCCGGCCTCCGGTCGTGTTCACGTTTCTCGGCATCACTTCCCTGCTGCTGATTGCCGTCTTTCTGTTTCGCGATTCGCATAACACGCACCGCTGGATCAAGTTTGGCGGCTTGTCGTTCCAGCCTTCGGAAGTCGCCAAGCCGGCGCTCATTTTGTATCTCGCCTATTTCCTGGAGTCACGCTGGCAGCAGATCACGGATTGGAAGAATGTGCTGATACCGGCGGCCGCGCCGACCCTACTGTTTGCACTGCTCATCGTGAAAGAGCCTGACCTGGGCACGGCCATTGCTTGCGTGGCGATCTCCGCTGCCGTGCTGTTCGTGGCGGGAATGAACATGAAATATCTGTGGTATGCCTTGGCGGGTTCGCTATTGCCGCTGTACTTCCTGATCGTCCGCGTGCCCTGGCGATGGGCCCGCATGCAGGCGTTCCTCGATCCGTTCAAAGATCCGCAGGGCAAAGGCTTTCACATCATCCAGTCGATGATTGCGGTGAGCACCGGAGGCCTGACCGGTCTGGGGTTGATGGAAGGCAAGCAGAAGCTCTTCTACTTGCCGGAACCACACACGGATTTCATCTTTGCCGTGACGGCAGAAGAGTTGGGCTTGTGGGGCTCGCTGCTGGTGGTCTCGCTGTTTGGCATCTTCTTGTATCGCGGCATCCGGACGGCCCTGCGTACCGATGATATGTTCGGAAAATTCCTCGCCACGGGTGTTACGGCGATGGTGGTGGTGCAGGCGCTGTTCAACATCAGCGTAGTGCTTGCCATGATGCCGGCCAAGGGCATTCCGCTGCCGTTCATCTCGTATGGAGGTTCCTCGCTGTTCATCACTCTGGCCAGCGTTGGAGTTCTGCTCAACATCACCCAGCAAGCGGAATAGCCATGCGCGTGATTGTGGCTGGCGGTGGCACGGGTGGACATGTGATTCCGGCCCTGGCGATCGCGCAGGAGTTGCGGTCGCGCTACGATGCGCTGGTGGTGTTCATCGGCACCTCACGCGGCATCGAAACGCGGCTGGTTCCCGCCGCCGGATTTGAATTACATCTCATCGAAGTAGGCGGTCTTAATCGCGTGGATTTCGCAACGCGTTTGAAGACGCTGCTCGACCTGCCGCGCGCCGTTACGGCCTCAGCAAGACTGGTCCGCGAGTTTCGTCCCGACGTGATGGTCGGCGTGGGCGGCTACGCTTCCGGGCCGGCGATGCTGGCGGCAGCGATGATGAACGTTCCGACCGTTGCCTTTGAGCCGAATGTGGTACCGGGATTCGCCAATCGCCTGGTTGCTCCCATGGTGAGAGCAGCGGCAGTGCACTTCAAAGAGACCTGTCATTACTTCCACAACTGCCAGGTTACAGGCGTTCCGGTGCGGCGCGAGTTTTTCAACGTGCCGAAGCGGGCAAAGGGCGCACCTCCGACGTTGCTCGTATTCGGCGGTAGCCAGGGCGCACACGCCATTAACCAGGCGGTGGTGGACGCGCTGCCGCGGCTGATGGCAGCCGTGCCGGAGATCCACATCATTCATCAAACCGGCGAAAAGGATTATCCCGACACGCAGGCGGCGTATTTAGTAGCCATGGCATCAGCGGAAGTGGCGCCGTTCATTGATGACATGCCGGGCGCATTCGCTCGCGCTGACCTGGTGCTGTGCCGCTCGGGCGCCAGCACAGTGGCGGAAATTGCCGCGGCGGGAAAGCCGGCAATCTTTGCTCCACTGCCCACCGCTGCCGACGACCATCAGAGCCACAACGCGGCGGCGCTGGCTGCGGGCGGAGCGGCGCGGTTGCTGCCGCAGGCAGAACTCACTCCCGAACGACTGGTGACGGAGATCGCTTCGTTGCTATGCGATCGCGGGGGCCTGCATAAGATGTCGGAAGCGGCACGCGGCTTCGCCCATCCCGACGCAGCTGCTAAGATTGCGTCGCTGGCGGCGCGGGTGGCTGGCATCTCGAGTAGAGCGGCGCTTTAGCGCCGCGGCGCTGAGTAGAATATGAATTATGTTGGTTTGGTTCGGCGGTCATTTTCCACGTCCGCCGAACCCGAACCGACTCCTCTCAGGTTGCATTTACACTGACCCTTCGACAAGCTCAGGGCAGGCACTGAAGGTCGGCTCGACCCGATCGTTGAGAAAGACATCTTTCCCATGTTTGCGAAAATTCAGCGCGTTCATTTCGTGGGCATTGGCGGCATCGGCATGAGCGGAATTGCCGAGGTGCTGCTCAATCTCGGATACCAGGTTTCCGGATCCGATCGCAAGCCCTCGGCGGTGACAGCGCGCCTGGCTGAAATGGGAGCGGTTATTTGCGGCGAGCATCGCGCGGAGAATGTCGCTGGCGCGGACGTGGTGATCATCAGCTCGGCTATTAAGCTCGACAACGCTGAGATCATCGCCGCGCACCAGCGCCACATTCCGGTGATCCAGCGGGCGGAGATGCTGGCCGAGTTGATGCGGTTGAAGTACGGCATCGCCGTGGCGGGCATGCACGGCAAGACCACCACGACGTCAATGGTGGCTGTGGTGCTTGCGGCAGGAGGCCTTGACCCCACAGTCGTCGTCGGAGGGCGTGTCGATGCCATGGGCTCGAACGCGCGGTTGGGCAAGTCGCAATACCTGGTGGCTGAGGCGGACGAAAGCGATCGCTCGTTTCTCAAGCTGCCGCCGATTTTGGCGGTGGTGACCAACATCGATCGCGAGCACATGGATTGCTATCGCAACATGGAGGACGTAGAGCAAACATTTCTGCAGTTCATGAATTCGGTGCCGTTCTACGGAATGGTTGTCGCCTGTAACGATAACGACGACCTGCGGCGTCTGCTCGCAGGCGTGCAGCGGAGGACCGTCACCTACGGAACGCGTGAGGATTCGGATTTTTGTATTTCCAATATGCAGTGTGGACCGGCTGGCGACAGCGCGGCGTTGAGCAGCTTTCAGATTAGTTATCGAGGCGACGATCTCGGACAATTTAGTCTGCGTGTTCCAGGCGCCCACAATGTGAGAAATGCGACGGCGGCAATTGCCGTGGGCGTCGGGCTGGATGTGCCGGTCGCCGAAATTCGCCGTGCGCTGGAGAACTTCAATGGCGTGGATCGCCGCTTCCAGTTGATCGGCAGCGCCAACGGTGTGAGCGTCATCGATGATTACGGACATCATCCCACGGAGATTCGCGCGACCCTGGCGGCGGCACGGCAGTGCGGCTTCAAGAAAGTTCACGTCATCTTCCAACCGCACCGCTATACCCGGACGCAGCTGCTGATGGACGACTTTGCCACCGCGTTCCGCGATGCCGATTCCGTTCTGCTGCTGGACATCTACGCAGCCAGCGAAGCGCCCATCGCAGGCATTACCGGAGAGTCGCTGGCGAACCACATCACCAAATCCAGCGGACAAGAAGCGCTGTATGTCCCGTCGTTTGCGGAGGCCGTGGAATTGGCTACCAGTGCGGCAGAGGCCGGAGACATGGTCCTGACGCTGGGTGCGGGAAGCATTTCGCAGCTGGCACCGCAGGTGCTGGAGCGGTTGGAGCGGCGGACGGTAAAGAGCGTGGGGTAAGGTCTGAAGAATAATGCAAGACAGCGGGACTATGAAGACCACTCTGGAGATCATTAATGAGATGCAGGCCAAGGGCGTCATTGGAAAGTACGCCATTGGTGGCGCGGTGGGCGCCACTTTTTATCTTGAACCTGCCGCCACTCTGGATGTGGATATCTTTGTGGTACTTCCCAACAGGATAGGCAGTTCGCTCGTCACTCTGACGCCCATCTATGACTATCTGACGGGGCGCGGTTGCCGGACCGAAGGTGAGCACATCATGGTTGGGACCTGGCCGGTACAATTTTTGCCCGCCTCTGATGCTCTGGAGAAAGAGGCCCTGGATGATGCTGTGCCAACGGAAGTGGACGGGGTAAAGACCTGGGTCATGACAGCCGAACACTTGGTTGCCATAGCGCTCCGTACTGGCCGTGCCAAGGACCATGCGCGCATTTTGCAGTTTCTGGAGAATGCCGCCGTTAATCGAAACATACTGCAGGATATCCTGGTCCGTCATAAACTGGTGCCTAGGTGGGAGCAGTTTCAGAGCAAGTACCTGGAGATTTAAAGGTGGATAAGCAGGACAGACGGAAACGCTTGGCGTCGCTCAGTTTCACGGAGAAGATCAAGATCCTGGAGAGGTTGCGCGACCGTAGCCTGGCGATTGCCGCCAGTGGGCTCAGGAAACGAACACCTACCAAGTAAGGCGAAAGCCCCCTTCTTGTCTCAATTAGCCATCAGCAGACCTCGATCGTTACTGCTTATTGCTTCGCGGGTCTTTCTGGCAATCCGCGAGCCTGTCCGTTTACCTTTGTGGTTCCTATTCTCTCGCGCAGTGGTCTAGCTCCAAAAGCGTCTGCTTAATCCGGAGGAAAACAGTTATAGTGAGGCGAATAGTCTGAAGTTGCAGGTGTTTTCACCCGGTTTTCATGGCGCGGAAAAACTCATCGACCATAGCGGACGAGGAACTGGAAGCAGCGGCGAGCGAAGCGGCGCGCAAGAACGACCTTGAAGATTCGCCGCTGGACGCGCGCATGCTCGACCTCGACGACGAGGCTGAGTCGCCCTTTCTGCGTGGGCAGAAGCGCGTTCCCGTGCGCCGGGGAGCGCTGCCGCGCAAAGCGGCAAGCCGGGTCAAGATTGCCCTGGTCCTGACATTGATAGTGGCGGCTGCAGCCCTGGTGTGGATTACGCTGCACCAGTACGCGACCGAGTCCTGGCGTTTTCGGCTCGATTCCAGCGACAACGTCACGCTCTCGGGCACCAATAATGTCAGCCGCTCGCAAATCATGGACGTGCTGGCGAGCGACATCGATCGCAACGTTTTTTTCGTACCGTTGGAGCAGCGCAAGAACCAGTTAGAGCAGATTCCGTGGGTGCAGTCGGCGTCGGTGATGCGCCTGCTTCCCAATCGGTTGAAGATCACCATCCATGAGCGGATTCCGGTGGCGTTTGTCCAGGTCAATTCGCATATCGAGCTGATCGATGCCAGCGGCGTCATCATGGATCTTCCCGCGAACCAGCCGGGGAAATATTCCTTTCCCGTGATAGTTGGCATAGGCGACACTGATCCGCTTTCTACGCGGGCGGCCCGCATGAAGATCTACAGCCAGCTCATCAAAGAGCTGGACACGAGCGGAGCGAATTATTCCGGCAGTCTCAGCGACGTCGATCTTTCCGATCCCGATGACGTGAAGGCCACGGTCACCGATCCTCGTGGAGCCGTCCTGGTGCATCTGGGGTCGTCAGACTTCCTGGAACGCTTCAAGGTTTACGTAACCCACGTGCAGGAATGGAGAACGCAGTTCCAGAAGCTGGAGTCGGTGGACTTGCGCTACCAGCACCAGGTGATTGTCAATCCAGATTCAACGAATGCCAATGCGAAGCTGAATGCCTCCAGCGGTCATGATGGAGGCGAAACTCCAGCGGGCGCGGCCCATCAGGTTCCGCAGAACGAAAACAAGGTTGCGGTACCGAACAAGACCAAGAAGCACACTTAGACAATGGGAAGTCAAACAGAAAACCTGCTCGCGGTGATCGACGTCGGTAGCGCCAAGACGTGCGTTATCGTTGCCGAAGTGAATGATTACGCCCTGCGTTATCGCGGACACGGCATCTCCGATTCGCGAGGGATGCGCAAGGGCGTCATTGCCGATCTCGACAAAGCGG
Source organism: Acidobacteriaceae bacterium (assembly GCA_003165795.1). Lineage (GTDB taxonomy): Bacteria > Acidobacteriota > Terriglobia > Terriglobales > Acidobacteriaceae > Bog-257. The sequence goes on from PMWW01000043.1 coordinate 8,280, forward strand.
TGGACTCCATCAAGAAAGCGGTGGAAGAGGCCGAGAACATGGCGCAGGCTCCGGTGGAGCACGCGGTGGTTGGGGTTGCCGGTTCGCACATTCGCGGCGTCAACAGCCACGGCGGCATCACGCTGGGATCGCGCTCGCGCGAGATCAGCCGCGACGATGTGCGTCTGGCGGTTGAGAAGGCGCGCAGCATCGCCATGCCTGAAGATCGCGAGGCCCTGCATTTGCTCCCGCAGGAGTTCATTCTGGATGGCCAGGGAGGCGTACGTGATCCTGCGGGGCTGATGGGCAGGAAGCTGGAAGTCCGCGTCCATATCGTGACCGGGGGAGCGACCGCGACGCAGAATGTTGTCTCGGCCGTGAACCGCGCCGGCATTCACGTGGATGACACGGTGTTCGAAGCGTTGGCTTGTGCCGACTCGGTGCTGCAGACCGATGAGCGCGAACTGGGTGTTTGTCTGGTCGATATTGGTGCCGGGTCGACCGACCTGATTGTGTACTACGAAGGCGTCGTGATCCACACCGGAGCGGTTCCGATTGGTGGCGACCATTTCACTAACGACGTGGGAGTTGGTTTCCGCACACCCATACCGGACGCCGAAAACATCAAGAAGATGTTTGGCTGCGTCATTGTCACGCGCATTCCCGAAGGCAACGAGATCGAGGTCCCCTCAGTAGGCGACCGGCCATCGCGGCTGATGCAGCAACGCCTGCTGGGCGAGATACTGGAGCCGCGTGCGCGCGAGTTGATGGAGTTGCTGCGCGATCACCTGCGGCAGGCGGGAGTGGCCGAATTGCTGGGCGCGGGAGTGGTCTTTACCGGCGGCGGGTCGCGGATGAACGGCCTGCTGGAAGTGGCGGATGATGTCCTTCGCCGGCCGGTACGCCAAGGATATCCTGTCCCTATCGCCAAACTGCCTTCCAACCTTTTGGAACCCGAGTACGGGACGGCGATTGGCATGGTGTTGTATGGACATCGGGCGCGGCAGGCGCGCATGAATCTGGATCGAGGACTGGGAGCCAAGATCAAAGCATTGTTTGCCAGGCAAGGGACGTAGCGACGCCCGCTTTGCCAGAGGATTTGTATCAGGGCACGACTTTAGTCGGGCCGAAACAAACGCATCTGTAGCGGGGCTTTAGCCCCTGCCGATAAACCTGCGGGGTGCAGGGGCTAAAGCCCGAGCACTCATTGACCCGTGCGGCACGACTCAAGTCGTGCCCTGATACAAAGCGACGACACGCCCATTGAGGTAAAGATGATTGAAGATTTCAACGACAAGAGCCAGCCGGAAAACGACATTCGCATTCACTTCAACGAAGAGCTGCTGAACAGCGCGAAAATCAAAGTCATTGGGGTAGGCGGCGGCGGCGGCAACGCAGTCAATCGCATGATTGAATCGCACCTGGAAGGAGTGGAGTTTGTGGTCGCCAACACCGATCTGCAGGCGCTGAAGGGTTGCAAGGCACCGGTGAAGATCCAGCTTGGGGTCAAGCTGACGAATGGGCTGGGTGCGGGAGCCAATCCTGAGGTCGGACGCAAAGCCGCGTTGGAGGATGCCGACAAGATCATCGAGGCGCTGGAAGGCGCGGACATGGTGTTTGTGACTACCGGCCTCGGCGGAGGCACCGGGACGGGCGCCGCGCCGATCATCGCTTCGCTGGCGACCGAGATGGGCGCCCTGACCGTCGCAGTGGTGACGAAGCCGTTCGCCTTCGAAGGCAAGCGCCGCCAGAACCAGGCGGAGCGCGGCTTGCAGGAGTTGATAGACTCGGTGGACACGACCGTCGTGATCCCCAACGAAAAACTGCTGGCGGTCGCCAAGGACGCGGGGTTCTTCGAGTCATTTCGCGTCGCCGATGACATTCTGCGCCAGGCGGTGCAGGGCATTTCCGACATCATCACCATTCCGGGCATCATCAATCGCGACTTTGCCGACGTGAAGACCATCATGGCCGGCATGGGTTATGCGGTGATGGGCACGGCCACGGCCAAGGGCGAAGGCCGGGCGACCGCAGCTGCGCAGGCGGCGATTGCTTCTCCGTTGCTGGAGGCGGGAGCCATCGACGGCGCGCGCGGCATCCTGATCAACGTCACGGGATCGAGTTCGCTGCGGCTGGCGGAGGTGAATGAAGCGTCCACCATCATCCAGAGCGCTGCCCACGAAGATGCGAACATCATCTTCGGCGCCGTGCTCGACGAGAAGATGAAAGACGAGGTGAAGATCACGGTGATCGCGACCGGATTCAAGGAGCTTAACCGCCGCCGCGAACCACCGGATTCTGCCGTGGCGTTGCAGAGCGCACGTGCCGCCGGCGCCAGCGTCCATGCCACCTATGAAGTGTCGGCGATGCGAGACCCTCAGTCGGCAAAACCGGCGCCCAAAGCCGAGCCCGCCAAGTCAGCGGAGCCGGAGACGCGGGTCCCAGACCGTCCGCGGGTGGTTCCGTATGTTCCCGATAATCTCGACGACATCGACTCCGAGATTGTTCGCCATGCCGAGCCGGTGGAAGATTTCCCCGATCCGAGAATTGCTATCGCAGAGGACCGGCAAGGCGCGCGGCAAGAAGCGAAAGCGATGGATACCACCAGCAGCAGTGTCGAGATCAACTACGATGCCGACGATCTGGAGATTCCAGCGTTCCTGCGGAAGCGGGGAGAGGGATAAGCTCTGTCGACCGCAAAGAACGGACTGGTTGGTGGGCCTACGGAATGGCTTGCGGTCGTTGCGCCATCAGCTCCTCGAAACGCTTGTCGGTCCGCAAGGTGGCGAATTCGGTTTCGGTATAGACCTTGTTGATGTCCTTGTAGCCGTCTTCCATGGCTTTGCGCAGATATTCCAGCGAGCGATCGAAGTTGCCGGCCTGCGCGTACATCTTGGCCACCATGAAAGAGAATGCAGCCCGATCTTCGGGCGAAGTAGCTTGCGCCATAACGCCGGTGCGCGAGACCCGGTTGAAGATATCGGGATCGAGCGCGAAGGCCGCTTTATACGCGTGCGCGGCGTGCACATAGTCGTGCTTGGCGAAATACGATGAGCCCATATTGTACTGGAAGACGGCATCGCTCGGCCGCAGCTTCAAAGCCTTGATGTAGTACTTGATTGCCTGGTCGTACTTCTTCTCCATCTGATCGATGTAGCCGCGGTTGTTGTAGCCTTCGGGCGCGCGCTTATCGAGCTTGATTGCCTTATCGAAACACTTGCCCGCCTGTTCCGGATGTTGCAGCAGCAGGTAAGACATGCCCTCTTTGTTCCACAGCAGGGCGCTGGGTTTCTTGGCCAGGGCGGCATTGTAGTAATCGATAGAATCCAGGAAGCGCTTCTGCGCGCGCAACTGATCACCCTGAAGTTCCAAGTCCTCGGCGGAGGCGTTGCTATTCGGAATGGCGGGCGGCGAGACCTGCTGAGCGCTCAATAGCGGAGCGCAACTGGCACACACGAGCAAAGAGACGGTAAAGCTGCAGGTGAGGAACAGAATCCGCGACCTTAGGTGCCGAGCCATGGCGAACCTCCCGCTCCCGGGTCCTCTTGGCGCACTCCGCCGTGGCGGGCCGAATGAGTCGGAGCGTCCCGTACCGCTCACATATTAGACCTATTTCGGGCTGGGATTGTTCCCATTCTCTGTAGTGCCGGCCCCACTATTCTGTTGCTCGTCACCGCTGTCGCCTTTGCCGAACAGCTTGCTGAAGAGTCCCTTCTTTTTCCTTTTCGGCGGAGCTTGCTGGGCTTGTACGGGATCGCCATTCGGCGATGCCTGAGTTGGGGGGCTGCTGGCTGCCGATTGCACCGGCCCGTTGGTCGTCGGGGGAGGAGCCGCGACCGGAGGCGATCCCAGTCCGAAGATCTTGGTGAAAAATCCGTGGTGATCGCCCGAGGCTTGATCGCAGGTCTCCTTCGGCTCCGTACCGGCAATGAAAGCGACGGTGTAATCCTCGGGACAAGACGGCGTAGCCAGACGGTTCGTCACTTTGTCCAGCTGGATCTGCACCACGCCCGACGGCTGCTGGAAATCTTTCACATCTGCGTACTGCGGCAGCCTGACGGCGCGCTTCATGAACTCGGCCCAGATGGGCGCCGCTGCTGCACCACCAGCCAGCTTGATGTCTGTGTAGTCATCGTTGCCTACCCAAACGACGCACAGCAAGTTCGTTGTGTATCCGGCAAACCACGCGTCATGCGAGGTCCCGGTCTTGCCGGCGGCGGGAGGTTCGAATCCGCGCGCGCGCACCGGATAGCCGGTGCCGCTGTTGACGACCGCCTCCATCATGGTGGTCATCACGTAAGCAACGCGTGGATCGAGCACCGTTTTGCCGTCGCTGTGATAGTTGTTGAGGACCGCTCCCCGCGCATCGCGCACCGACTTGACCATAATCGGCGACAGCCGCGTTCCCCCGTTAGCGAAGACAGTGTACGCGCCCGCCATTTCGATGGGCGTCGCGTCATAGGCGCCGAGCGCGATCGCCGGTGTTGCCCTTACGCTGGTGATGCCGGCAGCCTTCGCCAGCGCCGCAACTCTCTCGAAGCCGACTTCCTGGCCGAGCCGGACGGTGGCGTTGTTCAGCGACTCAGCTAACGCGTAGCGCGCGGTCACTTCGCCGTGGAAGTTCTCGTGATAGTTGCGAGGTTCGTAAACCTGGTCGCCACCAATGGCGATGCTGACCTGCGAATCGTCGATCAAGCTGGCTGGAGTGAACACGCCATCCGTGTTGTTGACCACACCAGTGTTTGGATCGGAACTGGTATTGGCGAACATCCTTTGCCCGGTGACCGCGGTATTGATCGCCGCGGCGTAAACGAAGGGCTTGAAGATGGAGCCGGTGGGACGCTTGGCGATGGCGTGGTCCAACTGGCTCATACCGTAGTTCCTGCCCCCCACCAGCGCCAGCACTTCGCCGGTATGCGGATCGATGGCCACCAGCGCGACCTGCGGCATCGGGCCGGATTCGATCTTGGTCTCGGTTTTCGCATCTTTGCCGGTGCCGATGTTCGTCTTATGGGTGCGCCTTCTCTCGACCTGCTCGTCCACCAGCTTCATGCCTTCATCCACGGCTTCGGCGGCCGCGCGCTGCAAATCAGGATCGAGCGTGGTGTAAATACGAAGCGCGTGATCGTTCAACTCGCCTTCGCTGAACTGGCCGGACAACTGGTCCTTCACCAGGTCGACAAAATACGGAGCGTCACTGGCTTCCACGTTGGGCGTCGCCAGTTTCAGCGGAGCGGCCTTGGCCCGGTCGGCCTGCTCGCGGGTGATGGCTCCGGTTTCTACCATGGAATCGAGTACCAGATTGCGCCGCTCCAGCGCACGCTTGGGATTCTTGTACGGCGAGAGATAATTCGGCCGCTGAATCATTCCCGCCAGCAGCGCGGCTTCGGACAGCGTCAGGTTCTTGACGTCCTTGTTGAAATAGGCGTGCGACGCTTCGCCAAATCCGTTGATGGTGAACGATCCGCGTTGGCCCAGGTAGACCTGGTTGGCATACATCTCGAAGATGCGCTGCTTGGAGAATTTCTGCTCCAGCTCCATGGCGATCATCATCTCAATCAGCTTGCGCTTCACCGTCTTCTCGGGAGTCAGAAAGAAGCCGCGCGAGAGCTGCATGGTCAGCGTGGAGCCACCTTGCCCGTGCCGGCCTTCGCGCACGTCCACTGCGGCAGCTTCCACCAAACGGAAGTAGTTCACGCCGCCGTGTTGGAAGAACCGCCGGTCTTCGATCGCCAGCACCGCGTTCACCAGGATTGGCGGAATGTCTTGAAACTTGATGAGCTCGCGCTTGGAGCGGTCCTGGCCCTCGAAGAGCGCGGTCACCAGTTGCGGCTCCAGCTCGTAGGCCTCCAGTTCCTGGTCGTTGCCGCCAGCCTCGGAAATCGCCGTGACCTTGCCATTACGAAAGTGAATCACCGCGCCGTCGGACCCATGAAACGATTGCGGACCGGGAACCACCTGAATGCCGTCGGGGGTGAAGGCGTAATGTCCGATGGGCGAGTCGGCGCTCCGTCGTTCTTCGCTATATCCCGCGCGCCGCAAATCGCCGGCAACGTCATCCGCATCCAGTTTCTCGCCCACCGAAACCATTCGCGGGCGAGCATAGATTTTGGCCGCGTTGCTGAAGATCCCTCCTGCCATGCGGCGATCCACCAGCTTCTCGTACTTGACATAGAAATACGTAAAAGTCCCCATGACGATGACGCAGGCGATGAGGAAGCCGGCGAAGAAAAGCTTCACCATGGGATCGCGAGTGGAAAAATGACGGATCCGCGCCGGTCTTGCCGTGGGCCGTAAGTTGCCCCGCGTAGCGCCACGGGCCGCCGGTCGGCGATCAGGTACTTTTAGTTTGATTGCCACGTTTATGAATGCGTTGAGAAGCCGCCAGGATCTTGAGATGAGACGGCAATCCGGCGCCTTTCGTTATCTTGGATACCGTTTTGCTAGAGAAATCATTGCCACCTTTAGCCGGCGATAATGGGGCGCTCTCAAGACCCAGGGGCAACTGCGGCAGCGCCCGCGCCGACTAGGGGAAAGACCACGGCCAAAGCAGACTTTATTGTAAAGCAGCCGAGAGCTGCCGCGTAAGCCGAGTGAGCGAATGGTAAATGGCCAAACCGGGGCAAGGTCACTAGGTAGTCACTAAGTCGCTGAAAACATTGTGAATAAGGATGCGTCACTCGTAGTACCATAGCGGGCTCACAAACTTCTTGAAGCAAGAAAGGCGACCATTCCATGGCTTTTGTACGCTTGTTGTTGATCACGCTGGTCATGGCAGTATGCGGAATTCTGGGTGCTACCGACGCGGTGGGGCAGAGTTGGTGGGTGCAGAGCGCCGACTACGGCGCCGGCAATCAGCGACAGGATGTGACCAATACGGTGCGCCGCCTGGTTAACGGCCCCAACTTCAGAGTGACCAATGCGAATCTGGGCAGCGATCCCGCCGTGGGCAGGGACAAGACCTTGCGCATCGTGGCCAAGGACTCCCGCGGCAACGTTCGCGACTTCAACTACAAGGAAGGGCAAACCGTAAACGCCCAAGTGTTTACCGGCGGACCTGACTCCGGACGCCCGGGCTGGCCCGGCTGGGGAGGTGGTTCCGGCGGTGGTGGGTGGGGAGGCGGGAATCCTGATCTGCGCATCACCTCGGCCATGTGGGGCGTGGGACGCCGCCAGCAAGACGTCACCAACCGGCTGCAGGGTATGGTCCGCAACAATCGTCTCTCCGTGAAAGTTATGCCTCAAACCATGGGCGGCGACCCGGCAAATGGATACAGCAAGACGCTGACTGTCTATTACAACTACGGCGGCAGGAGCAACAGCAAGGTCGTTCCGGAAGGCGCCATGCTGACGCTGCCGTGAGGAGCGGGCACACCTCAGAGCGGAACGAACCGTGTCGATCCTGGTGACCCCTTAAATCGGAAGTTCTTCTTGGGTCCACTCGGCCTTCCACGACTCATGATCCGTTCCGGCGTAACGGCTCAACTGCCCGTCCGCAGCTGAGGACTCCAATCTACCTTCGTCGAACGCAATAATGTGGTGTGCGATAGCCTCCCCGAAGAGACACGGAACTGCATTTCCGATCTGGCGGTACTTGTCCTGTGTGCTACCCCGAAATATGAATTCCGGCGGGAACGTTTGGATGGACGAGTACTCCTCCACTGATAAGGGTCGAAGTTGTGTCGGGTGACATAGATCGGTAGCAGGCATGGTGGGCGAAGTGACGAGCGTCGGAGCTGGCTTGTCCCAGGCCAGCCGACGGTAAAACCCAGTCTTGCCGAGAAAGTATCACCCACGCCACTTCAGCTCCCGTACAGCTTCCCCCAATACGCCCCACCCGTGTTCGACCATCTGGTCGTCAATGTGCCGACCATAATAGGATTCGCGCACGGCCCGAATGTTCTCCGCCGTGTCTGGCACACCTTGTTCCCTGAGCTGCCATGCGATGTCATCTTCACTCCACATGGCCACTCCAAAGGCATTGTCTGAGCTGGTTAACTGCTCCACCAGGGCTGTGGCTGTGAACGTAAGCTGTTTCTTGAGCAGAGATAGCAGGTAATCGCGTTGAGTGGAGTCCAGATGTAGTACGTACATACGTCAACCCCTCCTGAGGGATGGAGCACGTGCTATCCGCCCCTCTAATTTAGCTGGACCATCGGGCTGGTGAAAAGTTATGCTGGCGAAGTTCATGCCGGCCTACTATCGTGCTTCCTTTGAGAACTTTGCGCGCGCGTCGCAGTCTGAAATCGAAGCTACCCTTGCCGGGCAAAATGCCAAAGCTGCGTTTCCACTGCAGCCGGAGGCGTTATTCGCTTGGAAGGCCCAGCTACCCGAATTTCAAAATGCTGCCTGTTGGCTACTTCGCGAGGTACCCGACGCAACTTTATGGTCGATTCTTCTCGAATATCCTATTCCCCGCGTTGGCAAACGCATCGATGCGGTGATTCTGGCGCGCGATGTGATCATCGTTATCGAGGCCAAGACAGGTGCGGCGCCTACATCCGCAGTCAGGCAGGTGGACGATTACGCGCTGAACCTTGCGTGCTTCCATGAGGGAAGTGCTTCCCGCCCGATAGTTCCATTGGTTGTCGCAAACGGCCACGTGGCCATGCGGCGCGAGCGAACGACGTTTGATCACTTGATCGAGCCGTGCATGTTTGCCACCTTCGGCGATTTCGGCCCAATGGTTAAACAGATCATGGGCGGCTACCCCCGCGACCATCTTCAGCTCGAAGCTTATGCATGGGACGAGGCGAGGTTTAAGCCGATTCCCCCGATTATTGACGCTGCAGTTGCGCTCTATTCGAACATGAACGTCTTCGAAATCGGGCATTCCTGTGCTGCGCGTGAGGATCTTTTGCGAACCACGGAACGCCTAGTGAAGATCGTATCTGCGGCTCGAAAGGACGGGACGAGGACAATCTGTTTTGTCACCGGCATTCCAGGAGCCGGAAAGACGCTGGTTGGACTGAACGCCGTTCACGAAAGGGAGATTCGCGAAGGTGGATCGTTTCTGTCAGGTAATGGTCCGCTTGTGAAAATAATTCGCGAGGCACTGATCCGCGACGTGGTCAGGCGCACGCGCCTCACCAGAACCGACGCGAGCTTGAGGGTACAGACATTTATCCAAAACGTTCACCGCTTCGCAGACGGCTTCCACAAGAACGACAAGATTCCCAACGAGCACATAATCGTGTTCGACGAAGCCCAGCGGGCATGGGATCTTGCAGAGTCGCAGCGTGCCGGTAGAGACCTTTCGGAACCAGAGATGATCTTGGAAATCATGGATCGCCACAAGGATTGGGCCGTCATCGTGGCGCTTGTGGGAGGCGGCCAGGAGATCAACCGAGGCGAAGCTGGGTTGGCGGAGTGGGGCCGCGCACTCCCTAAATTCGCAGGTTGGCACATCGTGGCCTCTCCCGAGATATTACCGGGTGGAGCGGCAGGACTCGATTTTACCTTGTTCAAGGAAGGAGATCTTGATGCGAAGCGAGTACAGGTGGACGACTCGCTGCACCTTAGAGTAGCCGTTCGCTCCATCCGTGCACAAAGGATCTCGGACTGGGTCAACGCAGTTCTTGCCGGTGACCAAGCGGCGGCCTTGGCTATTGGGGAAAGCCTCACCGAGCGCCCACAGCTGACCCGTGTCTTAGCGGTCACAAAATTGTGGCTCCATGAGAATCGGCGCGGCTTCACTCGTGCTGGGTTGGTGGGTTCGGCGTCGGCTATGCGCTTGCGGGCCGATGGACTGGAGCCTTCATTTGACTTCCACCGCCGTTTTGACTGGGAGAACTGGTTTCTGGATGACGTCGACGACGTGCGTTGCTCGTCACGCTTGGAGGTTTTCGCCACTCAGTTTGAAGTGCAAGGTCTTGAACTCGACTGGGTAGGCGTATGTTGGGGCGAAGACTTTACTTTTGACGGGAGCAAATGGGTGAGCAATCGGTTCACCAATAAGAAATGGATTCCACGCAAAATGAAGACCGCTGCGGATACTCAAAAACATCAATTCCGGATGAATGCCTATCGGGTTCTGCTGACGCGCGCGCGTCAAGGAATGATTATTTACGTACCGCAGCCTCCTCCATCTGATCAAAGTCGACTTCACGCGGAACTAGAACGGACGGCAACGTACCTCACTCAATGCGGAGCAGTCGAGATGAACCTAACCGTTGCTGGTACCCATACAATTCAATCAACAGGCTGAGATGAATTATTTGGTGACCGGGCAGGTGCAACCGGCTGCTGAGGCGCAGATCACTGCGATCATCGCCCAGATGGACGGGCCGTCACCGAGGAGAATCCCTAATCGGCGTCAAGATACAACCCAGGTGATTGGCTTGCAGTATCAGGGGGGAACCACTCGCCAGGTTCGTTCTGACCTGTTCGTCCTGCGGCTTGACCGAAGCGAAGTTTATTTTGAGATGAAAACCGTCAAGCCTAACAAAAACACTTTCCGAGACATGAAGCGGGACATTCTGATGATCATGGCGATGTGCTGCCAGCAAAATGCTCAGGCATATGCCGCCATGTCATACAATCCGGTTGGAGAAGGAAGCATTTATACTCCCCAGTTCAACGAGTTCCTGGAGTTGGGTGCGGATCTTATAGTTGGTAGGCAGTTCTGGAACTTCATCGGGGACGCGCAGACCTACGACGAGTTGCTCGAAATCGCGGAGGAAGTGGGCACCGTCACAACGCCCCTCATTGCGGCTGCGAATCAACAAAATCGGCCGGAGTGAAGGTTGCATTCTGGCCCAGACCCTAACGCAGCGACTCCGCCAGCTTGCCGCTGGCGATCAGACCGGCGACCCGGGTAAAGTCGGGAGCTAAGATCCGGTCTTCGGTAATGGGAGCAGACACCGACCGGATCGCCGCTATCGCAGTTTTTGCGCGTTTGCTGGTCTCCAGTGGCGCGCGGAAATCCAGCGCCTGGGCCGCCGCCAGCGCCTCAATCGCCAAAACATTTCTCGTGTTGGTGACCACCTGCAGCAGTTTGTTGGCTGCCGTCATTCCCATGGAGACGAAGTCTTCCTTGTTGCCTGAGGTGGTGATGGAGTCCACCGAAGCGGGATGCGACAGCACTTTGTTCTCACCCACCAGCGCCGCCGCCGTGACTTGGGGCATCATGAATCCGGAGTTGAGCCCGGCGCCCGGCGCCAGAAACGGCGGCAATCCTTCGTTGAGCGCAGGGTTCACCAGCCGCTCCAGGCGACGCTCCGAAATGCCTGCCAGTGCGCTGAGCGCAATCGCCAGAAAATCGAGCGCGAAGGCCAGCGGCTGGCCGTGGAAGTTGCCGCCCGAGACGATCACGCCGGGAATCGTTGCTCCCACCGCGCGCTTGGGCGCACCCACTTTCTTTTCCTCAGGAAAGACCAGCGGATTGTCCACTGCCGAGTTCATTTCAATCTCAAACACCTGACGGCAATGGGTGAGAGTGTCGCGCACCGCGCCATGCACCTGCGGCATGCAGCGCAACGAGTAGGCGTCCTGCACCTTCTGGCAGTCCAGGTGCGACTCGCGAATCACGCTGCCCTCGAGCATGCGGCGCAGGTTCTGCGCCACCAGCGACTGTCCCGGATGCGGCCGGGCTTTGTGAATGCGCTCATCGAAGGCGACGTCGGTGCCTTTCAGTGCGTCCAGCGTGAGCGCCCCAATGACGTCGGCCGTATCGGCAAGAATCTGTGCCTGCAGCGTTACCAGAAGTCCGATCGCCAGCATTCCCTGGGTGCCATTGATCAGTGAGATCGACTCCTTGGCTTCCAGCGCCAGCGGTTTGATGTCGGCGCGCTTCATGGCTTCCGCCGCCGGCATAAGCTTGCCCTGGTGGACGGCTTCGCCCTCGGCGATCAGCACCAAGGCAAGGTGCGACAAGGGAGCGAGATCGCCGCTGGCTCCCACACTGCCCTGCGACGGGATGACGGGATGGACGCCGCGGTTCAACATCTCGCACAAGGTGTCGATGATCACCGGCCGCACCCCGGAGAAGCCCTTAGCCAGCGAGTTGGCGCGGAGCAGAATCATGGCGCGAGTTATGTCTTCCGCCAGAGGTTCGCCCACGCCCACCGCGTGCGAGCGCAGCAAGTTGACTTGCAGTTTGCGAATGTCTTGGCGGGAAATGTGCATGTCGGCGAGATGCCCGACGCCAGTGTTTACCCCGTAGGCGACGCGCTGGTTCTCGACCACGTCGTCGACCACGGCGCGCGCCCGATCCATCGCCTGCCGCGCCTCGGATTGCAACAAAACCGGCCGGCGTTCGTAAACGACCTGCTGTAGCTCTTCCAGCGTAAGATCGTTGCCGTTAATGTGAAGTGCTTGCATGGCCTCTCAAGTGTGCCACAGCGAGCGCGGGCCGCAGGCTGCAGCACAGAAATTTCGCCTTAGCTCTTCCCCGCTGCCTTGCGAAATGACGGCAGATACTTCTGGGGAAGCGGAATCCGCTTAAACCCGGAGTCCACTACGATGTGGATGGTCTCGCCTTCGGCCAGAAGAGCTCCGTCCTCGTCCCGTAAAACTTCGTATCCGAAGTGCAGCAGCGACTTGCGGACATTCAGCAGCCGCGTGCGTAAGGTGATCACCTCATCATAGCGGGCGGGGGCCTTAAAGCGGCAGCGCACATCCACCACGGCGATGTGCGTTTCGTCTTGCTTTTCCATCTCGGAATAGGTGAAGCCGAGCTGGCGCAGCATCTCGACCCGGCCCACCTCGAACCAGACAATATAGTTGGCGTGATAGACCACGCCCATCTGGTCGGTTTCGGCATAACGCACCCGGAGCTTGGTTTCGTACACCTCGGGTGTGATCGCCAGTCGCGGCTGCCGGTCTTCGATTCTCAAACTTGACACTCACCAGAAAAAAACGCGGGCGCGTGATTCGATCCCAACGCGCCCGCTGAAGCCCAATTCCCGACCGGCATTCCGGCCTTTACTTGCTGGCCGGCTTAGCTGCGCTGGGAGCCGGAGCCGGAGCCGGTCCGTTCTTCACGAACTGCCCCTTCTTGGGTTCGCCGTTGGCGACCGGCTTTCCGTCGGCGATATAGTCGTTGAACTGCGGCGGCAGCAAAGTGCCCGGACCCCGCTGAAACTGATAATGCAGGTGAGGAGCCGGGGAAGAACCGCTGTTCCCGCATTCGGCCAGAACGTCTCCCTGCTTCACCTTGTCGCTCAACTTGACCTTGAGGCTGTTTTGCTTCAGATGGTTCATCTGCGAGAACTCGCCGTTGCCGTGTGAAATTACCACGATATTTCCATCCGGCGAGTCTCCGCTGTTCTTGCCCGGATCGTTGTCGTCATAGCCCCCTTCAGCCTTGACCACGGTCCCATCGGCCGGGGCCACGATAGGTTGACCGAAGCAATAGTAGTCTGTGCTCTTGCTCCGAGGCCCCCCGGGTCCGGAGAAAAGCCGGCCATCTTTCAAATAGACGAAGTCCATCGCAAACCGCAGATCGTCGGAACCTGCATAGGCGTTGTCGAAGGTTGTGCGTCCCCCCTGGTACACCAGCCACTCGCCGTTGAAGGGAAGCTTAAGCTTGGTGGTGTCGGTATAGCCGGCGTAACGGCCTTCGGAGACGGGCGACTCGGGACCGATGGTGAAGAGGTCGACCTCACCGCGTTGGTTCATAGTTATGGTCGTAACTACCGGAACTCTAACGTTGGAGAAGTCGGAGCGCCGCGAATATATGGTATCGGGGGCCATGATATAGGGGACGAGGGTCTCTCCCAGCACCTTGTTCTCCGCGCCCATACGCTCCCGCAGTTTCTTGTTGACCTCGGCGAGCTTGGCGTCTGAGCCATAATGCTTCTTCAAGCCTGGGGAAAGCGTAGCCCAAAAAGCGCTGGTCTGCATTTGGTTGAACATTTCAAAAATCTGACGTCCACGGGCTTCGATTGCCTTGCTCATGACGGGGTAGGCCCCGCCCATAACTGGCGCAACCGTCTCCGGCTCCTGGGAACTGCCCGATTGGTCCTGACTCGATTGATCTTGAGAAGGGCTCGTCTCAGGTGCTGATGGTGTCGGTTGCTGGGTGAGCGCCAGCGTGGACAAAAGCAACATTGCAATAAGTATTGCAACCATGGATTGCAGACGAAATCTCATCATTTTCTCCCTATGTTCGCTGCGGTTTGGCCTCTCCGCTGAGAGCCCCGCGTTCTTGAAATGTTCTGTTTCCCAACCCGCGTTTGCGTACGACAGCCGCAGCCTACTGTCTTTCGAGACTCCAAAATGATAATTGCTCGAAGAGTGGCATTGTACCAAGAGAAGCATGGACACTGCTGCGTCTGACTTTGCCCGCGGACCGTGATGGCCAAGTTTCCCGCGAAGAATCGCCGGAATGGCTGGTTGGGTCCGATGGTTCAGGCGGGCCTACTTTCCCATCCAGCGCGGGCTGCGTTTCTCCAGAAACGAGCTTACTCCCTCCCGAAAATCAGCAGTGGTGCGGATGCGCGCGTTTTCGTCTATCGCTGCGGCAATCTGGCGGTCAAGCGAGTCCGAAGAAATACGGGTCAGCAGTCGCTTGGTTGCAAGCAGCGATGCTGGACTGTTCCGCAAGAGACTAGCCGCTAACTCGCGCACGCGGTCGAGCAGTTTGCCGGGCTCAACAATCTCGTTGGCGAGGCCGAGGCGGAAAGCCTCCTCGGCGCCGATAATCCGTCCGCTCAGCAGCAGGTCGCGAGCCTGTTTCTCGCCGATCTGGCGCAGCAAGAAAGTGGAAACAATCGCCGGAACGAATCCGATCCGCACCTCGGTGTAACCAAACTTAGCTCCCGTGGAGGCCAGCGTGAAGTCGCACAAGGTCGCCACTCCGCAGCCACCGGCGAGAGCCGGCCCATTGACGGCGGCGATCGTGACCTTGGGAAACTCGTATATGGTGCGGAACAGACGGGCCATGCTTGCCGAGTCCGATTGGTTCTCTTCCGGCGTCCGGCCGGTGATCGAACGCAGGTTGCCGAGGTCCATGCCGGAGCAAAACGCCTTCCCGGCACCCGTAACAATAAGGATTTGGGCCGAAGATGACTCGACCTCCGCCAGCGCGCGTAGCACGTCGTCAATCAGCTCATAGCTAATGGCGTTGCGCTTTTCCGGACGGTTCAGCATCACCGTGGCAACAGAACCATCGTAGGCGAGAGTAACTGTCGAATAAGGGTGCATTGCTTTCTTGATTGCTAAGAGCGAACAGCAGGAAACTCTGATTAAGTCCACCTTCCTGAAGGGGACGGCCTTCAGGCCGTCCGTAAGCGCCGCAAAATCAATGCGGCTTTAGCCGCTGCGGGACCTCGCCGTGACGTGATCAGAGTTTCCCTAAGAGCGAATAGCGAACAGCGGCTCCCTCACATCTTCGGTCCGCTAAACTTGTCGCCAATCTCGGCTGCCACGCGGAGAAGCTCGGTAATCGGCTTGAGCATCGGCAACTCTGCGCCACCACTTCTTAGAGCATCCAATAGCTTCTCCGTCGGTATGTTGCCCACCAACACGTCCTGCGCAAATGGACAGCCGCCCAAGCCGCCGATGGCGGAATCGAACCGCCGGCATCCCACATCATAGGCCGCCACCACCTTGGCGTTCGCATCGTCGGGCCGGCTGTGCAGATGCACACCAATCTCGACCCCATCGAACTTCTTCAGCACCGGCCCCAGCAGATCGGCAATCTGTTGCGGCGTTGCCAATCCCACCGTGTCGGCCAGCGAGATCGCCTGCAGATCCATATCGGCCAGCAGGCTGACGCCCTCGATCAGTTCGTCCGCATTCCATAAGTCGCCGTAGGGGTTGCCGAACGCCATCGAGATATAGGCCACGGTGTCGAGCCCGCCGTCGTCAGCCTTCTGCTTTACCTTCTCCAGCATATCGAGGTTTTCTTCCAGCGTCTGGTTCTGATTGTTCTTTAGGAAGGTCGGCGATAGCGAATAGGGAAAGCCCACGGTTCGTACCGAATCGGTCGCGATGGCACGCTCCACGCCCCGTTCGTTGACCACGATGCCGATGATCTCGACGTCATCGGGCGGATCGAGTTCACTCAGCACGTTTTCCGAGTCGGCCATCTGCGGAACGGCCTTGGGCGAGACGAACGAAACCGCGTCGATGCTCTTGAATCCTGCCGCGATCAGCGCCTTCAGGTATTCGACCTTGATGGCGGTCGGAATCTGTCCCGGCAATCCTTGCCAGGCGTCGCGCGGACATTCGATCAGTTTGATAAGGTCAGCCATGAGTCAGGATTAGCTGTTAGCTCTTAACAATTAACATAAGCTCCAGCGGGTGCCCTTTACGATATGGCGATTTATCAGCAGTAATGTGCTTCCCACTTAGTCAATTCCGAGGTCGGCTACGAAACACGAGTCTTTGGTGAAATGAGTAGCGCCAGTTTGGATCTTGATCACCGAGCATAACAACGACCAGACTTCCTCGTCGGTCCACGTGGGCGGCTCTGATCCGAAAAGCTGAGGATTATCGGCTACCAGCGCGTAAGCCAAGTCCCTCACTCGCGTCAGACCGGCTGGGAATTCCGTCTCGAATGGCCGGACGGCATATCGACTGACGACCATCAGACTAGCCATCGCAGGAATAACGAGCACTCCGCTAAGACCGGCACTCCAGCGCAGTTTTGCTGTGCAGTACCACGCTGCGAGCACTGGTATCACGAGGATACTTGTGATTAGTACGATCCCGGCAATCTTAGAAAGGCAAAGCGCGGGCCACCGAACTGCGCCCACGTTGTGTTGGAGTTTCAGCCATTGCTTGCGTCGTTGGGCTTTCGGGATGACTACGTCCAGCTCGGTGTTCGGGGTGAAGCGGCGACGTGAGATTCCAAACTGGCTTAATACATTTCGACGGAGCAGATGAAAAGCTCTCTGGGTTAGGCAGGACGATGTGTTCGACATCTTCACCTTGTTCATGACGCATTGGTGCATCTCGCCCACTGTGTATATCGAACAGGCCTCTTCGTCGGAGATGGTGATTCCAAACTTCTCCTCGATTGCCATCACCAGTTCGACGCTGTCCAGTCCCATACTCTGATTATCCCGCTGCGGTCAACTGGCGATAACAGGCGATTGCACAAGCGAAGACTTCCGCTGGAGTCGTGGCGGACCCCCTGACAACCGACAACTGAAATCCGACAACTGCCTTCACGTCTGCAACACCCCCACGCTGAACTTCGGCACCTCGGGATTCAGCGCCGCCGCCTCCAGCGCCATTATGATTGCCTCGCGCGTCTCCGCCGGATCGATGATCTTGTCGATCCACAATCGGGCCGCACCATAGCGTGGGTCCATCTGCTCGTCGTACGTCGCCTTCACCTCATCGTACAGTTTCTTGCGGTCTTCTTCGCTCAGCTTGGTGCCGCCACGCTCCAGTTGCTTGATCTTGATCTCCACCAGCGTTCCGGCAGCCGACGCGCCGCTCATCACCGCATATTTCGCAGTCGGCCAGGCAAAGACGAAGCGCGGATCATAGGCTTTGCCGCACATGGCGTAATGTCCCGCACCGAACGAGCCGCCGACAATCACCGTAATCTTCGGCACCACCGAGTTCGATACCGCGTTCACCATTTTCGCGCCCGCGCGAATAATGCCGCTCCACTCGGCATCGCGCCCGACCATAAACCCGTTCACATCGTGCAGGAAAACCAGCGGCACCAGGTTCTGATTGCAGTCCATGATGAAGCGCGCCGCCTTCTCCGCCGACTCGGTATAGATGACGCCGCCAAACTCCATGCGCCGGTTGCCGGCATGGTCTACCTGCTGCACGTGCGTCTTCTGATTAGCAACGATGCCGACGGCGAATCCGCCGATACGCGCATAGCCGCACAGCACCGTCTCGCCATATTCGGCTTTGTATTCGCTGAACTGGCTATCGTCCACGATGCGCGCGATGATCTCCTTCATGTCGTACTGGCGGCCGGGATCGCTGTCGTAAATGCCGTAGATCTCGTCTACGGCGTAGCGCGGCTCCTCGGCTTTCTGGCGGTCGAAGACGCCCAGTTGCCGGTTTCCCATCTTGTCGACCAGTTGCCGAATGCGCGTGATGCACGCGGGATCGTCAGGCTCGCGAAAATCCACCGTGCCGCTGATCTGCGAATGCATCTTCGCGCCGCCCAATTCTTCAGCCGTATACTTCGCGCCAATAGCGGCCTGCACCAGCGCCGGTCCCGCCAGAAACAGCCCGCTGCCTTCGGTCATCAGGATGTGATCGCACATTAGTGGCAGATACGCTCCGCCCGCGACGCACATGCCCATGATGGCAGCGATTTGCGGAATTCCCATCGCCGACATCACAGCATTGTTGCGGAAGACTCGGCCGAAATCATCAGTGTCGGGAAAGACATCTTCCTGCAGCGGTAGAAAAACGCCCGCTGAGTCGACCAGGTAAATCGTTGGGATGTGGTTTTCGATGGCAATGTTCTGCGCCCGGATGACCTTCTTGGCCGTCATGGGAAAGAACGCGCCGGCCTTGACCGTGGCGTCGTTGACGATGAGCATCGCCAACCGGCCTTGCACCCGCGCCAGTCCGGTCACCACGCCCGCCGACGGCGCGCCGCCCCACTCTTCATACATGCCCCAGGCCACGTAGGACCCGAGCTCGAAAAACTCCGTCCCCGGATCGATGAGCAGCGCAACACGCTCGCCCGCGGTCAGGCGGCCTTTCTTGTGCTGCGACTCAATCGCCTTGTCGCCGCCGCCCTGCTGGATGATCTCTCCGTCATTGCGCATCTGCGTGACCAGTTCGGCCACAAACTTCTGGTTGCGCTCGAAGCGCGGAGAGTCGGTCTTCACCTTGCTGTGGAACTCAGCGGGCGATCCGGAGTGCTGGCGATGGTCGGTCATAAGAGGTCAGGAGCAAACTATCCACGATAAAGCAGGGGAGCGCGGCGCGCAACGCGGGGAGAGTAGGGGTAGTGGGTCAGTCTGACTTCCACAGGGCTATCTGCTCTTAAAAGGTTTCCCTCGAACAGCAGCAACAAGAGCTACTACCCCTCCGAAAATCGCGAACGGGACGAATACTTGACCTCCCCACCAATTCGGATAGTGGAGTTTTCCCAAAGCCAGCGTGAAAGAGCCAGCGCCGATAACCAGCACAGCGAATACGGCTAGAAACAATCGGGTGGCGGGTCACCTTTCGATCGGCAACAAATGGGAATGCCTGTGCTTCATCAGTCTCCGAGTGCTTTCAGGATAACCTCTTTGTCAATCCGCTTGGCAACGAACTCGGCCTGCGCAGTGGCGCGCGCAATCCTCAATACTCTAAACGAGGAGTAGCCTCACAGTCCTACTGCAAACGCCACGATGGTTCTTCCTCGACGTCCTGCGGTACGCTCAAGACTCTCTAGCGATGCAGCCTCCACACCATCAGGATCGACCTCCATCTCGCAAGCCGCAATCTGCTCGTCGCTGGCACCGTGGTAGCACAGTTCGCACACGCCCAGTCCATCTTCCGATCGCACCGGGGGACCGAAGACGCGGCAAGTCATGGGGCGAGCCGCATACAAATCACAAGCTCCTGTCTGCGGATTCAGTACTGGGCACGGTTCGTCATTCGCGAATCCGTCGAATCGCGCCTCGGCAGCTTCGCCGTCATCCAAAATACCGGTCGCGGGATCACCGGGAAAGTCGGCGGCGAGTCGGGCAATCGACGCACCCGCCCGTTCGCGAATCCGCGCAGCACGTGGAGGATCGATCACTTCCAGTTCGGCGAGGCCTTGCTGCAAGCGAATCGCATCGAGCTGATTGATGGCAAACACTCCCACGCAGCACTGCGTGCATCCTAGCTTGCAGACCAGCCACTCGCCGCTGCGGCGGGCCGTATCGGCCAGGGCCGAATCGATGATCTGCACCAGTTTCTGATCGCCGGCGGGAAGCGAAACACGCATGGTCAAATCATAACGCCAGGACTCCTATGGTGACTTCAAAGCGGCAGCCAGCGGATCTTCGGCAACCGCGTTCACCAGCCCAATCTGCAACGCACGCTGCGCATGTACTTTTTCCGCCGCCAGAAACATTTGCAGCGCCCGGGCTTTGCCGATCAGCCGCGGCAAACGCTGCGTACCTCCCCAGCCGGTGATCAGGCCAAGCGCAGCTCCGCGATGTCCAAACAAAGCATGTGGTCCGGCGATGCGGCGATGGCACGCCAGCGCGAGATCGAGCCCGCCTCCCATGCAGTAACCCTGCACGGCGGCAATCGTCGGAGCAGGAAAGTTTGCAACCGCGTTCATAAGCCGCTGTCCCATGCCCGCGAAGCGAAAGGCTTCTGGACCGGTGAGCGCCGCGATTTCGTTCAGGTCGGCGCCGGCGGAGAAGAAGCGCGGATTCCCGGCAATTACCAGGCGCAACGGAGGATAGGTCGCTAGTTCTTCAATGACCGCGGTGAGCGCCCGCACCCGGACTCGCGTCAGCCGGTTGGTTCCATCGCTGGAAACCAGCCGCAAGATGACGGCGTCGCCGTGCGGCTCGATCGCGTACAAGTCTTCCTGCGGAGGGTGAATCACCGAGGCTAGGTTAAACCGAAATGCGATGAAATTCCCGCAGCAACTCGAGGGGTACATCCTGCCACCCTGACTCGGTCGTTCTCGGTGTCTCCGTGTCTCTGTGGCGATCAGCTGCCGGCCGTTACGCTGCGCGGCTTAACATTGGCGCGAATGAACTCGATGATGGAATCCATCGGCGTTCCCGGCTGAAACACCGCCGCCACCCCGGCCTGCTTCAGGGCTTCAATGTCCTGATCGGGAATGATGCCGCCCAGCAGTAACAGCACGTCGTCCATCTGGTTCTGCTTCAGCAGATCCATGACGCGAGGCACGATGGCGTTGTGCGCTCCGGAGAGAATGCTGAGGCCGATGACGTCGACATCCTCTTGCAGCGAGGCGCTGACGACCATCTCGGGAGTTTGGCGCAGGCCGGTGTAGATCACTTCCATACCGGCATCGCGCAGGGCGCGGGCAATGACTTTGGCGCCGCGGTCGTGGCCATCGAGGCCCGGCTTGGCAACGAGTACTCGGATTTTGCGGTCTGGGGACATTTTGCGCTCTTCGCTCTTCGCGATTCGCTCTTGGCATTCGTCATCCGAGCGAAGATTTTTCGAGCCGAGAACCTGGGGCTTAATCCCGACTCACCCGAGAATCATAAACCCTGATCCAGACTTTGGTAAGCGAGCGACGGCGCAACCAGAAGGTTGACAACGTGCCACATTATGTGTCACGTTACGATCATGCCATCCATGAACATGCGGCAGTTGCGGGACACGCGTCGGCTGAAAGCCTGGTTGCAGGCCGGAAAGACGGTCGAACTGCGCGAGCGGGACCGCGTTATAGGGCATATCGTTCCGGAACAACCGGCAGAGCAGCCAAAGCAGTGGCCTGACTTCGTTGCCCGGGCCAAGGAGATTTTTGGTGATCGCGTGTTCCCAAATGCTGTCATCGAAGAACGGAAGCGCGCGCGCTATTGAACATCTACGCGGATTCAAGTTTCATCGTGTCATTGTACCTGCCCGATGAGCACACGCCGAAAGTAGAGCGGCTCATGCGGGAGAACCCGCGACTGTTCCTGACACCCTTACATCGGGCGGAATGGGCGCACGCAATCGCCTTTCAGATTTTCCAGCGCAGAATCTCGGCGGCTGAATCCGATGGCTTGTACAAGCTGTTTGAAAAGGATCGTAGAGCCGGAGCGTGGCTTGAGGCGGCTGTCCCCGAAACAGCGTTCGACTTGGCAGTCGATCTGGCGAGACAGCACGCGTCCGAAATCGCTTGCCGCACTCTGGACACCCTACATGTCGCAACCGCTTTGGAATTGCACGCCGACGACTTTTGGACCTTCGACCAACGGCAGGCAAAGCTGGCGAAGGCGGTAGGGCTAGAATCCTAGCAAGTCGATTAGCAGTTATTGTTGACCAGAAGTTGCTCAGATGGGCACACGGGGTCAGGCTTGCCGGAACGATGCAGCCCATGAGGTTGAACAAGTGATCTCAAGAGAAGACGCGCGAGATATCCTAGATCTCACCGAAGCCATCCTCATATATGTCTTCTCGCGGGACAAGAAATTCTGTGAATTCGAGAACAGAAGAGCGGCAGCTACCGCAAAGGTTTCGGGAGTCGCCACTGGGGAGTAGAACAGACGGCTGACGGCTGAGAGCTGACGGCTCTTCACGCAAACGCCGTCTCGGTGTACGTCCCGTACACCTCACGCAGTGCCTCACAAATCTCGCCTACGGTCGCATAAGCCTTCACCGCTTCCACGATGAACGGCATGGTATTCACCGCGGAGATCTGGCCGTCAGCACCGGCCGTCGGCTCCTGGGATGCGGCTTTCTTTAGCGCGTCGAGGCAACGGCTAACTTCGTCATTCGATCGGCGTTCGCGCAACGCCTTCAGCTTCTTGGTCTGTGCCTGCGCAACCTCTTCGCCGATGTAAAGAATGTGGGGCGACGGCTCGTCGACCACGAACTCGTTGGCGCCGACGGTGATTTTCTCGCGCGCTTCGTTGGCGCGCTGGAACTGGTAGCTGGCCTCGGCGATCTCCTTCTGCGGATAGCCCTTCTCGATGGCAGCAACCATGCCGCCCATAGCGTCGAGCTTCTCAAAATAATCAAACGCGCCGTTTTCCATGTCGAGCGTGAGCCGCTCGACAAAGTACGAGCCGCCCAGCGGATCGACAGTCTGGGCGACGCCAGATTCGTAAGCGATGATCTGCTGCGTGCGCAGCGCGATGCGCACCGCCTCTTCCGTGGGTAACGCCAGAGCTTCGTCGTAGCTGTCGGTGTGCAGCGACTGCGTCCCACCCAGCACGCCCGCCAGCGCCTGGATGGCGACGCGTGCAATGTTGTTCATCGGCTGCTGCGCGGTGAGCGATACGCCCGCGGTCTGGGTGTGGAAGCGCATGAGCCAGGAGCGCTGGTTCTTGGCGCCGAAGCGGTCCTTCATCAGGCGATACCAGATCTTGCGCGCGGCGCGGTACTTGGCGATCTCTTCGAAGAAATCGTTATGCGCATTGAAGAAGAAGCTGAGGCGCGGGCCGAACTCGTCGACGTCGAGGCCGCGACGGCGTGCCCACTCGACGTACTCGACGCCGTCGTAGACCGTGAAGGCCAACTCCTGCAGCGCGGTCGAGCCGGCTTCGCGAATGTGATAGCCGCTGATCGAAATCGTGTTGAAGCGTGGCGTGAATTTGGAGCCGAACTCAAAAGTGTCGATCACCAGCCGCATCGACGGCGCCGGCGGATAGATGTATTCCTT
>PMWW01000085.1 GCA_003165795.1 Acidobacteriaceae bacterium
ACTGCCTGTGCCGATGAAGGTACCGTGGGGGAGGATCTTCCGAGCCGTACGCGTTCAAGCAGGCGCGTAGCGGCTTCGCTATCAAGAGCCTGTTTGTTCAACACCCACGGTCCGCAGGCGATCGGCCGCTCTGCCGCAATATAGCCGCGTTCGATGGCAAGGCGCAATGTCCGATTGGATACCCCCACCACGCGAGCGGCCTGAGTGAGATTCAACCAGCCTTCCGCGGCCTGGCGCTGTGCATCGTGACAACTGATTCCATGATTAGCACGCAACGATGCGACCAGTGACCGCGTCCAGTAGTTTCCCCGGGCAGTGGGTAGCTTCGCGCGATTGAGAACACCCGCGATCATTTCGTCGCTATAAATGCGCGACAACACGCGAACGGCGCTCACGATGTCCTTCGAGGTGTGGCCGCCGCTTTCTCCGCGTCGACGGCGCGGCAGACGGAGCGGTGTATGCACGCCGCCCTTCCAATGGATAACGAGCACAACTTCGCTCGTCTCTTCATCGATGTCCACAACGACTTCGCGAATCAGCGCTCGCAAGAGCCGCTTTTTCGTGCGCTCATCGGCCTGCGGGTCATTCCATAAGGCCTCAAGATCGCTCGCAAGATCCTTGAACTCATCAACGGTTCCAACAGTGGTGGCCTGTATGCATTCGCTCTCGGCGGCGATTCGCGATTCGATCTTTCGCACTTCTTCAAGTGCGGAGTTCCATCGGCGTTCAAGCTCCTGCGTAACCAAGCGATTTTCCGGATCGGAGGCCTCGTACTGCCGCTCGGCGCGCTGTGCCCGGTAGCGCGCGGCTTCCAGATCACGGCGCAAGCAATCCAGAACTTCAGAATGTGCTTGGGCCTGTTGTTGAGTGGCCATCATCGCTGCCTCTATTGCCGCTGGTTGAACCACGCATAGCAACTGCCGAGCCACCGCGGCATCGACATTTCCACCGCTGAAAGCGACACACCGCGCTTCTTTGTTGTCCAGGTAAGCTCTAGGACAGGCATACCGAACCACCTCGCCATCAGCCCCCTTGTAGAACACCCGCAGCATACGGCCACAGCGGCGGCAGCGCAACAACCCTGTCAGCAGTCCGCTACCGCGGCGCGCGGCCCCAGAAGGCTCGCAATCACTGAGGCGATTGCCAACGATCATCTTCTGGATTCGCTCGAAATCTTCCCAGCTCACATAGCCTTCATGCGCGCCGGGGATCAGGGCGACCCAGCGATCGCGAGACCTCCGACGAGTGCGCTGCACCGACAGACCGTTCTCGTAGCAGCTCACCCTCTCGGTTCTTCCATAGGCGTATGCTCCTCCGTAAGCGGGATTAGTTAGGATTTGGTGGATGCCGCAGTAGGCGGGCCGTCTCCAGTGAACATCGCCCCGAATGGTGCGCGCCGGGATCGAGAGATCGTTCTCCATGAACCACAGTAGGGTTTGGCGGGCACTCCCGAGTTCGAAAAACTTCGCGAACACCAACTCTATCGTGCTCCGGATACGTTCGTCGGGGTCCTTCTGGATGCGCCCGTCCTCGTCCTTGACCAAACCAACCGGAGAGTGTGAGACCAGATCGCCGCGACGCGCCTTCTCGACGCGAGCTTCGCTGGCCCGCTGGCGAAGCAAGTCAAGTTCGTACTCATTGAGCGTCCCCTTCAGCCCCAGAAGCAAGCGATCATTGCCCAGGCGCGGCGAATACACCGTCTCGTGATCGACGAGCAGCGTGTCGACAATGCGGCACACCTCCACCAAATGTTGCCACTCACGGCTGTTACGGGCAAAGCGAGAAACCTCACGCGCGCAGACCGCACCCACTTTCCCCAGGCAGACTTGCGCCACCATACGCTCAAACCCAGTGCGCGTGACACTGCCCCCTGCCGAACGGCCGAGATCTTCATCGATGATCTCCACCTCGCTCCAGCCTAGCGATCGCAGATGAGCTTCCATCGCGTACTGCAGCTTCTGGCTTTCAAGATTGTTCATCACCTGGTACGCCGAGGACTGCCGCACGTACAGGATGGCCTTGCGCGAGACATGCTGCGGCTTGATCTTGTCACTCATCGCGCCCTCCCCGCTCTTGGGGAACGCACACTTGATTGCTCGCCCGAACGGCGACGAGCAGGTGCGCCAGAAGTCTTACCACTTCGACCCGCGTGGGTTGGGTGAGATCGCTCCAGAGCGGTACTGTAAGTCGCTGGCCGAACAGCACCAGCTGTCTCGTCCGACTTACTCTTGAGATCGTCGTCATCTGTGTCTCCGTCGCCGGCTTGCCGGGATAGCTGCGGTTGTATCACCGCTGCCTTCACGGAGACATGTTGTTCGGCTATCGAGTTCTTCAGAGTGCGCAGCGTCGCGCAATCGACATGAGGCCGTTCCCGAAGACGCATCGTCGCGCAATCGGCCGCATCGAACATCCACTTCGGGGTTTCAACGAGCATCGCATCGAGCGGCGCTTCAGGAAGTTTGCAGAAGTACGCCACATCAGCATGGGCGCCGCCAGCCTTGCGCGTTAAAACACTACGACCATACCAGCGGTGCCACGGATAACAGACCTGCCGAGGCTCAAAGACTATACTGTGGGTTTTCTGTAGAGGGATTGCACAGGCCAATGCCATCCCAGTAAAGCGCCTTCACATAATCCCCGCGCTTGCCACGAAACACGAACACATGACCACAGAACGGGTCGGCAAGCAGTACGTTTTTTACTTGTGCGGCAAGGCCGTTAAAGCCCTTTCTCATATCTGTCGGGCGGCACGCCAGCCACACCTGCGTGCCCGCAGCCAGCTGCATCATGCGCAGCTCTTCACCGCGCGCAATACGCGGCGCAGCACCGGCTCCTCGATCCGGCTATCCACCCGCAGAGTGATGCCTCCTGGAAGCGCCAGCTCAATCAGCCCAGCCACCCGTGGAGCGGAAACGGGAGCGGGAGCCAGGACACCGCTCTGACTACCCACGACGCCCACCGGAATGAAACTCTGCTCATCTGCCTTCACCCCAAGGCGGCCCTCCTGGTAGAGCTTGCGCCACGCAAACACCAGGTTCGCATTGATATCGTGCCGCCGCGCCACAATGGAGACCGATGACCCAGGCTGCATCGTCTCCTCCACTACTCGCCGCTTCTTCTCATATGACCACTGCCGGGTCGTGCGCTTGGGGGCGGGCAATGAGGGCGTCATCCCACGCCCTTCGGTCAGAGGGGCGAGGGGCAAGTGCTCCGTAGTCATCGTCATCACCGTGTCCATTCTGTTGGGAGTGGACACTCTCGCTCTGCCCACTCGATTGCTCAATGGGTATGGTGTAGCAAATCCACTGAATTTAAACAGGCGGGTCAGGCCGTACGCTTACCGAGCCTCTTGAGCGACATTGTCTAGTGTCGCCGCCACGGTATCCACGATGATGGTAACCTCGGCTTCAGTAATGCCATCGTGGCTCCAGTTGAGGGCAGTGCAAAGAGCCTCGGCAACCCCGAGGGCAGCGCGAACGGTTCCTGGCGCGTTGTCTAGCGCCCCGACAAAGTATCTTGCCGCGCTGGCCGAATCCTCATATGTTCCTCGAATCAGATGGTAGTCGCCTAGCCTGATCGCTTTCGCTACGGCGTGCCTCGGATTGTAAAAAAACTCCGGTGTATAAGCTACGCCTTCCGGCAGTTTCACGCTCCTCTCCCTCGGCGGCTTAGGTAGAGCGATCAATACCAGGTCTTCGATTCCTTCTTGCGAGTAGTATCTCTCCAGGGTTTTGCGCAGATGGTTTGCATTCGAGCGGACATTGATTTCGTCCTTGTGCTCAAAAAGTGCCTTCGCGATATCACTGCCCCGCGTCTGCTTTCCCTGCAATGCTCTTCCCACGACAAGTTCCAGGAAGTCGGCCTGCGTTTCTGCATTTTTGAAGCGAGGAGTTGCCAGCATGTGCCGGAGCTGGTTCCTGATGTCTCTGTGTAAAACACCGTCAGACCCGATGGTTTGACCTGACTCAATGCCCAACCGCCCCTCCCGTACTCTGTGGAGTATATGGGATGCTCGTCCTGGCTCTAACGACCTTTTACCCGTTCTTCCGAGACATCGTCGCGCTCAACTAGTCTCGCCTTTCGGCTGGGCTATATGTGGCAAGCCAAAAAGCTCCCTGTCCCCGTCCCGCAACAGGAAGTTTTTCAATTCTGTCATCAGCCGGGACGAAAATTCGCTGTCTCTTTTCGCCCACTCCAAAACCGTTGCGCCAGCAAGAACTTTGCGCCTAGTGTCCCTTCTTCGCTCGTCCGAGCGGAGTTTGTTCTGCTCCAGTTTAATGCGGGCGTTGACGGCGTCTCGCTTCTCAATAAGCCGGATCAGTTTGTTGTCAGTCATTCTCGTTCCCCTGACAGCTAATGCTCGTGAAGCGGGAGCTTGGGACAAATTTTCTTCTGGTTCTGTCCTGGATTCGTTTCTCGGGAGCATTTGCATGTGAGAGCGGTTTCTTTGTTGCCAAAAACAGAACGCCACTATAGCGAGAGTAAGAACAAAAGCACTCAATTTTTCAGAGTCCAATGCCAGGCCGAACTGCGTGGATAGGAAGCCCGAAGGGCGCACTTATGCAAACTAAAGTTTGCGTGCGGCGGGGACCTTGCCCCTGCACCCCACGAGGAGAGGCGACCCGCTCCCCCTCGACCCCTGCCCAACCGTCCGCCGGTTGGATGCCGGGAACGCATCGCCGTTCCATCACGACAAAGGGAGGCGACCCGCTCCCCTTGACCCCTTCCCAACCGTCCGCCGGTTGGATGCGCGGCAGGGCTTCCGCGCCCTGCACCACGGCGGGAGGCTTCGCCCCCTGCGACCCCTTGGAGGCGCGTGCGTTATGAGCGCCCCCTCTACCGCAAGCTGGTATCACTGTAGCGTCAAGCCCGTGAGCCGGTCTGCTGGCCGATCCGTTGTCGCGGCGGCGGCATACCGCTTGGGCGAACGCCTACAGGATGAGCGCTATCAAACTGTGCATGACTACACGCGCAGGCGAGGCGTTGAATGTACCTTCACCGTTGCGCCGGTCGATGCTCCGGCATGGTCGCATGATGCTCAAGCTTTATGGAACGCGGCGGAGCGAGCCGAGACGCGAAAAAACAGCACACTGGCACGAGATGTGGAACTGGCCCTTCCCTCGCTCTTGGAGCCCTCCGACCGGCAGCGCATCGCGGAGCAATTTGCGGCGGCTCTGGTAGAGCGGTACAACGTCGTGGTGTCCGTGGCGATTCACCAACCAAGCAGAGACGGCGACGAGCGTAATCATCACGCGCATATTCTGTTCACCACCCGCGAGATGACATCCGAAGGATTAGGCAAGAAAACGCGCATCCTGGACGACAGAAAAACCGGCCCGCAGGAGGTCACAAAACTGCGGGAGCTTGCCGCCGACATCATCAATGAACATTTGGCGGCGGCGAACGCCGACATTCGCGTTGACCATCGCAGTTTTAAAGACCGTGGCATTGAGCGGGAGCCCACCACCCATTTAGGCCCCGCCGCGACCGAAATGGAACGGCGGGGGGAGCAAAGCGAACGCGGCGACGTGAACCGAGATGCAGCCCAGGGCAACCGCGAAACCGAGCAAAATCAAACTCTCCTGGCCGAGCGTGACACTCTTGATAAAGCTATCGAAGCCGAGCGCGAGCGCATCAGCTCGCCCCCGGCTGATCCAGAAGACGCGCTAGAACGTATGCGTGAAGCCGCCGAGCCCTTCCGCGAGGCAATAGTCACCGAGGGAGCCGTACCCAACATTGAGGCAGACGGCTTGACGTGGTGGCAGCGCCTTGGAATGCGCCTGGCTGAAAAGGCCCGGAACTTCGCCATAGCAATTGCGGAGAAGGCACGTTCTTTCTGGCGCTCAAGCGAGCAGGAGCGAAGCCACGAGCACAATCACGACAATAGGGGGATTGACCGATGAGCCACGACACAGAGCAAAAAGGAATCGGCAGACTTTGGAGCGGCAACGCGGCCAGGGACAAGGCTACACGGCCCGAGGCACAGCCCACCACCGACAATGTTGTGCCGCTCAGGCCCGACCGTACTTATGTCGCCCATGAGGTACGGGAGCATCCGCAGCGCCTGCATATTTGCTGCGCTGCTCAGCCGTCGCACTACCCGGCCTATAGCTCGCTCCTCAACATCATCCACGACCACAACTTCGATAAGGCGTTCACGCTGGTTTACTCGTTCATGCTGGTGGAAGTCACCGGCAATCACTTGGGCGCGGTCGTGCACGCCATCAACTACGGCAACTGCGAGCGTATCAACGAATACCACGTAAAGCTCTATGACAGGTCCGCGCCCGACCAGCCCATCATTGAGGCGATAAGAGTTACCGCCGCTGTCAAGTTTCTGGCGGGAACCGAAAAGGCGGAAACCGAAACAGCTTAGGCGGCAGGCGCGAGTGCTTCGACAGCGCCCGCACGATTGCCGACGCTTTCCGTCCAACTGCCACCGGCAGCCGGTGAAGCCGGGGCTTTCTCCTGCCCCTGGGACTTCGCGGCCAGCTCCGCGCGCCGCGTTTCCGCATCCAGCAGAGCGGCGAATGCGGCAGCCGCAGCAGCATCCGGGCTTCCGAGAGCGCCGCCATTGACGGCCCTTTCAGCCATGGCGTCCTTCACGCGCTGAAGATTCGCGCCGTCTGTCTCGTTGAATCCTTCCATACGTACCTCGTTTGTTGGGGTTGCATCCGCCCTTTGGCATAACGCACTGTCCCGCGCATCGCCAGCGGAGTTTTGTGAAAGTTGCGTGAACGCCCCGCGTTCACGCTTCAGCAGCTTGCGCCAGGGCACTTCCTCAGCAACTTCGCACAGCGTCTCGGCAATTTTCCCTTCGCCTTCCATGCGCGACCCGGTTTCGGTTTCGGCGGAGGCTATACCAAAATCGCGAAGCGGAAAAGAGTTTGCACGAATTGAGGCTGTACCCACGCCCGCCTGTGCACAAATCAAGAATTATGCACAAAAGGGAGAGAGGCAATTTCGCTGCCGAGCAGCAGGTTGCAATACACGACTCCACACCCAATCGCTCTAATCTCATTGATTGTTTGATTGTTTGCGCGTAGGGTCACAAACGCAAAAACGCGCAAAGGTACACGCATGAAGACAATCGCCATCATCAGCCAGAAAGGCGGAGCTGGTAAAACAACAATCGCCATTCATCTTGCCGTAGCCGCCGAGCAGCGTGGCATGAATACCGCGATCTTTGACCTCGATCCGCAAGCCTCAGCAGCCAGTTGGTCCGACAAGCGCAATAACCCCTCCCCTGCCGTAGTCTCCGCGCAGGCGGCGCGGCTGCCCAGCCTGCTAGAGCAGGCCGCAGCGCAAGCCGCCGATCTCGTTATTATCGACAGCGCTCCTAACGCGGACGCTGCATCGCTTGCGGCTGCACGGGCCGCCGATCTCATTTTGATTCCCTGCCGTCCTTCAGCCTTTGACCTCAATGCTATTGGAACGACGTTAAACCTTGCCGCCGTAGCCGGTAAGGTCGCTTTCGTCTTGCTAAACGCTGTTCCACCTCAAGGCAAGGTGGGAGAAGAAGCGCGTCAGGCTCTTGCAGCCGGTGGTGTAGCTGTTGCTGAGCCTGTATTGCATCAACTGGTGGCCTTCTCGCATGCGGTTAATGATGGGCGCAGCGCCCAAGAGTTTGACCCTAAAAGTAAGGCAGCAGCAGAGATAGATACCCTTTTCAGATGGGTTGTCAAACACGCAAACGTCATACCCCGTATGCGTGCAAACACGAAAACACGCAAGCAAGCTTGAGGTCGAACATGAGTAAGCGAACTCCCCTGAGTTTCAACATTAAGAAAGTAACTCCTGCACCTGTTACACCAGTACGCGAAACAGGTTTGCCCGCAACCACGCAAGCAGGTCAGCACGAAAACAATGCGGAAACCAAACGCGCAAGCAAGCAGACAAGCAAACCCGCAGACACTGAAAGAAAAAAAGGGAGAGCAGGTCGGCAATTTCTCGCGGCGCACGTCCTGCCGGAGGCCGCCAAGCAGTTCAAATTGCTCGCAATACAGAGAGATAAAGATATACAAGAGCAGTTAATAGAAGCGGTCAATGACTTTTTCGCCAAGCATGGCTTGAGCAGGATCGCGGATTAATTGGCTTTGTCGGGTCCGAGAAGGGCAGGGGAGGTGAGCTCAAGCTCAAGCCCAGGCAATGTAGGCTGTTCTTTTTTTAGCTTGTAGCCTTTCACAAACGCCAGACGGTCGCCGTTGAACATGAATCGGATGTTCACAAAGAAGAGGCCGGGGTTGGGGCTGCGGAACAAAAATTCCTTTTCTAACAGCTCGCGCAGACCGCGCCGGTAAGTGACTGGATGTAAGCTCGAACTGTACGAATCAAGCGGCACAGTATCTT
>PMWW01000161.1 GCA_003165795.1 Acidobacteriaceae bacterium
GTTTGATAAATTTTCCAACCCTTGTTCCACTGCAAAATTTCCGCCGCAGTTGCGACACAGTCTCTGAAGCCCAAGTTTTGCGATCGGGACGGCGCGGCTGAAGCCGCGCCCCTTCAGCGAACCGTATGAACATCGCTAAAGGCCCCAAATTTCGCAAGCCGCAGACCCAGTTTTTCTAGAATACTTTGCTCCTTGATCAGCGTTCACGGAATGATGCGCACCTGATCGCCATTCTTGATCGTGTTAGTTCCCGAGGTGACTACCCGCTCGCCCACCGTGACGCCGCTTCGCACCGCGATCAGATTGCCATAGGTGTTTCCCAGGGTCACATCTTGCGCATGGACTTTCACCATGTCACCAGAGCCTTCGGTCACGAGGACCGCGAAGCCATTGGGATCGGTTGGGCTGCGCACCACCGCACTGATGGGGACCACCGCGACGCCACCCGGAGGCGACGGCGTGCCAATGGTGATGGAGGCGATCATGCCAGCCTTCAACAGATTCTGCGGATTGTCGATCCGCACCTCGACCGAGTACACGCGGCTCCTGGGATCGGCCGCAGCGGAGATGGCGGTCACGTGTCCGGAGAAGCCGTTGGGCAACGCTTCCGTCGTAACGGTTTGCGGACTGCCTGGCTTGATGCGAGCGACCGCGGTGTCGGGAACGCCGAACACCGCCTTCACCGTGCGAGTATCGGCGAGCGTAAAGCCGTTGGTAGCCGGACCGACCAAAGTCCCAACATCCACATTCCGCTTGAGCACCCAGGAGTCGAACGGCGCTCGCAGCTCGCAGTAGTTGAGCGCCAGTTTGGCTTCGGCGATCGAGGCGTTCGCACTGTCAACAGCGGCTTGTGTGCTCTGGTCCTGCGCGCGGGTATCGTCGTAGTCAGGCTGAGTAGCGGCACCGGCTTTGTAGAGCGTCGATATTCGGCCGAAGGACAGCGCCGCGCGTTCGTGCTCAGCCTGGGCGCGAGCCAACTGCGCATTGGCCTGGTCCAGCTTCTGCTGGTAATCATCCTGTTGGACCGTAGCCAGGACAGTTCCTTGCCGTACATAGTCGCCCTGGTCGATATTGCGAATGTGTCCATTGTCGTCGCGCACCTGGCGAATACTGACCAGGTAACCATTCGACTTGAAAGAGAGATCTACCTGCTGATACGGCTGGATGTTGGCGGAGTACGTGTTGGTCGTGCCGGTATCGATGTTGCGCACCTCGGCGGTGCGCACCGGCATGGGAGGTGCTTGCTTGGCCGCCTGGTCGCGACAGCCGATCTGCAGCACCGCTACAGTTACAGCCGCCAGGGAAAAAGCGGCGACGAGCTGCCCGCGTCGTTTGTGGTTTGCTTGCGTCCTCATCGCTAATCCTCGCCCAACGCTTTCTGGAAGTTGGCTTTGGCCGTCCAGAAGGAGGCGATCGCCTCGTTGTAGTCGGAATTGGCTTTTTCCACTGCGGACTGCTGTTGCAACACATCGCGCAACAGCGCTGTCTTCTGTTCGTACTCTTGGTTTACCTCGCGCAATTTCTCGCGCGACGCCTCTTGCTGCGTGTGGGCCACGTCCACCGCCATCCGCGCTTCCTGCAGCGCGCGGAACTGCTTGTTTACGTTGATCAGGACATTGGACTTCGTCTCAGCAAGACTCAATTTGCTCTGTTCGACGGCGATCGTCTTCTCGTTAACCACGTCTCGTCTACGGCCCCAGTCAAAAGGCTCCCAGCTGAACTCGATACCGAGGCCCATAACGTTGGTCGGTACGAAATTGACGCCAAAGGGAGAAATGTAGTGAAACGAAGCCGCAATATCGGGAATATATTCAGACTTGGCGAGGCGTCTTACAGTGTCGGCCTGCTGGATTTTGATTTCGGCTTCCTTGACATTGGGATTTTGCGCCAGAGCGACTGCCTGGGCGGCTTTCAGGTCTGATTCGACCGGCGACAACTTTTTGTCTTCAGTCGCCTGAAAGTCGATGGTGATGTCGCGTCCCAGAAGATTATTCAGCGTTTCCTTCGCGGTCTGAAGTTTGTCCTGGTCCTGCAGCAGTTCCAAGCGCTCCTGCGCCAGCTTCGCTTTCACCTCCAGACTCTCCGACAGCAAGACGACCTTTTCCTTCACGTAGTCGGTGGTGATGCGATCCAGCTCTTCGTATTGCTTAATGCTGGCCTGGGTGGCGGCAATGACGTTTTGAATCTCGACCACCGAGTAGTAGGCCTGCGTGACATCATTAACGACGCTGTTCTTTTCCTCGCGAAGCTGTTGCACCGCCTGCTCCACCGACAACTGCTCCCCGTGAACGTGAAGGTTGATCTTGTACAGGGTCAGCAGCGGCTGCGATGCCGTTGCAAAGATGTACGCGGTCGGCTGGCTGGGAGTGGTGATGTCAGTGGTGGCGGCCGGGATTGGGCCGATTCCCGGATACGTGCCGAACTGTCCTGCTGGAACATCGAAGCTGATGGGCGAGAGCAGCTGGGAGCCGAATGCATAGAGGTTGAATGCAGGCAGGCGCTTGGTCTTGGCGGCGAGGAGCTTGTCTTTGGAACTGTCGACACTGAGGGAGACGATCTTCAGGTCGCGATTGTTGGCCACCGCCATGGTGACCGCCTGATCTATCGTCAGCAGATCGGGTGTAGGGCTCTCATCTTGGGCCGATGCCCGGGCCAGGAAAACGATCAGCAGGCCGGACGCGAGGACGAGGATGCTCCCTACCAAGATCAGAGATCGGTGCATGCAAATTTCCCGGCTGCGCAGGACGGCACTCTTTCGAACGGCGATCACTTGGGCGTTTTGCTCGGAAAGAAATTAAACCACTTCCAGCCCTGAAAGGGGAGTGAATTTTTCCGGCGCGAGTCATCTGGTCGATGGCTGAAAATGGGTTACGGACGCGGATCTTGAAGGCAGGGCTGAACCTGATGGCCGCCACCTCTGGGTGCGCACGATGCGATTTAATCGGGCCGGTGCAGCGAGGCACCAAATCGCACCGCGCTAGCATCGTAATACTCCACATTATCCGATTGGCAGGTCATCAAGGTGGGTATAGAGTTTCCGACTGGTAGGAGAGAAATTATGCACAAGATCGTGGCGGTCGTATTTGCAGGACTAATCTGTATGGCTGCTGTGTCCGGCGCCCAACAGGCACAGCCGGCCCAGTCGA
Source organism: Acidobacteriaceae bacterium (assembly GCA_003165795.1). Lineage (GTDB taxonomy): Bacteria > Acidobacteriota > Terriglobia > Terriglobales > Acidobacteriaceae > Bog-257. The sequence goes on from PMWW01000161.1 coordinate 3,147, forward strand.
ATCAATCGCTCCAAACCGCGCCGAACGGCGGCCAAGCTACACAGCCGGCGGACGAAGCTTTATCTCCGCAGAGTCAGGACAAACTGGTCCGCGAGATCCGCCACGAGTTGATCATGCTGCCGTATTACGGCGTCTTCGACAACCTGGCATTCCGGCTTCAGGGACGCACGGTGATTTTAGAGGGCCAAGTGGCGAATTCCATCCTTAAGCCCGACGCCGAACACGCGGTGAAGAAGGTTGAAGGAGTGGAGAAGGTCATCAACAACATCCAGGTGCTGCCGCCTTCCCCCATGGACGAAAGGATTCGCCGCCAGGTCTACCAGGCGATCTACGGCTATGGCCCGCTCTTCAAGTATGCCAACCTTTCAATACCGCCCATTCATATCATTGTGAAAAGTGGAAACGTCACCTTGGAGGGGGTGGTAAATAACGAGACGGACAAGGGGCTTTGCAGTATGCGCGTCAAGCAGGTCTCATCGGTCTTTTCGGTTATCAACAATCTGCGCGTCGTAAAGCCCTAGCCAGGCCAGCAAGGTAGATAGTGTGCAATTTGAGCGCGCGGTAGCCGGAGGCCATCTCGGCGCCCTTGCCAAGAACTTGCTGATCGACGAAGTTATTATTTCCTGTCATCCTATGGGTGAGAAGCGGCATCTATTTCGGTTAATCCGAGAGTTGGCTCGCAGTGGAAGCAGGGCCGGTTGATCGATGACACAAAATTCCAGCAATAGCATTCCTCTTCGTCAATTCGGAAAAACCGACGTAAAGATTTCCGCGCTCGGCATGGGCGGACACCACCTGGGCGACGCTCCCGACGAGCCCACCGCGGTGCGCATGGTGCAGGAGGCCTGCGACGGCGGCATAACCTTCTTCGACAATTGCTGGGAATACCATCGCGGCAAGTCCGAAGTATGGATGGGGAGAGGCCTAAAGGGCCGCCGCGACAAAGTTTTCCTGATGACCAAGGTTTGCACTCACGGCCGGGACGCCGATCTCGCCATGCAGATGCTGGAGCAGTCGCTGAACCGTCTGCAAACCGACCATCTTGATCTCTGGCAGATCCACGGTGTTTGCTTCGACAACGATCCCGAGCTGTTCATTCGCCCAAATGGGGCGGCAGAAGCCTTGCGCAAAGCCAAGGAACAAGGCAAGGTAAGGTTCGTTGGATTCACCGGCCACAAGGACCCGCACATTCATTTGAAAATGTTGAACCTGGGTTTTCCCTTCGATTCGGTGCAGATGCCATTGAATGCTTTTGACTCGCAGTTTCACAGTTTCGAAACTCAGGTTGTGCCGGAGTTGAACAAGCGCGGCATCGCGGTGTTGGGCATGAAGCCGATCAATGGCCATGGCGAGCCGGTGAAGGCGGGGGTGGTCACCGCGCAAGAGGCCCTGCGCTATGCCATGAGCCTGCCGGTCACAACCACGATTACGGGGATGGAAAGCCTGGAAGTACTGCGCCAGAACCTTGCTGTCGCGCAGGGTTTCCAGCCGATGTCGCCACCGGAAATGCAGGCGCTGCGGGACCGGATCAAGCCGGAGGCAGGCGACGGCCGATTCGAGATGTACAAGCTGTCCCTGAAGTTCGACAATCCCGAGGCGCGGCTGGCGCACCAATTTCCGCTCGACATGCAGTCGGCGGAAGTGAAAGAGATGGTGCAGGCCACCAAGAATACGGGACATCCGTTCCCCAAAGTTTCATGAGGATGATGAAATCGATGATGAAATCATGGACCCCGATCACGACGCGAGTCGCCGCCGCTTCATGCGGGGAGCGGCGATACTGGGAGCAACCACGGTTGGCAATCGTATGAGCTTGGCGCAAGGACAACCGAATCCAAGCGGCACGCCGGTGGCGAACTCCGGTGAGACGGTGCCCCATCGCCCGTTGGGCCGCACCGGAATCCAGGTCTCGGCGATGGCGCTTGGTGGCTATCATCTCGGCTCCGCCCAGAACCAGCAGGAAGCGAATGAGATTGTGGCGCAGGCCATGGATGCCGGCGTCAACTTCTTCGACAATGCCTGGGACTATCATGACGGCCATAGTGAAGAGGTGTTGGGAATTGCTCTCAAGGGCAAGCGCCAGCAAGCTGTGGTGATGACCAAGGTTTGTACTCACGGCCGCAGCAAGGATGTGGCCATGAAGCAACTGGAAGAATCGCTGCGACGCTTACAGACTGACCATCTGGACCTGTGGCAAATTCACGAGGTGATTTACGAGACCGATCCCGACCTGATCTTCGCGCCCAGCGGAGCGGCGGAAGCTCTGCTGGCGGCAAAGCAGCAAGGAAAAGTGCGGGCTGTCGGGTTCACCGGGCATAAAGACCCAAGCATCCATCTCCGGATGCTGTCTCACAACTTCCCGTTCGACACCGTGCAGATGCCGCTGAATTGCCTCGATGCAACGTTTAGAAGTTTTGAAACTAATGTACTTCCCGAGGCGCGCCAGCAAGGCATCGCCGTGCTAGGAATGAAGAGCATGGGCGGTAGCGGTGAGATCGTCACCCACGGAGCGGCGACCCCGGAACAAGCCTTACGCTATGCCATGAGCCTTCCCGTGTCCGCGACCATCAGCGGCGTGGATTCGCTGGATATTCTGCAGCAAAATCTCGCCGTCGCCCGCGGCTTTCAGCCCATGACCTCAGCCGACATGCAGGCACTGCGGGAACGGTGCAAATTCTTTGCCGCCGATGGCCGCTATGAATTATTCAAAGTCACCAAGAAATACGATGGAAGCGTAGGCCGGGAGCAACATCACTTCCCGTCGCCGGAAGAACTCCCCGCCTAGATTTCCGGCGTCGAGTCTGTTCAGAACTGACGGAAGACGGACGAATGCGGCCCGTTTTTTTCTCCCAAAATTCCCCATTTAATACCTTTACGAAAAACTTACGAATTCCTTAGCCGACGCTTACTGGCGGGATGCTCCAATTAGTGGGTTGCAAAACGCTCCCGCAGGAGTGTGCGAAGGGAATCATGACGACACTATTCATCTTGATCTGCGCAGTTAGTGTGGTGTTCTTTGGAGTATTTCTGGTGGGATGTTCCGCGCCCAGGCGCAAATCGAAAACAGCGCCGGTCGTGCGCAGGGCTCCGGAATCGCAAGCCGTCGACGCCGCCACCGGGCGCCGCTTTCTGGTGCAATTGGAAAAAGAGATGGCCGAGTTCATCGCGGTACATGGTCGCGCGGCTGCGATCTTGCTGATCGCAATCGCAATATTGCCGCTGATGGCGCGGGCCCAGGAAGCGAGTGGCCCATCGGTTGATCCGCAGGTTGATGCCACCGACCAGTCGATTCCTCCGGCAGTCGCGAGGCAGCTCGAAGCCATGCAAAAGCGCATCGAGCAGTTGGAGAAGGAACTCAACGCCCGGGCCCCTGAAGCAGCGCCTCTGACCTCGAAGGCTACCGCTCCCGTCCACGTGATCGGCGAGCAAACCGCACCTGCTTCCACACCTGCCGAGTCCGCTTTGGCTACGCCGGAGAATCAAAAGCCAGCGCCATTTTCATTTGCCGACTTTAGTTGGTTGAACGGCAATAGCCGCATCAAAGAGGTCCCGTTTGACACCAAGTTCTTTACCCCGGAGATTCGGGCGGACGTGGATTACATCTACGATTTCGCTCATCCTCAGGACGACACGATTGGCGGATCGAGTGAGATTTTTCGATCCAGCGAGTTCCAGGTGACGCAGCTGGGGGTCGGCGGAGACTTTCACTGGGACAACGTCCAGGCCAGGCTGATGACGCAGTTCGGCATGTACTCCCAGACAACGCCCCGCAATGATGCCAGCCCGGCGCGCGGCCAGTGGGACCTTGCCGACGCGTATCGTTATGTCTCGGAGGCGTACGCCGGGTACCACTTCAACGCGTGGGACGGGATCAACGTGCAAGCCGGCATTTTTATGTCGTATATCGGCCTGTTCAGCTACTACAACTTTGACAACTGGGCCTATCAGCCATCGTATGTGTCGTCTAACACGCCGTGGTTTTTTAACGGCATGCGGGTGCAGATTTATCCCAACCAGCACCTGAAGATTGAGCCGTGGTTAATCAATGGATGGCAGTCCTATGGGCGATTCAATAGTCGGCCGGGCATCGGAGGGCAGATTCTGTGGCGCCCGAACGGTTCTTTTGAGGTGCTCGGCAACCAATACGCTCTGGGCGAGGACACGTTGGGCGTTCCTGGCCGTGTGCGTTATCACACCGACGACAGCATCCAGTGGAAATATTACGACCATCCTGGCAGCACCCTCGACAAGATGGCGTTTTCGCTGACCGGCGACATGGGATGCGAACACGGCGGCGGGGTCAGTTGCACCGGCGATTCCGCCAAAGGTCCGAAGCAGAGCTTTATCGGCTACATGTTCTACAACCGGTTCTGGTTCCACAAGGACCTATACGGTCTGACTCTCGGCGGCGGCCAGATCAACAACCCCGGCCGCTATCTGGTTTTGTTGCCCCCGATCAACGGCGCCACCGCGATCTCGGGCACCCCCTACTTCACGGAGAATCCGGGTCAGCCGTTCAAAGCGTGGGACACGTCGGCAACGTTCGACTATATGCCGAGCCAGTACATTACGTTCCGGTTTGAGTATGACCATCGCGCGTCCAACGTTCCCTACTTCTCCGGTCCGGGTGGAATTACGCCTCCGGGCGGCAATACCGGCGCGCCTGGGTCGGTGGTCCCCGGCTTCACACCGGACCTGGTCAAAACCCAGAACACCTTGGATATGGCCATCATGGTCATGTTCTAGCCGAGCCTGAGAGCCGCGAACCTCATCACAGCCTTCGGCGACTCCGCCATGTACAGTGTACGGAGTTACAGCGGTAAGCCAGAGGTGAGAGATGTTCGAAGCGATTGGAAAACGCATTCGAAAAGTGGCACCGACGATGATTGTTACCAGCATGGCAATAACAGCTATTCTGCCAGTGCAGGCGCAACAGCCGGAAACCGCGGCGCAATCCGCCGGAGCGGTAACGGTCTCGGCACAAACTATGGAACGAACAGAACAACATCTGGCGGAACTGGAAGCTGAAGTAACGACGCTGAAAACCCAGGTGAAGGAACTACGCTCAGCGTCGTCTGCGCCGACGCCTGGTTCCAGCGCAGGACTGGCTCACGATACGGTGGATGGCGTGGCTGAAGCCGCAGTTGCTTCGGGCGGTGCGCAAGTCTCGCCAACCACTGCTTCACTTTCGACCGAGGACCGCAGCATCCTCAACTACCTGAAGGGCACCACGGTCAACGTCTCGATGGACGGCTACTATGAATGGAATTTCAATCAGCCCGTAGGACGAGTGAACCTTCTGCGCGCCTACGACGTCAGCAGCAACGCTTTCAGTCTGAACCAGGCGGCGGTGATCTTCGAGCGTGCCCCCGACGTTGACGACGGGCGGCGCTATGGAGCGCGGCTCGATCTGCAATTCGGACAGGCCACGGCCAGCCTGCAAGGTAACCCACTCAATGAGCCTCGTCCGGACATCTATCGCAACGTCTTCCAGGCATATGGGACATATGTTGTGCCGCTAGGAAGCGGTCTAACCGTGGATTTTGGCAAGTGGGCGAGCTCGCTGGGCATTGAAGGCAACTATACCCAGTTCCAGAACAACTATTCGCGGTCCTACTGGTTCGACTTCCTGCCGTTCTACCACATGGGAATTCGCACGCAGTACAACCTAAACAAGAAGCTGGCACTGCAGTACTGGGTGGTTAACGGCACGAACCAGACGGAGCCTACCAACGGTTTCAAGGATGAGTTGTTCGGTTTCGTGGTTACACCGAACAAGAACATCAGTTGGACCATGAACTATTACTTAGGCCAGGAGCATCCCGACGCCGTGCCGGTGTCCACTTGCGGTCCCGTGCCGGTGCAGCCGGGTTTGTGCTTCCAGAAGATCAGTCCCGCGCCGGACGGCAAGCTAGACATCTTTGACAGCTACGTTAGTTGGCAGAGCACGCCGAAGTTGCAGGTCCAATTGGAAGGCGACTACGTGATCGAGCGGTTATGGGCCAACACCGCACCGGGCGAGTCGTCTGCGCCCTCGCACGCATCGGGCGGCGCCGCTTACACCAAGTATCAACTTACTCCGAGAACTTACATTGCCGGACGCACAGAGTATCTCTCCGATCGCGGCGGGCTCTTTAGCGGAGTCACCGAAGCGCTGAAGGAAGTTACCGCAACCTATGACTTCACCGTGGCCAATGGCTTTGAAATGAAGTATGAGTATCGCCGCGATTGGTCGAATCAGCCTATCTTTCTGACTAGTGCGCAAAACATCTATTCCACCAGTCAGAACACGGCCACGGTGGGAGTCATCTGGTGGTTTGGCCGCAAACAAGGGCCGTGGTAATGAGCACGGCATAGGAGTTGAACATGCAAGACCTGGTATTCGTCGCAATCACGATTGCTTTCTTCGCCCTGTCGCTGGGGTACGTTCACTTCTGCGACCGGATTAAGTAAGGGGGACCCATGCACACACAATCCATCGTCATGATGACCATCTGCGCGCTGATGCTGGTTTATCTCTTCTACGCGTTGTTGCGTCCGGAGAAGTTCTGACATGACTATCAATGGATGGCTGCAAATCGCGGTCTTTCTCGCGCTGGTCCTGGCTGTCACCAAGCCGATGGGCATCTTCCTGACCCACGTATTCAATCGTGAACGGACCTTCATGGATCCCGTGCTGCGTCCGCTGGAGCGCCTGCTCTACCGGCTGACCGGCGTGGACGAAGACCATGAGATGAAGTGGACGGAGTATGCCTTCGCCATGCTGCTGTTCAGCGTGGTGTCGATGCTGCTGTTGTACCTGATGCAGCGCGTGCAGGGCTTTTTGCCGTTCAATCCGCAGAAGTTTGCCGCAGTGTCACCGGCGCACTTGGCGTTTAACACCGCCGCCTCGTTCACCACCAATACGAACTGGCAGTCGTATTCCGGCGAGTCGACCATGAGCTACTTTACTCAGATGGCCGGTCTCGCCTATCACAACTTTATTTCTGCGGCCACCGGCATTGCGCTGGCCATTGCCTTCGTCCGCGGGATTGCGCGGCGGCAGATGCAGACCATCGGAAATTTCTGGGTTGATATGGTCCGCTCCTGCCTGTGGGTACTGCTGCCGTTTTGTGTTGTCGGCGCGCTGGTGCTGGTCTCGCAAGGCGTGGTGCAGAACCTCAAGCCCTACGACGCAGTGAAGCTGGTGGAACCGCAGCAGGTCCAACACGTGAATGCGGACGGGAAACCGGCAGTCGATGCGGCCGGTAAACCGGTGATGGACACGGTTGCCACGCAGACCATTGCACAGGGCCCGGTGGCTTCGCAAGAAATCATCAAGGAATGGGGCACCAACGGCGGCGGATTCTTCAACGCCAACAGCTCTCATCCCTTCGAAAATCCCAGCCCGCTGTCAAACCTGATCGAGTTGTTTACCATCTTCGCCATCTCGGCCGGACTCACTTACACGCTGGGCCGCATGACCGGCTCGCAATCCCATGGCTGGGCGGTGTGGGGAGCGATGGCAGTCCTCTTTCTGGCCGGAGTCACGGTCGCGTACTGGGCCGAAGCTCGCGGCAATCCTTTGCTGCATGGCGTTAATCAGCAGGTGACCGCGACCCAGGCGGGCGGCAACATGGAGGGCAAAGAGGTGCGCTTCGGCATCACCAACTCCGCGCTGTTTGCCACCGTGACCACCGACGCCAGTTGCGGCGCCATCAATGGCTGGCACGACTCCTTCACCCCCCTGGGCGGAATGGTTCCGCTGGTGAACATCATGCTGAGCGAAGTGATTTTCGGCGGCGTGGGCGCCGGCATGTACGGCATCTTGATTTACGTTGTGCTGGCGGTATTTATTGCCGGTCTGATGGTGGGCCGCACGCCAGAATATCTGGGCAAGAAGATCGAAGCCTACGACGTGAAAATGGCCATGCTGGTGGCGCTGATCTTTCCGCTGGTGATTCTGGTGTTCACCGGATTTTCCTCGGTCAACGGATTCGGGACGTCGAGTATCACCAATCCCGGGCCGCATGGATTCACCCAGATGCTATATGCGTTCACCTCGGGCGCAGGCAATAACGGTTCCGCGTTTGGCGGACTCAACACCAACACCCTCTGGTACAACACGACGCTGGGCATGACCATGCTGATCGGCCGCTTCTTCATGATCATCCCCATGTTGGCCATCGCCGGAAATCTGGCACAAAAGAAGTATGTTCCGCCGTCACTGGGAACTTTTCCGGTGACCACGCCGCTGTTCAGCGCTCTGCTGATTGGTGTGATTCTCATTGTCGGGGCGTTGACGTTTTTCCCCGCACTAAGTCTGGGCCCGATTCTTGAGCACCTGTTGATGGCAGCGGGCAAGACATTCTGAGGAGTGACATGGCAAGCAAGAGGTCCAAGAAGGCTATTTGGGAAGGCAAGATCGTGGGACGTGCCATGGTGGACTCCTTCGTGAAGCTGGATCCCCGTCACATGATGGGCAATCCCGTGATGTTCGTGGTCGAGGTCGGCAGCGTCATCACCACCGTGTTGCTGGTGCGCGGCGGCGGGGCTTTTCTGTTCAATCTGCAGATCACGCTGTGGCTGTGGTTCACTGTGCTGTTCGCCAATTTTGCCGAAGCCATGGCCGAAGGTCGCGGCAAAGCGCAAGCCGATACGCTGCGCAAGGCGCGCTCGGAAACAATTGCCAATCGCATTCTCGAAAGCGGCCAGATCGAGAAGATTCCCAGCTCCAATCTGCGCGCTGGAGATATGGTCAAGGTTGTGGCCGGCGAGTTCGTGCCCTCCGACGGCGAGATCGTCGAGGGCGTCGCCTCGGTAGATGAGTCGGCCATCACGGGAGAGTCGGCGCCCGTCATCCGCGAAGCAGGCGGCGATCGTTCGGCTGTGACCGGCGGCACGCGCGTGCTGTCGGACGAGATCAAGGTGAAGATCACGTCGAACCCGGGGGAAACTTTTCTGGACCGCATGATCGCACTGGTGGAAGGCGCGGAGCGGCAGAAGACGCCCAATGAAATCGCGCTGAACATTCTGCTGGCCGGCTTGACGATCATCTTTCTGTTGGCGGTGGTGACGTTGCAGCCGTTCGCCATTTATGCCGGCGCACCGCAATCGGTGTTCGTGCTGGTGTCGTTGCTGGTATGCCTGATTCCCACCACCATCGGCGGCTTGCTCTCGGCGATCGGCATCGCCGGCATGGACCGGCTCATCCAGCACAATGTGCTGGCCATGTCGGGACGCGCGGTTGAGGCCGCTGGCGACGTGGACACGCTGCTGCTCGATAAGACGGGAACCATCACGCTGGGCAATCGTCAGGCGTCGGAGTTTATCCCCGCTCCGGGCGTGAGCGAGGCTGAGATGGCCGATGCGTCGCAACTGTCGTCGTTGGCCGATGAAACTCCCGAAGGCCGATCGATTGTCGTGTTGGCGAAAGAGAAGTACGGCCTGCGCGGGCGGGAACTGGGCCCGCACGAGATGGAATTCGTTCCCTTCACCGCGCAGACGCGCATGTCGGGCGTTAACATGAGCGGCAACCAGATTCGCAAGGGTGCGGTGGATGCGATCACCAAATACCTCGCCGCGAATGGCGGCGCGATGCCGCCGGAGGTGCAAGCCAGCGTCGAACTGATTGCGCGTTCCGGAGGCACGCCGTTGGTGGTGGCGGAAAAGCAACGCGCACTGGGCGTGATTCACCTCAAGGACATCGTGAAGGGCGGCATGCGTGAGCGCTTCGATCAGCTACGCGCCATCGGCATCAAGACGGTCATGATTACCGGCGACAATCCGCTGACGGCGGCGGCCATTGCGCGCGAGGCAGGAGTGGATGATTTTCTGGCGGAGGCGACGCCGAAGGACAAGATGGACCTCATCCGCCGCGAGCAGGCGCAGGGGAAACTGGTGGCGATGACGGGCGATGGTACCAACGACGCTCCCGCGCTGGCGCAAGCCGACGTTGGCGTAGCCATGAATACAGGGACACAAGCGGCTAAAGAAGCCGGCAACATGGTGGACCTGGATTCCAACCCGACCAAGCTGATTGAAGTGGTCGCCATCGGCAAGCAATTGCTGATGACCCGCGGCTCGCTGACCACGTTCTCCATCGCCAACGATGTGGCAAAGTATTTTGCCATCATCCCGGCCATGTTCGCGGGAACATTCCCGGTGCTGAATGCGCTGAACATCATGCATCTGCGGACGCCGCAGTCGGCAATTTTGTCGGCGGTAATCTTCAACGCCGTCATCATCATTGCGTTGATCCCGCTGGCGCTGCGCGGAGTGAAATATCGGCCCATGAGCGCTGCGGCACTGCTGCGCCGCAACTTATGGGTTTACGGCGTGGGTGGAATTATCGTGCCGTTTATCGGAATCAAGCTCATCGACATGCTAATTACCGGAGTGCGGCTGGCATGAAGAGTTTTCACCACAGAGGCACAGAGATACGGAGTTTTTCCAAATATTCTTTGGGTTTCCGTGTCTCTGTGGTGAAAGGGTTTGAGGTCTCATCGTAGAGAGGAAGTATGAAGCAGAACCTGAAAATCGCAATTCTGATGACTTTGGTTACGACGGTGTTGCTCGGGATTATTTATCCGCTGGTAGTGACGGGTTTAGCGCAGGTGATGTTCCACGACAAAGCCAATGGCCAACTGATCACGCGCCATGGTGAGATCGTCGGATCGAGAATTATCGGCCAGGCGTTTGCCGGATCAGGATACTTGCACTCGCGGCCGTCGGCGGCGGGCAACGGCTATGACGCCGCGAATTCGGGAGGAACGAATTTTGCTCCCACCAATCAGAAGTTGATCGATCGCGTGAATAGCGATGTCGCGCGCTTGCAAGCGGAAAATCCCGGACAACCGATTCCGATCGACTTGGTGACTACCTCAGCTTCGGGATTGGACCCGGACATCACTCCCGCGGCGGCGGAGTTCCAGGTGCCGCGGCTGGCGCACGAGCGTGGGCTGGGCGAGGACCAGGTGCGGCAGATCATCCAGCGGCATACTTACGGACGGCAACTGGGATTCCTCGGAGAGCCGCGCATCAATGTGCTGGAAGTGAATCTGGCGTTGGACGATGTGAGTCCGCTGGCGAAGAAGTAGCCGTCAGCTATCCGCTAGGCTCGGCCCAGGCTGGTCGCGAATCCAGCTAGCCGAGCGTGCTGACCAGCAATTCCACCGGATGCAAGACCTCGCGCCCCATGCCCGCCCACAACTGTTCATGGCACGAGGTGCCGCTGGCGACGAGCGTGCGCGGGCCGCCCTCCTGCTCAGCAGCACGCACCTGCGCAAACAGATCTTCGCCGACCGCCATGCTCAGCTCGTAATACTCACGCTTGTACCCGAAGCTGCCGGCCATGCCACAACATTCCACCGACGAGGTGACTACGTCGAAGCCGCAGAACCGCAGAATCTCGATCGTCTGCCATGCAGCGTTACAAGTTCGCTGCTGGCAATGGGAGTGGTAAAACACCCTGGTGCCGTGGGGCGACCGGCTGGCAGGAAAAACTTGTGCCAGGTCTGACCGCTGCCCATCGGCAAGCTCCTTCCTAATGGACCATACCACCTGCAGAGGATCGAGAAATTCGCCGTGCGCGAACCGCTCCGCCGTGGCGGGGTCGTCCAGCAGATGCTCATAATCGGAGCGGAACATGGCGAGTACACTGGGCTCAAGCACACACATGATCGCTCCCTTCTGCAGATAGGGCAGCAGCATATCCGCCAAGGCATGCGCCTGTTGCCGCGCGGTTGCGATCATGCCTTGCGAAAGGGCGGCACGCCCGTCGGGCAGCGAAGGACTCAGCTCGACTTTGAGTCCGACTTCGCGCAGCACGCGCATCGCCGCCATGCCTCGTTCTGGCGAACCATAGTTGGTGAACACATCGGCGAGCATCAGCACCTCCGGCAACCCGGATTTGGCCATGCGCGCCCGATCACCGTGCTGCTGGTCGCGATGCAACTGCTGCCAAGTCTTTCTTGGAAAGGGCGGGAGCTTGCGGCGGCGATCGAGCCCAACGACGTTCTCCATCAGGCTGCGCGCGAACGGCAGTCGCGTGGCAGCATTCGCCAGCGGCGAGAAACGGGTAGCTGCCTTGGCGAGCACGTGGTAGTTGGCGAAGAACTGCTTCTGCAGCGGAGCAACGCGGTCTTCCGGGGCGCTGCCCGTCATGGCGCCGAAGGCCGATTTCGCAGCCGAGGCAGGCTGCTCCAGGTTCATGCGCTGCCGCAGGTTCTCATTGAGCCAGGGAATGTCGATCCGCACCGGACATTGCGGCACACACCGCGAGCAACCGGTGCATAGTTCGCTGAAGCGCGCGTTGAGCAGCTTGCCAGTGCCCGCCTCCCAGGAACCGCCGATCCCGCCAGAATAAGTCTCTCCCCCGAAAGCGTGGCCGCCGACGGTCTCGAAGTTGGCGCAGGAATTCAAGCACGCGCTGCAGCGGATGCAGTACAGCGCTTCGTGCAGCACCGGATCTTCGCGCATGCGGCCGCGGCCGTTGTCGATCAGCACCATGTGAAACTCGCGTGGCTTCGCTGTTTTTCCTGGCGCCGCGAACGACGGCGCCTTCAACGGCGGATGCAGAATGCTGACGTATGAGGTCAGGGGCTGTCCGGTACCGCTCCGCGGCAGCAGCTCGATGAAGGTGCCAAAATCGGTGCGCGAGGGCACGACCTTCTCGATTCCGGCGATGGCGATATGCAGCGGCGGCAGGGTGGTGGTCATGCGGATGTTGCCTTCGCTCTCCACCAGCATCAGAGAACCGCTGTCGGCGGCGATGAGGTTTGCGCCCGAGATGCCGGCGTCAGCGGCAATGAACTGCTCGCGCAGCTTCTCGCGCGCGAACTTGGTCAGCTCCTCGCCGGTGTCGAGCGGCAGGTCAGTGGTGAAGTTGCGCTTGAACAGCGCCGTTATGCGCTCACGCGAGTAGTGCAGCGCCGGGGCGATGATGTGGGACGGCTGCTCGTCGGCCACTTGCAGGATGAATTCCGCCAAGTCGGTTTCGGCGACGGTTATGCCCGCTGCTTCCAGCGCATGATTCAACTTGGTCTCTTCCGAAGTGATGCTCTTGCCCTTCACTACCAGCTTGGCTTCGTGCCGCAGCAGCACGTCGCAAATGTACTGGTTGGCGTCGGCGGCCGTCGTCGCCAGGTAGAAGTGGCCGCCGTTGGCGCGCACGCTGGCTTCCAGTTGCCGCAGCAGCTCCGGCAGATTGGCGATAGCGCTTTCCTTGATCTGGCGAGCGCGGTCCTTCAACTCGTTGTAGTCGGGGAGCAGCGCGGTGGCGGCGTAGCGATTGCGGTTGAACGTCTGCGTGTTGCGGCGGACCGCTGGGCTCTGCACCGCCAGCGTCATTCGGATGGCATCCAGTAGGGCCTTCTTGTCGCTCTTGTTGGCCACCTGGCGGGGATTGATGTCGGCTGGATTCACCAGAGTCGCCATGCTCACCTCAACACAATGATGTGCAACTTGTGAGGGCCGTGGACGCCGCGCACCAGGGGACCCATGTCGGCGGTGGCGCTGGGCCCGGTCACGAAGACAAAGTCACGCTCCAGGCCCCTGCCGTCCAGCACGTCGGCACGAAACAGATCGCGCGGCTGCGGAACGATGCACTCAGCGGCGACGACGGCGACTTGCAGAGGGGCCATCAAGCTCACTATCCCGGTGCACTCGTAGCTCACATCGATGCAGACCGAGCCGGTGCTGGCTACGGCGGCGAAGGCTTCCGTCACACCGGCGGCGGTGTTGACCATCTCGTCGGGAGTCGCATTGGCCACCACTCGCGGATCGGTTGCGAAATCGCTAAACAGACTAGCCGGGAGCTCGTGCGGAGGAGCATAGAGAATGCGGGACGCATCCCCAACAGCTTGCAGGATCGCATCGCGCAAGGCGGTGGGCGAGCGATCGACGACTTGCACAGTAGCGACCGCCTGAATAGCGGCGGTCGTGAAGTCCGCTAGGAGCGATGATTGCGCCACGGCCTGCTGCATAGAGAAACTGAGCTTACACCGAAGGTGGCGCAAGAGCACGGAATTCTTGGTAGTGTCTGAAAAGTGCTCCTCAGAAGGCCAGCCCATGAACTTCAACGCACTTTTCAGGGCATTGAAATTGACTCCGCACCAAGATGTACGCGAAGTCGGCGGTCAATCAGAAGCCCCACCTTGCGGCCGCCCGCTGTTCTTAATATTCTTGCTTGACTTGAAACGAATCGGTACTACTCTGTAACCATTCCCTAGGAATTAAAAGCTCTAATCCATGCAGCGGCGGGCCGCGCCACTCGGTCTGTGCTTGGCCATCTTCAATCGGTTTCCCATCCGGGAACTGATGTTTCCAGGTGTTGGGATGGACCGAGGCTTTGCATCCGGTGCGTCTATTCGTCGGAAAGTATTCTTGACCGTATGCGCGTGGGGGAGGGCGTCAGAGGCTGTATTTTCCGCTCTTTCGGGTTCAAAATTGTCTTCTTGCGCGCAGTTGCAAGTGGGCAGCAGAACTGGCGGAGAGAGAGGGATTTGAACCCCCGATACCCTTACGAGTATGCCTGCTTTCGAGGCAGGTGCCTTCAGCCACTCGGCCATCTCTCCGCGCTCGCGGCGTAGAACAATATTGTAGCAGGGGTATTTCCCGCGCCGACGGTCGGGTCCAGTAGCGGGTCGGTCGTGGAAGATCAAGCCTTGTTGTTTCCGGCCTCCGCCGAAATCATTGTTACCTTTCCGATGCCAAAGGCGCGGCGAGTTGGAGCAGGCGGTTCGCAACTGCGTTCGCCGGTTATCATCATCCTCGCGCCCACAGCCTGGGTGTAGTTGCCGAGCGTTGTGCGCGCGTCACGACATGCTGTGACGAATCACATTGGACACTACTGCGCCACTTCCTACAATCGTGGTAAATGCCGGGAGCGGAATTTATCTAACATGAGCTATACCAGCGATCCCTTATCACCGCTGCCGGTCTATCCGGGCACGACGCCGCGCTTCCACGCCATGGTGAAGCCGATCGGGGCGATCTGCAATCTCGACTGCACCTATTGCTACTACCTGCACAAGGAAGAACTCTTGGGCAGCGACAGCAAGTTTCACATCAGCGACGAGATTCTAGAAACCCACATTCGCCAGTACATCGAAGCCCAGCGCGGCGACGAAGTAGTGTTTTCATGGCAGGGTGGCGAGCCGACGCTGCTGGGTGTGGAGTTTTTCGAAAAAGTGGTGGCGCTGGAAAAGAAGTACCAGCGTCCCGGTCTGCACATCGAGAACGACCTGCAAACCAACGGCACGTTGCTGAATGAAGAGTGGTACTCGTTTCTACGCCAAAACAAATTCTTGGTTGGGCTGAGCATTGATGGTCCGCAGGAACTTCATGACCGCTTCCGAGTCAACAAAGGTGGGCAGCCGAGCTTCGAAAAAGTATTCGCCGCCGGTCAGCAGCTACAGAAGCATGGAATCCCGTTTAACACGCTGACGGTGATCAATCGCGTCAATGCGAAGAAGCCGCTGGACGTTTATCGCTTCCTGAGCCGTGAACTTCGCCCGCGGCAGCTCCAGTTCATTCCCTGCGTGGAGCCCAAGGTCTTCACCAACACTGCGCCTCAGAAATGGGACCCGGCCATGTTGCCGATACAGGATTCGCCCGCCGCGCGTTCGGGCAATCCCGATTCGGTGGTCACCGATTGGTCAGTCGATCCCGACGATTGGGGTTACTTCCTCTGCAAGGTCTGGGACGACTGGTACCGCCGCGATTATGGCAAAGTACACGTCAACCTTTTTGAGACGGCAGTCGCCCAGTGGATGGGCCTCGATTCTCAGCTGTGCGTTTTTGGCGAATTCTGCGGCAAAGGCGTGGCGCTGGAGCACGATGGCAGCGTCTATGCCTGCGATCATTACGTCTATCCCGAATACAAACTGGGCAATATTTCTGAAAAGCACATATCGCGTATGATCTTCTCCGAGGGTCAGAAGAAGTTCGGCTTTGCCAAGCGCGATGACCTGCCTAAGCAGTGTCGCGAATGCAAGTACCGGTTTGCCTGCAATGGCGAGTGTCCGAAGAACCGGCTGATTCGCACGCGTGATGGCGAGCCTGGACTGAATTACCTGTGCAGCGGCCTGCAGCAGTTCTGGCAGCACATCGATGGCGACATGAAGGACGTCCTACAGCGCGTCGAGCGCGCTGGAACTCCACGCCAGCTCCCGACATTCCGCGTGTAACAAAGCGTTGTCTGGAAGCCAGTGTAACAATTGATGGTTCCCAACATCCACGCCAGGAGTGAACTGGGCAATGCGGGGAAAGTGGATTTCCTCCCGGCAGCTAACCCTGACTGAAAAGGAAATAAGCATGGACTCGGCTACATGACTTTCCAGAGTGGTAAGAACCATCTTGGCGACCGCAATGAGTTCCTGCCGACGGTGCACGGTTTCGATGAGTTCTTCGGCAACTTCTACCACCTGAATGCCGAGAAGGAGCCAGGGAATATTGACTACGCGCACTGGGGGCTCGATCGCGCCTAATTTGGCTTTTCCCGCAGCAGGTTATGTCGGGCAGTGGCTGAGCACCGTCAAGGAATTTCCTCCGCGCCAGAGGTCGGCCAGCTCCAACCTCAATCAGGTTATGACCCAGATAACGAATGCGGCGAACGACCACTAACCAGTTCCATCAGGCAAGGGGGGCCGCGGGGACGAAAGGACGCAGAGAATGGACTTCCGCAAGCAATTTGAAGTTGAGCCTGGAACCAAGGTAAAACTTAGTGACTTCGACCCCGCTTACACCGGCCCATGTCCTTCTGAAAAAGAGGCGGCGCAGGATACCCAAAAGTACCTCGACAAGCTTCGCAAGCTTCAGTTCCTGCTGTATTCAGAGAAGAGACATTCCTTACTGATTGTGCTGCAAGCACTCGACGCAGCGGGCAAAGATGGCACTGTGAACCATGTCATGAGCGCCATGAACCCGCAGGGTACAACTGTGACCGGATTCAAGCAGCCCACCGCCGAGGACCTCGATCACGATTTCTTGTGGCGCGTTCACCCCCATGCCCCGGGCAAAGGCTCGGTAGCCATCTTCAACCGCTCACACTATGAGGATGTGCTGGTGGCGCGGGTCCACAAGCTGGTTCCCAAAGAGGTGTGGTCTGCCCGTTACGAATTCATTAACGACTTCGAGAAACTGTTGCGGTGCGAAAACAACACCCACATCCTCAAGTTCTTCCTCCACATAAGTCCTGAGGAGCAACTGGAACGATTCAAGCAGCGCCTCGATGACCCCAGCCGAAACTGGAAGATCAGTGATAGCGACTATAAAGAGCGCGCCTACTGGGACGCCTACACCAAGGCATTTGAGCAGGTATTCGCCGAGACCAGCAAGAAAGACGCACCCTGGTACATCATTCCCTCGAACCACAAATGGTTCCGTAATCTGGCGGTGTCCCAAATCGTCGCCGCGACGATGGAAGATTTGGGAATGCAGATGCCGAAGCCTCAGGTTGACTTGGAGGTGATCCGCAAGGAATATCATCTGGCCGCCGGAGAGGGAAACGACGGGAAGAGCAGGAGCAAGTCTAAGGCGGGCGACGCCGGTGCAGAAGAGAAGAAGCAAGAAGACAAGGGAAACAAGGACAAGAAGAAGTAAGTCGCTGGGCGTGAACCGGGTTGTCGAACCGTGAGGGGTACCAGGTATTTCGGCGCTCCTGGCCAAGATTCGGGATGAACTTAAGCTGACGGTAGCGCTCGGCTGCCGGCATTCACGGATCCTGAAGTTGGGCTTGTGGCTGATTTTCGCTTGCTTGCTCTGCCGTCCGGCAGAAGATCAGCGGCCGAGACCAAGCCGCCTAACCAGACAAAGCCTAAGAAATCAACACCACATTAGGGCACTATTCGAAGCTAGTCTGTCGGCAATCCCGGCGGATTGGCATCGGGGTTTCGTTTCTCGCGGAAGAAGGTTTGCACCAGGTCCATGCAGCGCGCGGCCAGCACTCCTGAACACACCTCAACTTTGTGGTTGAGCCGGGGATGGTTGAGTACCTGCAGCATGGAATGCACCGCTCCGGCCTTGGCATCTTCCGCGCCGTAGACTAGGCGGTCAATGCGGGCGTGAGTAATGGCCCCGGCGCACATGGCACAAGGCTCGACCGTGACGTAGAGGTCACAGTCCAGCAGGCGGTAATTGCCGATGGTTTGTCCGGCTTCGCGCAGCGCGAGTATCTCGGCATGGGCGGTGGGATCGTGGGCGCTGAGCGGGCGATTGCATCCCCGACCGACAACCCGGCCATCGCAGACCACCACCGCTCCCACGGGCACTTCGCCCAAGGCGAGCGCGCGCTGCGCCTCGCGCAGAGCTTCTTCCATCCACAATTCGTCGCAGTGGGACATGCTACTCCTGCCGCAGCATGATTCGCTGGATGCTCGTGGCGCGGCCGGTCTCGGCGTTGCAGTCGATCAGGGCGGCGCAGAGCCGCACATCGTCGGTGGCAGGTTCGAATCGACCCGGCATGTTGGTCAGAAAGCGCTGCAGGATCTGTTCCTTTTGCACGCCGATGACGCCGGCATAAGGGCCGGTCATGCCGACATCGGTTTGCACGGCAGTGCCGCCCGCCAGCACCTGCTCATCGGCGGTTGGAATATGAGTGTGCGTGCCCAGCACGGCGGTCACGCGGCCTTCCAGGTACCAACCGAGCGAAACCTTCTCCGACGTGGCTTCGGCGTGAAAGTCGACGAGAATCACCTTGGCCGTGATCTGCTTGAGCAGTTCGTCGGAAAGGCGGAAAGGGTCATCGTTATTGGTCATGAAGACGCGGCCTTGCAGATTGATGACAGCGTAGGCGACACCTCCGCGCGTGCGCCCCTGGTACCAGCCGAAGCCGGGCGAGCCCTTGGGATAGTTCGCCGGCCGCAGCACGCGGCGCGCCAGCGAGGCCTCGTTGCCGTTGGCCGAATTCATGTAGTCGATGATCTCGCGCTTGTCCCAGACGTGATTGCCGGTGGTGATGACGTCGATGCCGAGTTCGAAAAGTTCCTCGGCGATTTGCGGAGTGATACCGAAGCCGCCGGCGGCGTTCTCGCCGTTGGCGATGGTGAGATCGACCGCGTGCTGCTTCCGCAGCTCGGGCAGGCGCTCGTGCACGATGGTCCGGCCTGGCCGGCCAAAAATGTCTCCGACGAAGAGTATTCGCAAGTTGCTACGTTCCTTTGGCGCTTTGATTTCGATGGTAACATGCGGCTGAGAGATGGCGGACCGAGCTTGAAAGTTCGGTAGTGTCCTAACTTGGCTCCGATCTCTTCGTGGCTGACCGTCGCATGAATCATGATTCGAGCCCTACTGTCAAGTCCTTTTCGAAGAATTTTTCTGTTACACTCCCTCGGCTATGAAAACTGCGGTTTATGCTCACAATGCCGCAATATGGCTTGCCAGTCTCGCAGTTGTGGAATGGTCCAACTGGGCCTTGGTGCTCGTTGCGATCGTCACGGCTGGCGTAATTGGCTGGCAGTCGTGGGAAACCAGGAAAGCCGCTGAAGCCGCAAAAGAAGCGGCAGACGCGGCGCGGGAAAACTCCAAAGCACTGATGGATTCCACTCGTGCTTGGGTAACGGTCGAGCCGGATGAATGGCATCCGAGCCTGCGAATATTTGATGGCCGCGTGTCTCCCATTCGTCAGAAGCACGAAATCAGGGTTCACATCAAGAATCGCGGGCAAACCGTGGCTCGACTTGGAAACGCGGCGCTGAAGTACAGGCTCTTTAGTGGATCATTGGGAGAGCTTCCCACAAACCCGGAATACGATTGGATGGAAAATTCGGTCGAGGTAATCCTTCCGCCTGAAAATATTGCCCCTAACGGGTTCTTCACACAAAGGGCCTGCCTTGAGCCCTCTGAGCTTATTCAACAACAGGATTATGATCACCTGCTGGCCGGGAAGGCTTTCCTTTTTGTCTATGGCTGTGTTCTTTATAAGAATATCCACGAGCGGGACTGCGAAACGCGATTTGCTTTCTACGCAGATATGAGAAACGACTTGCTTCCCGGAGAGCGGAGAAGCGATAAGTGGGTTTACGGGGGTCCGCGCGCATACAATCGATGCACTTAGCGTGATGGCTATAACCCAAATTAGGACGAGAGTATAATCCCGCGCGGAGGGACTATGAAAAAAGCGCTGCCTGCGTTTGCACTGGCTTTACTGGGTTTGGCTGTCTCGGGTCAGAATCAAGCGGCTTGTAACCCGAATGAAAAAGGGATTCCGCCACAATGTGCAGTGGGATCGCATCCTGTAGCAGAGTGCGCTTGCGACGGGCCGTCGGGGCCGTGTCACTGGGTCTGGCATTGCGTGCCGAACTAAGCTTTCTTTACAGCCCTTCGGCGTTTCTTGCGCTTGAAATTAACACTACCGAAAGTTTGGTGGTCGTCCAATGCGACACCAGAGAAACACCGCGCGCTGACGAAGTTAGTTTGCCAATTCCGCCGTACGCAAGAAATCATAACTTCCCGAGGGCCCCAACTCGATTCCGCGAACGCGGTTGGTGTGTACCAACACATTGTTCAGGTACCACAGATTGATATATGGCAGGTCTTCGGCCAGGATGCTTTGGATCTCGTCATAGATGGCCTTGCGTTTCTGTTGATCCAGCGTGCTGCGACCTTCGCGGATAAGTTCATCGACGCGCGAGCTGGAGTAGAAAGTGCGATTGGCACGCTTGGGAGCGAAACTGGCGGTATCGAAGACGTGCTCGAAGATGTCGGGATCGAGATTGCTGGCACCCACCCAACGCAGCGAATGGATCTGGTACGCGCCCTTGGTCACGTCGGAGAAGAATGTCGCGAACTCAAAGGTGCGAATGTCGAGGGCGATGCCCACCTCGCGCAACTGCTGCTGCAACACCGCCGCCAGCAGGCGCGTGGAGGCGTCGGTCGAAGTCTTCATGGTGAGGTGAAAGCGCACACCGTTGGTCGCACGATAGCCGGCCGCGTCGAGAAGCTGACGCGCGCGCTGAGGGTCGTGGGGATAGCGCGCCACATCGCCGTCGTAGGCCCAATGTTGCGGCGGCAGAACGCTGTAAGCCGGGCGGGCCTCGTCGCGCAGCAGATAGTGAATGATGGGCTGCACATCGATGGCATAGGCGATGGCGCGGCGCACCCGCACGTCCTTCAATGTGGGATCGCGCAGATTCATGGCGAGATACGCATAGATAGTGCCCGGCGCCTGCATGACGGTGAGGTTGCGATCGCGCTGGAGCGCGACCACGGTATCGGCGACCAACGAGTTGATGGCGACATCGGCGCTCTGCTTGCGCAGTTCGAGCGCCTGCGTGGTGGCGTCAGGGATCACCTTGAACTCGACGCGACTCAACTTGGCGGGCGTGGCCCAGTAATCGGGATTGCGCTCGACGATGACGTTCTTGTCCTGCTGCGCGCTGACGAAGCGAAATGGCCCCGAGCCGATGGGATGACGATTGAATTCGTCGCCGCTACCGTAGGGCACGATGCCAACTGTCCCGTTGGAAAGGTTCCATAGCATGGGCGCGAACGGCTGCTTCAAATGAAAGACAACCGTGTAGTCGTCGGGCGCCTCCACGGCGCTGACCTGCGTATAGCTGCTTGCCTTGGCGCTGCGCATCTTGCCGCTGAGCAGGGAATCGAAGGTCCACTTGACGTCGCGTGCCGTTAACGACTGTCCGTTGTGGAAGCGCACTCCATGATGCAGATGGAAGATGTAGGTCTGCGGGTCGGGGATGTCCCAACGATCGGCGAGCCAGGGCAGCAGATTGAAGTGATCGTCGCGGCGGACGAGCGAGTCGAAGAGTAGGTCGTCGATGCGCTCCGATTGCGCGTCCACCCCGACACGCGGGTCAAGGTTAGTGGGACTGCTCTCGATAATCATGACCAGTGCGTTGGGATCGGGCTTGCCGGAGCAGCCGGCGAGAAGCAGAGTAACGAAGAGCGTCGCCACAGAGACGCGGAGACACAGAGAGAATGTAGATCTGAGATTTCGCCAGTACCAACTTTGACGGTACTGTCCAACTCCACTTAGCCTGGTCTTTTCTTCTTCTTTGTTGCTATTTTCTCTTCTTTCTTCTCCGTGCCTCTGTGTCTCTGTGGTGAATGGCTCCTTATTTTTCTCCGTGCCCTCCGTGGTGAACAAGAAACTATGCATAGCTGACCTTGCCTAGGATTGCAGGCCGCCTCGCGCCTGTCGCGGAAGGAACATTCGACGGCAAGTGCCGCCATGTCTGGTAGGCCAGCAGCGCGAACGCCACCGCCTCCTTCGCCTCGGACGGAAGTCCAAAGTCGTCGGTGGTGCGCACGCGCATCTGTAGCGGCGCCAGCTCTTCGCGGATCATCCCCATCAGGGTCGCATTCTTCGTTCCTCCGCCAGAGGCGACAAACTCGCGAAAGCGCGCCGGCTTGGCGGCTTCACTCTCCAGCAGCGGCAACACAAATTTTCGAACTGCGAGGCCGATGGATCGTGCGGTGAGCGCGGTCGCGGTGGCGACAATGTCGTTCTCATCGGCGCGGTGGCAGAGCCGAAGAAACTCACGCACAAACTCCCGGCCGAATTGTTCGCGGCCGGCGGTCTTGGGAGGCTTCTGCCGGAAGAACCGACGGCGCAGCAACTCGTGCAGCACGCGCTCGATGGGCTGGCCGCGAGCCGCGAACCTTCCATTGCGATCGAATGGCTTGTCGAACAGATGCGCGGTCACGGCGTCGATCACCATGTTGCCCGGCCCAGTATCGAAAGCGACGAGCTGTTCGGGCAGGGCGCGCGGCGGGATCGCCGTCAGATTGCCGATGCCGCCGAGGTTCTGCACGATCCGCCCATAGCGTCGATGGCGGTAAAGAACATAATCGAGAAACGGAACCAGCGGCGCTCCTTTGCCTCCGACGGCCATGTCGGTTGGACGAAAGTCGGAGACGACCGGCACACCGATCTGGGCAGCGATGATCGCTGCTTCCCCGATCTGCCAAGTACACGCGATGTGGCGGCCGAGGAACGGCGCGGGATTGCCCTGGTGATAGAGCGTCTGCCCGTGGCAGCCTACCAGTTCGCATTCCAGCCGTGCACGACGTTGCGCGGTGCGAACCGCCTCGGCATAAAGTTTGCCCAGCGCGAAGTTCAGCCGCGCCAGATCGGCGACGCTGGCCGAGTTCGCATTCATCGCCGCTAGCACAGCGCGCCGCGCCTCTGCTGGATAAGGGAACTGGTAATGCGCGAGTAATTCAATGCGCGAACGGAATCCGCGGCCTTGTACGCGCACCATCGCGACATTAATGCCGTCCGCCGAGGTACCGCTCATGACGCCGGCGACAATCACGGTGCAAACTCCGAAGCCCGGACTTGAAGGGGCACGGCTTCAGCCGTGCCGTGAGTGTCCCAAAAGATGGTCGGCTTCAGCCGCCGAGGGCATTCACCGCTTGTAGTTGCTGGTGAAGTCGCTGAGGTGCAACCAGACTCCATAAAACTAATTCTCTCAGGGGCTGAAGCCCAATTTCTATTGACAGCATATGGCGCAGTTAAAGCTGCGCCCCTTCAAGTCTGATTGCCGAAGCGCCGGCGACAATCACCCGGAGACCTCATCGGCGGCGATAGAGTGAGCGCGCAGTTCTTCGCCGAACTTCCAAATCTTACGCGTTAGTCGCTCTACGGTTTTCTGCGTCGGAACGGGCGCCATGCGAGCTGCTAATGCGCGTGATTTCCTCTTGGCTTCGAGGACGCGCTCCGATTTTTCAGCGACCAGCCTGGCAAACTTCTTGTCCGCCTCGGCCCGCTTGTACACCGCTTCAAACGCGCGCCGCACGCTCTCTTCTTTCTGGCAGACCAGGAACATGTCGGCCCCGGCACGCAGCGTCTCGACGGCGGCATCTTCAATCGGCGCTGCCGCCAGCACGCCGCCCATGTCGAGATCGTCGGTGATGACCAGCCCGCGGTAGCCAATCTTCTTGCGCAGAATGCCGCTCATCCACTTTTTCGAAAGCGAAGCAGGAGTATTGTCGCCCGTCACCTGGGGATAGGCCGCATGCGCCACCATTACAAAGGGCAGGTCGCGGTGCAATTCGCGATAGGGTCGCAGGTCCTCCTTCCATAGCGCCTTCCATGGCTTATTGATCGATGGCAGCTCAGCGTGCGAATCGAGGTTGGCTTCCCCGAGACCGGGAAAGTGCTTACCGCAGCCAAGAACGTCGCAGTTGCGCAGACCATGTAGAAACGCGCGCGCGTAAGCAATCGTCTCTCTAGGATTGGCGGAAACGGTTCGCGAAGACAGCACACTCCTCGAGGGCTCGAATTGCAAGTCGAGCACCGGCGCGAAGTCGGTATTGAAGCCCAGGCAGCGTACCTCTTTGCCGATGAGCCGTCCATGCTTGCGGAACAGCTTCTTCGAACCGGCAGCAGCAACTTCGGCAACCGACGGCACAGGCGCGATGGCATCTCGCAGTCGATCCACCGTTCCGCCTTCCATATCGACGCAAAGGAACAGCGGTGTTTCGACCGCGCGCTGCGCCTCGCGAAGCAAGGCGTGCGTCTGGGCGGCATCGTGAATATTGCGCTTGAAAAGAATGATGCCGCCGGGACAAAGCGTGTCGAGCATGACCCGCAGGCGCGCCGACATGCCGGTACCGTCAAAGCCCATGATTAATAACTGGCCAACTTGGTGACGAAGTTTGAGGCGGCGTTTGGAAGGCATAAGGAATAGAAGAGTGTAACGCGTGGGGAGGGAATTGACCCTCACTCCATCTGCTTCTTCAACTCGTGCAGTAGGTGTAGCGCATCCATCGGGCTGATGCGGTCCAGGTCGGTTTCCTTGATGCGGTCCACGATCTTCTGCGACAGCGGAGTGAAGATGGTCAACTGCATGGGGCCGGACTGGCGGGCTTCGTCGTGGGCGAGATGTTTCACCGCGCTGCGCTCGGCGCTCTCGTGCTCGGCCAGGACTTCGCGCGCGCGATTCACTACGTCGGCAGGTAGCCCGGCCAGTTTGGCGACCTCGATTCCGTAGCTCTTGTCGGCCGCGCCCTCTTCCACTTTGCGCAGAAAAACAATTCCGCCACCGCTCTCTTTCACTCCAACATGAAAGTTCTTCACGCCGCTGAGCCGGTCAGCCAATTCGGTCAACTCGTGATAGTGGGTGGCGAAGAGCGTCTTGGCGCGAGTGTTGGCGTGGATGTACTCGATGGCTGCCCACGCAATGGCCAGCCCGTCATAGGTTGCAGTGCCGCGGCCCACTTCATCGAGCAGAATGAGCGAGCGCGCGGTCGCGGTGTTGAGGATCGCCGCCGTCTCCGTCATCTCGACCATGAAAGTGGAGCGGCCGCGCGCCAGATTGTCCGATGCCCCGATGCGGGTGAAGATGCGGTCGACCAGCCCGAGTCGCGCCGAACGAGCGGGTACGAACGACCCCATCTGCGCCATCAACACGATGAGCGCGGCCTGCCGCAGATACGTGGACTTGCCACCCATGTTCGGCCCGGTGATCAGCAGGATGGAATGCGTGGTCGCGTTGAGATAGAGATCGTTGGGCACGAAGCGCTCGGCGACGCCGCTGATCTCCAGCTGCTCGATGACGGGATGACGGCCTTCGACAATCTCGATATCGGCCCCATTCTCGGTGATTCCATCCTGCACAACATCGGCGCGCGATAGGGACTGCGGAATGAGTCTCGGCCGGCAATAGTTGCGATTGGCTGCAACTGAGGCGAAGTTGGCCAGCACGTCGATTTCGGCCAGGGCGAGCGCGCTCTGGCGGATGCGGCGGGCCTCGGCGGCAACGGCGGATCGCAACTCGGCAAACAGTCGCCGCTCGATTTCGACCATCTTCTCCTGCGCGTCGAGTACCTTGGCCTCATATTCTTTCAGCTCGGGCGTGGTGAAGCGCTCGGCGTTGACCAGTGTCTGTTTGCGTTCGTAGTCGGCGGGCGCGAGGTGCTGGTTCGCTTTCGAAATCTCGAGGTAGTAGCCGAAGACGTTGTTGAACTTTACTTTCAGCGAGCCGATGCCGGTGCGCTGACGCTCGCGCTGCTCGATCTGCGCGATGTATTGCTTGCTGTTGCGGCTGAGGTCGCGCAGTTCGTCGAGCGTGGGATCGACCCCCGCGCGAATCACACCGCCGTCGGCAAGAGTCAGTGGCGGCTCATCCTCCAAGGATGACGCGATGCGCGCGCGCAGATCGCCCAGCTCGTCGCATTGCGCGTGCAGCGCTTGCAAGCGCTCGGCGGGAAAGTGGGACAGCGACGTTCGCACCGCGGGCAGCTTTGCCAGCGACGTGGCTAGCGCCAGTAAGTCGCGCGGGTTGGCGGTCTCCAGCGTGACCCGGCTGAGCAGGCGTTCCAGGTCGAGGATGCCTTCCATCGAACGGCGCAATTCTTCGCGCGCCACCAGATCTTTCACCATGCCCTCGACAGCGTCGAGCCGCCGGTTAATTTCACTGATGTCGATCGACGGTCGCAACATCCAAGCGCGCAACAGACGCTTGCCCATCGGGGTCACTGTGCAGTCGAGACAGCGGAATAACGTCGCGTTGTCGCTCGCGCCCGAGAAGAGTGGCTCGATCAGCTCGAGATTCCGAACGGTGACCGCGTCAAGCACCAGGCAATTTTGCCGCTCATAAAATCCGATGCGGTCGACATGATCTAGCGAGCCGCGTTGGGTGGTGCGCACGTAATGCAGAATCGCGCCCGCCGCCGTCGCTGCCGCCGAACGGTCAGCCAGCCCAAAGCCTTCCAGCGAGAGCACGCCGAAGTGATTCTCCACTTGCGGAATCGCGTAGTCGGGAGCGAAGACCCAGTCGTCGAGCGGCGTCTCAGCCCATCTGGCGTTTTCCAGCGAAGCCATCCGCGGAGCAGCGGCAGCTTGCGGCGCCGAGGCGCGCGGCTGATCGAAGAGCGGCAACGACGACGCGAATAAGACCTCGCGCGGACGCAACACCAGCAGTTCCTCGCGGATGCGGCGCTCGGCGTCATCACCTACAAATTCGGTGGCGCGAAACTCGCCGGTGGAGAGATCGAGTGCGGCAAAGCCGGCTGCGTTGCCGGCGCGGGCGACGCACGCCAGGAAGTTGTTTTCCTCCGAGCCGAGATGCGCGTCAGCCGCGGTTCCCGGCGTGAGCACGCGCGTCACCTCGCGCTTGACCAGCTTCTTGGCGAGACGCGGATCTTCCATCTGTTCGCAGATGGCGACCTTGAATCCCTTGCGGATGAGTTTGGCAATGTAGTTCTCCGCCGAATGGTAAGGTACGCCGCACATCGGGATGGCGACGCCTTTCTCCTTGTTTCGCGCGGTGAGCGTGATCTGTAACTCGCGCGCGGCGACCACCGCGTCCTCGAAGAATAGCTCGTAGAAATCGCCCAGCCGGAAGAACAGGAGCGCGCTAGGATGATCTTTCTTGATCGCGGCATATTGTCGCATCAGCGGAGTGGACGGCTCGGTCATGGAAGGGAACTGCGCGGATTATAGCAGCCGGGAATGGGGCGCATTCGCCATCTTGCCAACAGAGCCTGAGCCTTCTAGAGTCTATGGTTCATGGCAACCATCATCAGTTTCGAATGCAGCAAGTGTGGCGAGAAATTTTCCCCGCAACCGGCGCCGACAATTTGTCCCAAAGACGGCGGCCCGCTTTATGTGCGTTACGATCTCGCCGAGATTCGCCGCCTAACGACAAGAGACGCCGTTAACAATGGCCCGAAGAGCATGTGGCGCTACTCGGCGGTGCTTCCCGACGCGGAGCCGGTAACGCTCGGCGAAGGTTTCACTCCCATGCTGCCGAGCCGCAAGTATCCCAACCTGTTCATCAAGGATGAAGGCCTAAATCCCACAGGCTCGTTCAAGGCTCGGGGCATGAGCGCAGCGATCACTATGGCGGGGCACTACGGACTAAAGAAACTGGCGGCACCCTCGGCGGGGAATGCCGGCGGAGCGCTGGCAGCATACGCGGCGGCAGCGGGACTCGATGCCTACGTCTTCATGCCGAAAGATGTGCCGATCGCTAACCGTCTGGAGGTGGAAGCCGCCGGCGCGCAGCTCACGCTGGTCGACGGCCTGATCGGCGATTGCGGCCGCATGGTTGCCGAGCGAAAAGCAAAGGAATGCTGGTTCGACATGTCGACGCTGAAGGAACCGTTCCGCGTCGAAGGCAAGAAGACGATGGGCTACGAGGTCGCCGAACAATTGGCCTGGACCTTGCCCGACGCGATTCTATATCCCACCGGCGGTGGGGTTGGCCTGATCGGGATGTGGAAGGCATTCGAGGAGATGGAAGAGTTGGGATGGATCGAGCGCGGCCAGAGGCCGAAGATGATCTGCGTGCAGGTTGACGGCTGTGCCCCCATTCCCAAAGCGTTGCAGAATGGCGAGGCGGTGTCGACCATGTGGCCCGGCGCGCGCACGCTGGCTGCCGGACTGCGCGTACCCAAAGCCTATGGCGACTTCATCATCCTCGACATCGCGCGCAAGAGTCGTGGGACGGCGATTGCCGTCAGCGATGACGCCATCATGGATGGCGTGAAAGAGATGGCTTCGACTGAAGGCATCTTTCCCGCACCCGAAGGCGGAGCGGCGCTTGCGGCGTACAAGCAACTTCTAGAGAGCGGCTTCTTAAATGAGAGCGATAAGGTCGTGCTGTTCAATACCGGCTCGGGCTATAAGTACCTCGACGTGTTTGCTAAGTATTGGGGAGTGGAGGTATTCGCTCAGCCGATGAAGTTACCTGCGTCACGGAATATTGGTGGAATTATTGGACCGTACTAGAAGCAGAAGCTAGTTACTGACAACTAACGACTGGCAATCAGCATTTGGCAATTAGCATTTAGGGAGACTCTGATTAAGTCCGGCTTCTCGAAGGGGACGGCCTTCAGGCCGTCCGTAAGCACCCTAAAATCAATGGGGCTTCAGCCGCTGAGGGAATTGCTGTGACTTAATCAGAGTCTCCCTAACACTAACAGGCAAAACAAGGGAATCTGTGCGAGTTTCATAAGGACTTTCGGGAAGAGTCCCCAATGGTAACTCGCAAATGAGCCGCGGGGAATTGTTTCGTTAAGGTGAGTAGTCTGAAGGTCCGTCTTGGAAAACCTGACCACAAATTAACAACCTGAAAGTACCATTACTGTCTTGACGCAGAAGGAAATCTTTGCTCTGGCAATTTCGCTCGAGGAAGAGGACGAAACGTATCTACTCCGATTTTGGTGAAGACTTGCGGCGGAACTTTCCCGGCACGGCGCAGATTTTCGAGGAGATGCGCTAGGAAGAGATTGGCCACCGCCGGCGTTTGATCGAGTTGTAGAAGCAGAAATTCGGCGGGCACATTCCGCTGGTCCGGCGGCACGACATTCGCGGGTTCGTGCATCGCAAGCCGATTTGGATGAACACGCCGCTGCGGCTGGAACAGATTCGGGCGCAGGTGGGCGCGATGGAGGCCGAGACGCGGCGCTTCTGCGAGCACGCCGCAGCGTGCGCCGAGGATGCCAGCATCCGCCAATTGCTCGATGACTTGGCGGCGGCCGAGACCACGCACGTGGAGCGTGCCGCCGAGTTGGAGAAGAGCGAGCTCAAGCCCGAGGTCCGTGAGGAAGAAGACAAGGTCAAGCGGCCGTCTGTTCGTGTTGCAAATTGTGCAGCCGGGTCTGGCAGGCCTGATGGACGGCTCGGTCTCGACATTAGCTCCGGTCTTCGCTGCCGCTTTCGCCACCAAGAATACGTGGGATGCATTCGCCGTCGGTCTGGGGGCTTCACTGGGAGCGGGTATCAGCATGGGCTTTGCCGAGGCGCTATCCGATGACGGCAGTCTCACTGGCCGCGGCACTCCGTGGTTGCGCGGGCTGGGTCTGCGGAGCCATGACCGCGCTGGGTGGCATTGGTCACACCCCTGCCGTTTCTTCTGCCCAGTTTCAATGTCGCAACCACGGTGGCAATCTTTGTGGTGCTCATTGAGCTGGCGATCATTACCTGGGTGCGCCATCGCTTCATGGATACGCCACCGCTGTCGGCAGCTTTGCAGGTAGCGCTGGGGGTGCGCTGGTGTTCGCGACAAGGAATCATCATCGGCAACTCATAGGCCCGCGGCCTTCATATCTGATAGTCGATCTCGATCACTTGCTGCAGCCGATCGCCATCGGTCGGGATCAACTCCCGGCCCTGTAGTTCGCGAACCTCCTGCTTCAGCTTTTTGACCTCGTCGGCCACGGCCGACAGCGCCTCCGACAGCGGATCGTTGATCTGCTTGGGATCGGTGATCACCACGCGCTTGCCCTGACGCAAAACAATGTGACCAGGCACGCCGACTACGGTCGAGTGGTCGGGAACATCACGCAGCACCACAGAGCCTGCGCCGATGCGGCAGTCCTCGCCGACGATGATGTTGCCCAGCACCCTTGCGCCCGCGCCAATCACGACCCTATTGCCGATCGTGGGATGGCGCTTGCCTGTTTCCTTCCCCGTGCCGCCAAGGGTCACTCCCTGATACAGGGTGACGTCGTCGCCGATGATCGTGGTCTCGCCGATGACGACGCCCATGCCATGATCGACGAAGAAGCGCCGGCCGATTTCCGCGCCGGGATGGATTTCGATTCCGGTGATGAGCCGGCCGAATTGCGACAGCGCCCGCGCGGCAAATCGCCAGCCGTGAATCCACAGCCAGTGATGAAAGCGGTAGCCCCACAGCGCATGCAGACCGGAGTAGAGCACGACGACCTCCAGCCCGGACTTCGCCGCGGGATCGCTTTCCAGTACCGCGGCGATGTCTTCGCGTATGCAGGAGAACATGCTCACACGGTAACCTCGGTTGCCGTCAGGGCGAGCGATTCATTGCGCAGTTGCTCGAACAGAACGCTGCTCAAGTAGCGCTCGCCGTAGTCGGGCAGCACCACCACGATCAGCTTGCCCGCATTCTCTTGGCGCTGTGCCACGCGCACCGCCGCCACGGCGGCCGCACCCGACGAGATGCCGACCAGCAGCCCTTCTTCGAGCGCCAGGCGACGCGCCATGGCAATCGCATCCTCGCTCGATACTTGGACGATTTCATCGACGTAGTCGGTGCGCAGGATGCTGGGAGTGAAGCCCGCCCCGATGCCCTGGATCTTATGCGGGCCGGGTTGTCCGCCCGAGAGCACTGGGCTCTCCGTGGGCTCAACGGCAATCGCCTTGAACGAAGGCTTCTTCGGCTTGATGTATTCGCTCACTCCGGTGAGCGTTCCGCCGGTGCCAATGCCCGAGATCAGAATGTCGACCTTGCCGTCGGTGTCGTCCCAGATTTCCGGGCCGGTAGTCTCGCGATGGATCTTGGGATTGGCCGGGTTGTCGAATTGCTGCGGCATGAAGCCGTGGGGAGTTTGCGCCAGGATTTCGTTGGCCTTGGCGATGGCGCCCTTCATACCTTTAGGCCCCGGCGTCAGTACAATCTCGGCGCCGAAGGCGCGCAGCAGAATGCGCCGTTCCAGGCTCATGGTCTCCGGCATGGTCAGGATCAGTTTGTAGCCTTTGACGGCGGCCACGAACGCCAGCCCAATGCCGGTATTGCCGCTGGTCGGCTCGATGAGCACGGTCTTGCCGGGCTGAATTTTTCCCGCGCGTTCGGCTTCGGCGATCATGCTGACGCCGATGCGGTCTTTCACGCTGCTGCAAGGATTGAAACTTTCCAGCTTGGCGGCGACCGTCGCCTTCGCGCCGGCGGTGACTTTGTTCAGACGCACCAGAGGAGTGTGGCCGATCAGTTCTGTAACATCATTGGCTATCTTCATGGCAATCTCCGGAAACTCTCGCCTTAAAGGCCGAGGTTATAAGTTTTGATTCGATGGAGGCAAACCGGGAAACAGCTAGCGGGGGCAACAACAACAGCGACATTGGAATCGGCTAGCGCCAATTGTAGCGGGAGCATAACTGGTATCGATGCGCATCATCGCTTGCCCGATTCCGACGGACTTGAGTAGCTTACCACTCCCTTGATACCGGAGTCGCGGGGCCTTCCTGCGGTGAGATAGATCACCGGCCCGGGTGACGCGGTTTTTTGCGGGCTTGGTCGGCACCCGGCGGCGATTCGTCTCAATTTCGTCGCCCGATATCACCGTGCATGGCAGCGTATAATCACGGTTTGCGCACGTCATCCCAGTCCCGCTAGGAATGCAT
This sequence comes from Acidobacteriaceae bacterium, assembly GCA_003165795.1. Classification (GTDB taxonomy): domain Bacteria; phylum Acidobacteriota; class Terriglobia; order Terriglobales; family Acidobacteriaceae; genus Bog-257. The sequence continues at coordinate 35,194 of PMWW01000161.1, forward strand.
ACATGAGCTCTCATTCACACATGCCCGGTCAACCGCCGGCCGCTCCGCAGCCGCTTCCCGGCGTCGACAGCATTATCGCCGTCGGCTCCGGCAAGGGCGGCGTCGGCAAGACCACGCTCGCCGTCAACCTGGCCATCGCGCTGGCCCGCATGGGTCACAAGGTCGGGCTGCTCGACGCCGACGTCTATGGTCCCAACGTTCCGCTCATGCTCGGCAGCAGCGAGCCGCCCAGCGTGATGGGCGAGAACCGCATCATCCCGCCCGAGCGTTACGGCCTGAAAGTAATGTCGGTCGGCTTCCTCAGCCCCGGCGACAAGCCGCTGGTGTGGCGCGGCCCCATGCTGCACTCCATCATCAAGCAGTTCCTCAGCCAGGTGGAGTGGGGACAACTCGACTACCTCGTCGTCGATCTGCCGCCGGGCACCGGCGACGTGGTGATCTCGCTGGTGCAGACCGTGCCGCTGACCGGCGCGGTCGTCGTCACCACGCCCAGCGACGTCTCGCTGCAGGACGCGCGCAAGGCCATCGAGATGTTCAAGCAGGTGAAGGTCGACATCATCGGCATCGTCGAGAACATGAGCTTCTTCGTCTGCCCGCATTGCCATAACGAGATCGACATCTTCTCCAAGGGCGGAGGCCAGCGCACCGCGCTGCAGTTCAGCGTGCCATTTCTGGGCTCGATCGAACTCGATCCCGACATCCGCAAGGGCGGCGACACCGGCCAGCCCATCGTGCTGGAAGGCGACCAGTCGCCCCACGCCAAGTCGATGTTCGCGTTCACGAATAAGGTCATTGAACGGACCAAGGAATTGCAGGAGACGGCCGGCGGAAGCGTGATTGAGATTCAGTAAGGCTCATCCTGTCCGCAGAACCGGCGGACGAGGGTGGGCTGGGGCACCGGGCTGGTCACCCGGGGCACCCGGCGAATGACGCAACCCGACTAGAACATCACTTCTCCAGGATTCAGTCTAAACGCTGACATCGAAGGATTCAGTCGAATCCGATTCTGCAGTCCCGGGATACTTGCCTCGAACGAAGCAATGCACTCCTTCGCTATACCGATTGCCCGGGAGGCATCATCGTAACTGAATCCGCCCGCACCGGCATGGACCGCAGAATTTCTCCTGCCGTAAAGGTCACTATCCCAACGTCTGTACAGCACAGAATCTACAAATGGAGTGAAGGCGACGCTCTGATCGGTTGCGTACTTCGCAGTCCAATCATCTAACCGCCTGATCTTGCTCTTAACGCCCCAGTACTTGCCATCGTTTTCGATCATATCCTCCGCTTCCGATTCGCTTTTACCGTAGCGGAGCATAAGTTTAAGAAGGAGGCTGCGGACGTGTACTTCGACTGCGGTTTCTGCTTGAACAATCGCAAATCGATAATTGCGATATCGCTGTAAGTAAGCTAAAGCATCCAGGACAAGGTCATAACTCAGTGGGAGCTCGAATTCCTCCATTACGAAATTGCTGAAGAGGTCGGCAATTGCGCCTGTCATCGTTTCCCTTGGCCCAAGAAGCTCGAAGCTGTTGCTCCGGAGAATGTTCGCAGCACCATGCCCGAGCTGAGTAAGGAAGGTTCGCGGTTGTTGGAGCCGATCGAAAAGCTCAGACACGCTCAGTTTCAGTTCGTCGTCCTTTAGAGGGCTCGTGTGGCATGTTGCAAAATAAAAATTTCGTTCCAGTGAGATTGAAGAGACTCTGTAGTCCTCGTTCAGAAGTCGATATTTATCCAGAAACGGATTCAGGATCTCACATGCCCGGGGCAAAACGACACCGTTGATGCTGATCTCGTTTATGTCATCGCTGAGATAGGTGACAGCGACCTCCGTGTAATACTTGCATTCGGCATATCCTCCATTAGTTCCCGAATGAACATTGAGGGTTGTTTTGTCCCGTCCGTCGTGCAGCCGATTCACTGCCACATAGCTGTAATCCGCACGAGGACGTTGCGGCTCCTGCCAGGCCTGCTGCAGTTCCTGAAATGAGGTTGGGCCGATGACAGGACGGTTTCGAAAGAAGGCACGTGAGCCCTCCCTCAGAGTCAAAGTGACCACCGCGAGCGTCTTTACCGGATCAAAGCTCAGGTAGCTCCCGTTTGGAACTGACGTCGGGAACGGTACATCGAAGAGCACGGCGATAAACCCAGGCTGCGTAGACAAGACGTGTTCTCCTCTTGTAGATCAGTATCGCTCGCCGGGTGGCCCACCCAACCGCCTCGAACTCACCAAGCCAATATTAATCCTGAGGGTGCCCCGTCCAAGCTTCTTTTGCTTGGGCGGGGATTTTTGTCTGCAGCGCTAACATCGCCAGCGTACATGGATCACTGACTACGGAAATCAGACTCTGTAATCTCTAATTCGTGCCTTGGGAACTAAAGCGCTTTCAGGAAACCCGTCACCTCCACTTCGTGACGGTTCGGTTGTCATCGCCGCCGACCGTATCTTGCAACCACCAGCGCGAAGCAGCAGTTCGAGCATTCCCTGGAACAGGCTCGCCGCCAGTACGGAATGTTTATTACCGGCTACGTCATCATGCCGGAACATGTTCATTTACTGGTGAGCGAACCGGAGCGCGCCACGCTGGCCGCGGCTTTGCAGGCTTTGAAGCAGTCGGTCTCCCGCCGGCTCATCGGACGCCGCGAGCATTTCTGGGAAGGACGTTATTACGACTTCAACGTGTGGAGCAAGAGTAAGCGCATCGAGAAGCTGCGGTATATACATCGCAATCCGGTAAAGCGTGGATTGGTGCAGAAGCCGGAAGATTGGCGGTGGAGTAGTTTTCTTCACTACGCGACCGGAGTTGAAGGGGCGGTTGAAATCGAGTCGGAGTGGACGGGACGAAGGCGAGAGCGAGTGGGTCAACCGCTGCTCGTCAAGGGCACGAACGATCTAGATGCGTAGACGAAAAACCCCCGCCCAAGCAAAAGCAGCTTGGACGGGGCACCCTCAAGAGTGAAGCTGAGCGACCTCTTCACATGAAACGAGGTCTACAATGTCACCGCAGCATTGCCGGGATCGAGCCTCATTCGTAGTGTGTCCACATGCGCAGCACCTTGACGACACGTTTCTCTTCGAGCACCTGGTAGACAAGTCTGTGCTGGATGTTGATGCGGCGGGAGTATGCGCCTTTCAGGTCGCCTAGAAGCTTCTCGAAGGGCGGAGGCCTCTCGAAGGGATTACTTGCCAACAGCGCAAGCAGTTGCTCCGCCTTCGGACGGAGACCAGCAGAAGCGAGACGACGGGCGTCCTTCTGGGCCTGTTTGGTGAAGACAACCTGCCAAGGTTTCACCAGCCGGGTTCTTTCTCGCATTCCTCGATGGGTGTCGCGAGTCCTTTACGGATGGATTCGCGCATCCCCGGAACCGAAAGGAGATGAAGAGTCTCCTGGATCGCGTTCCAGTCTTCTTCTCCAACCAGAACACCATTCGAGCGCGGGCCGGTGATGAGGACTGGCTCGTGGGCAGCAGCTGTTTCGTCAAGCAGGCGGTAGAGCTTATCGCGAGCCTCGCTGGCGTTCATCGTATTCATATTCTTAAGCGTACGTGTTTCCGTACGACCGGGCAAGTGGCGATTTCGAGCTCGGTTGGCTGGCCCCGGCAGGTTCAACCGGGGTCGAAGGCACGGTTGAGGCCGAGTCGGAGTGGACAGCACGAGGAGGGGAGCGAGCGGGTCAACCGTTGCTCGTCGAAGCACAAACGATTTAGATGGGTAGACGAAAAATCCCCGCCCAAGCAAGAGAAGCTTGGACGGGGCACCCTGCTGAGTTTTGCCGAACCAGAATTCCTGCCTCACAGGCTGATCTGTGGGCCCCGGCACAGATAGTCGATTGAATGGAAGGGTGCGTTATCCGCCTAGGAACATTGCGACCCGTTGCCCCGCAATTATTACTTGGGCGTGGTTGTGGTCGTGGTTGTGGTGTCCCTCTGCACCTGATCGGGAGGCGGCGTAGTTGTGGTAGTCGTGCTGTCGGTCCGATTCATCTGCTGGTCCGGCGGCGTGGTCGTAGTGGTTGTGGTGTCGGTCTGCTTCACCTTGTGATGTTTGTACTTGGTGGTGGTATCGGTAGTCTGCGTCGTCGGCGCAGCCGCCGTGTCGTGCGAAGTGGTAGTCGTGCTCTGCGTCTGAGCCGGAGACGGATTTTGGGTGGTCGTCGAGGTGCTGGATTGTGTGGTGCTCTGTGCCATTACCGGCAGGGACAGGGCGAGCACGACAAGGGACCCCAGGATGACAGCAAGTAGTGTCTTAAGTTTCACTCAATTCTCCTTTTACGTCGGTCAGACACAATGGTATGGCTCTCGTCGTCACTTAATCTGAGCACAATTGCTCGCTGCCCGGTCTATCGACAGACGCGGACGAAGGCGAGAGCGAGTGGGTCAACCGTTGCGCATCATCAGCCCCAACGATTTAGGCGCGTCGACAAGAAATCCCGCCAGCAACAGCAGCTTGGACGGGGCACGCTTTAGGGTATCGGCGCCGGCAACAAGGTCCCGCGAATTGGAGCCGGCACCTCAGCCACGGCTTTTTTCCGAGGTATAATCGTCAGTTTGCTTATGACTACGACTCAGACTGAGTTGCGCTTGGCCAAGCGGATGTCGCGCCTGGGAACGGAAACCGCCTTTGAAGTGCTGGTTCGCGCCCGTGCTTTGGAACGTCAAGGAAGAAACATCATTCACCTGGAGATCGGCGAGCCCGACATGGACACGCCGGCCAACGTTGTTGAGGCCGGGATTGACGCTCTGCGCAAAGGCTTCACCCATTACGGCCCGGCGGCGGGGTTGCTGGAGTTGCGTGAAGCCATTGCGGCGGAGGTCGGCAGTTCGCGAGGCATCAAAGTTGGCCCCGATGAGGTCGTCATCGTTCCCGGGGGCAAACCGATCATCTTCTTCACTATGCTCGCGCTGGTGGAAGAGGGCGATGAGGTCATCTATCCCAACCCCGGCTTTCCGATTTACGAGTCGATGATCAACTTCCTCAGCGCGAAGGCGGTTCCGATTCCGCTACGCGAAGAGCGCGATTTCCGGCTCGACGTCGATGAACTGAAGAGCCTGATCACCGATCGCACCAAGCTCATCATCCTGAACTCGCCGCAGAACCCGACTGGCGGGATCATCACCAAGAAGGACGTGGAAGGCATTGCCGCCGCCATCGGCGATCGCGACATCATGGTGCTGAGCGACGAGATTTACAGCCGCCTGCTGTTTGAAGGCGAGCCCTACAGCATCGCCTCGGTGGACGGCTTCAAGGACCGCACCATCATTTTGACCGGCTTCTCGAAGACCTATTCCATGACCGGCTGGCGGCTGGGTTACGGCGTCATGCGGCCTGATCTTGCCGCACAGTTCGCGAGGCTGGCGACGAATTCCACTTCTTGCACCGCGACCTTCACCCAGATGGCGGGCATCGAAGCGGTGCGCGGCGACCAAAGCGAGCCGGAGAAGATGCGCCAGGAATTTCACCGCCGGCGCGACGTGTTCGTCGACGGGCTGAACCAGATCAAGGGATTCTCGTGCAAGCTGCCCAAGGGCGCGTTCTACACCTTCCCGAATACTAAGCAGACAGGCTGGCCGTCGAAGAAGCTGGCGGATGCGCTGCTGGACGACGTGGGCGTGGCCGCGCTTTCGGGAACGGCCTTCGGAGCGTATGGCGAAGGGTATTTGCGGTTCAGCATTGCCAATTCCATCGAGAATTTGGAGCGAGCGCTGGGTCGCATCGAGCAGTGGACCAAGAAGAATTTGTAGTGGGTCATGGGCAGTCGGCATATGCCACCTGCTTTGTATCAGAGTGCGACTTCTTAAGGCTGCTGAAAGAGTGGGGTTCTCAAATGCTTTGAAGGGGCGCAGCTTCAGCTGCGCCGTGGACGTTAAGCAATAGGCGGCTTTAGCCGCTGAGTTAACTCGCCTGTTGCTGATTGAGCTATCCTGAGGGTTTAGAGCCGATTGGGTGTCTTTCTCGCTGGGAAGGTTCGGAAAGCGAATCTCTCGCCAACTGAAGTCGGCTCGGAAGTATTAATAAGAACGTCGCAACGGCGCACCTAAAGGTGCGCCCCTTCATTAACGGCTTGCATGTGGGGTGCGAGCCTAGGTCAGAGCTTGAATCCATGCCTAACCGCAAATTCCGCATCTTTGCCACGGCCGATATTGGCGACGCTACCTTCCACCGCCTGCGCCAGCGCGGCTACGAAGTCGAGATCTATCCCAGCCCCGAGCCGCCGCCCAAGAGCCTGATCATCGAAAAGGTTCGCGGCGGTATCGACGGCCTCATCACCACGCTGCGCGATCCCATCGACGCCGAAATATTCGAAGCGGGCCAGGACACTTTGAAAGCGGTGGCGCAATACGCCGTCGGTTTCGACAACATCAATCGCGCCGACGCCAACCGTTACAAGATTCCCTTCACGAATACCGCCGACGTGCTGACCGAAGCCACGGCCGAGTTCGCTTTCTTCGCGCTGGCCGCGCTGGCTCGCAAACTGTGGACCGCCGAACACCTGGTGCGCGAGAATCAGTGGGGCTATTGGCATCCCTCTCTGCCGTTTCTCGGCGACGAGATGACCGGCAAAACTATCGCCATCATCGGCACCGGCCGCATCGGGCAGGCGGTGATCAAGAAGTGCATTGGCTTCGACATGAACATCCTGTGCTACGAAGCCATGGGGCCGAACGACAAGCTAGTCGCGGCGGTGCAAGAAGAGATGGACCTGCGCCACCAGCACGGCTTGCAGCGCGAGCGCACGTCGATCAAGTACGTGTCGATGGACGAAGCGCTCAGCCAGAGCGACTTCATCAGCATTCACGTGCCGCTGCTGCGCGAAGGCGAGAGCGACACGCCCACCTATCACCTGATCAACGAGCGCACCCTGCACACCATGCGGCCGACGGCTTACCTGGTGAATACCTCGCGCGGGCCGGTGATCGATGAGAATGCGCTGGCCAAGGCGCTTAAGGAGAAATGGATTGGGGGCGCGGCGCTCGATGTCTACGAGAAGGAACCGCTGCCACCCGACTCGCCGCTGCGCGATCCCGAGATCGAAGACCGTTGCCGCTTGTATCCGCACTTCGCCAGCGCGGGCCGAACCACGCGCCTGTCGATGGACCCCAATCTCGGCATGGCTGGACGCTGCGTGCAAGGCCTGATCGACATTTTGGAACAGAACTACGGCGGCGATGTGACCAAGATGCCGTACGTGGTGAACAAAGAGGCGTTCCGGTAGGAAGCCGTCAGCCGTCGGCTATCAGCCTTCAGCCAAAGCAATCGCGCCGAATTTTCAACCTCCAGCCTCACCCAATGCTGCGATAGCACGGTGCGTGGCCGCAGCGATCCATTATCGCGACCTTCGACAAAGGCAACCTTCACGACTCGGCTTTAGCATCCAGCTTATTCACCAAGAGCGACGAAGTTCTTCGCGGGCCATAGGGGTCCTTCGACTCCGGCGGTCAGAAGCGCTCCGTTCAGGATGACACCTTCAGGGCTGACGACCTGAGAGCAACCGACAGATGATTGCCAGGAGCGAAAAGCGAATAGCGAATGGCGAAGAGCGGCCCTCTACTTCTCCACCATTGCCGAGACCAGCGAGTGGAAGACCTTGGCGCCGTCGGTCATACCCAGCTCCGGCTCGCTGGCGCGCTCCGGGTGCGGCATCATGCCCAGCACGTTGCGGCCCGCGTTGCAGACCCCGGCAATGTTCTCCAGCGATCCGTTGGGATTAGCTTCGGCGGTAACTTCGCCGGACGGAGTCGTATAGCGGAACACGATGCGCTCCTGCTCTTTCAGTTCGGCCAGAGTCCGCTCGTCGCAGAAGTAATTACCTTCCATGTGGCCGATGGGAATCTCCAGCACCTCGCCTTTGCTCAGTTGCTGCGTGTAAGGCGTGTTGGTGCTCTCGACTCGGATGTGTACCGGCTTGCAGACGTATTTCAATCCCGCATTGCGCAACAATGCGCCGGGAAGCAGTCCGGCCTCGCACAGAATTTGAAATCCGTTGCAGATTCCGAGCACCAGTCCGCCGTCGGTGGCAAACTTGCGCACCGACTCCATCACTGGCGAAAACTTGGCGATGGCTCCCGTCCGCAGATAGTCGCCGTAGGCAAAACCTCCGGGCACGATGATGGCGTCGCAGCCTTGCAAGTCCGGCGAATCGTGCCAAAGAAAAGTCACCGGCTGCTTGGCAACTTCGGAAATCACCCAGTAGGCATCGTGATCGCAATTAGAACCGGGGAAGATGATGACGCCGAATTTCATAGGAGCAAATTTCCTGAGGGATCGATAAAATAAGTGCAGATTGGTGGGGACAACGGTGCGCTCTAGAGCTTCAGTCGCTCCCCGACCCTCACCAGACGATTGTCAATGTCCACTACTTTGCCCGGTCAGGGTGTCAAACTTAGCGTCAATTGACAGGAAGCGTGCGTTAATTTCTGAGCGGAACTGAATCAGCTCAGTGCGCAAGTCGCGGATGCCAGTGTTCTGGTGATAGAGACCGATGATGAACACCACGAGCGGCAAACACAGCGCTGTGAAAAACTGAGCGTTGCTCATTCTTCATTGTACCTCCCACTTTGGCAGCACGCACCCTGAACTTCGCTGTGCTTTGCCATAGGGACGAGTGGGGTAGCGCTCCACCGCAAAGGGGGCATCAAAGGAAATATGCAGTTCGCAAGCCACATCAATCTTACCGCCGATGCGCTGCGCCGCTGGTTCGTCGCGCAATGCTACGACGCGCTTGCCGTGGGCGCGCTATGGTGGGCTGGGCTCTGGTTTCTGCATGTTCCGTTCGCGCCGTTCTGGGCGATTCTCGCCGCGGGACTGCAATTCATTCCCCACGTTGGACCAGTCATCGCGTTCGTCGGGCCGGCCGTGTCGGCGTTGATCTCGGACGGCTTTGAAGGGTTTCTGTATGTCCTCATTCTTTATGGAGTGGTGATCGTCATTGACGGCCTGTTGTTGCAGCCGGTCATCATGCGGCGAACCGCGCGTGTACCCATCTGGGCATCGCTGATCGTGCCTATCTTGCTCAGCTTGATCTTCGGGTTCTGGGGATGGCTACTGGCTGCGCCGTTGCTGGCGGTGATGTTCGCTTATCGCGCTTACGGAAAATCGCGAGCGGTGGTCGGCGTTCCTCGCCAGACGCCGCCTGGCCAAGTCATTACTGGCGGCCAGCTGATTTCCCCGGGCACGCCGACGGGCCATATCCCTCGCCAAGACGAGACGCTATAGGCGAGTACGTGTCTAGACCTATCTCATAAATCGCTTTGTGTCAGGGCACGTCTTCAGACGTGCCGCAAAGCGATTCAGTATGACTTGGGCTTTAGCTGAGGGCGTTCTTGCAGGGCTTTAGAGGGTGTTAGGATCTGCCTTTTAACGACTGGCCCGTGCCATACGCGACTCTGTCACGAAACCAAATAGAGTGCGATCAACGGCACTAAGTTCAGCAAAATTATGCCGATCTTATACACGGCAAGACCGGCGTAATGAATTGCATCAAAAGTATCAATCGAGAGCTTAAACCAGCGGCCATGCATGCGATACATCCAGTCGTGGGCGAAGATAAAGGCTCCGGACCAGATGAATAGAAGCGCGTAGTTAAGACCGACACACCAGAGAAGAAAATGCTTGAATTCATTCGTCGTCACAACCCACCTCGCAGGCGCCAAACGTAAGAAACACGCGTGGACGACGCCCGCCTGATCTGTCCCTCATTCTATTCCCGAATCTAGCGCACTCCATGCAGAGTTATTAGCGCTGTGCGCGAGAGAGCCGCTTTTCTTGCGCAACCGGGTCCGAGGTGCGATTGTACCCGTCAGATACCATGAGTTTCGTCCCGTTTTTCCACATCTTCCTCAGACTGCAGCGGACCCGCCGAGCGAATAAAATAGAAACAGCACACAAAGGCTAGAATGTCACAAAATCAGTTCGTGCATCTTCATCTTCACACCGACTATTCCATGCTGGACGGCGCCTGCGAGGTCGAACGTCTGGTCCAACGGGTGAAGGAACTCGACATGCCGGCGGTCGCCATGACCGATCACGGCAACATTTTCGGCGCGGTGAGATTCGCCAACGCCGCTAAAGAAGCGGGTGTGAAGCCCATCCTGGGCTGCGAGCTCTACGTCTGCAAGAAGGAAGATCATCGCGCCGCGCCCGAAGGTGACAGCTACAACCACCTCATCGTGCTGGCCGAAAACGACCAGGGCTATCGCAATCTGGTTAAGATTGTTTCCGAGGCGTCGCTGCACGGCTTCTACTACAAGCCGCGCATCAGCAAGAAATTTCTCGCCGAACACTCGCAAGGTCTGATCGGACTGTCCGCGTGTTTGAAGGGCGAAGTGGCCGAGCGGCTGACCGAAGGCAAGTACGACGCGGCGCGCGAGGCTGCCGCGACCTACACCGACATTTTCGGCAAGGGCAATTTTTATCTCGAGATCCAGGACCAGGGTGTTCCCGAGGAAAAGCGCATTCAGGACAACCTGCTGAAGCTGGAGCAAGACCTGGGCCTTCCGCTGGTGGCAACCAACGATAGCCACTATCTTTGCGAGGACGATTCGCACGCGCAGGATGTGATGCTGTGCATCCAGACCGGCAAGTCCATCCACGACACCAACCGGCTCAAGTTCCACGGCAACCAGTTTTTCGTGAAGAGCTATTCCGAGATGGCCAAGGTTTTCTCGGGATACGAGCGCGTCCTGGAACGCACGCTGGAAATTGCCGAGCGCTGCAACGTGCGCCTGGAAAAGGTCCACGATCCGTTTCCGCAGTTCGTGGTGCCAACCGGATATTCGCTGCCCGACTACTTCGAGCACGTCGCGCGCGAGGGCTTCGCCAAGCGGCTAAACATCCTGCGCGAGCTGCAGGCTATGGGCCGGCTGAAGCATTCGCTGGACGAGTACGAGCAGCGCCTGGCGCGCGAGATCGGCATCATCCGGCAGATGCAGTTCTCCGGATATTTCCTCATCGTTTGGGATTTCATCCGCTACGCTAAGGAGCGCAACATCCCGGTCGGGCCGGGACGCGGATCGGC